>JBJTIO010000001.1:0-12363 GCA_046095045.1 Actinomycetota bacterium
GTGTGCCGAACGAGTTCCGGGGCCGATCTCCCCGTGGAAACCGTTCGCCGATTGGCGTGTGACGCTGCCATCATCCCCATTGTTTTTGACGGCTCTTCGGTTCCCATCGATGTCGGGCGAAGCAAACGTCTGGCGACCGTCAATCAGCGCCGAGCACTCGAGGCGCGATATCGAACATGCGCATCACCAGGATGCGACGTCGGTTTCGAGCGTTGCCACATCCACCACATCGACCACTGGGAAAACGGTGGCTCAACCGACCTCCACAATCTGATCCCCTTGTGCTCACGCCATCATCAGGCAGTTCACGAGGACAGGCTCGACATCGAATTGCTCGCGGCGGTCTGAGAGCAAGCGGACCGAGTTGCTCTCACCCGATGATTCGGGCGGCCACGTCGCGGCCGGATTCGATCGCGCCTTCCATGTAGCCGGTGCAGGTGGCGACGTGCTCCCCCGCCAGATGCACGCGTCCCCACGGTTCGCGCAGCACCTGCCAATGGCGTATCACTTGACCGGGTTCGTACACGGCATAGGCGCCGCCGTAGTTCTGATGCGACGACCAAGCACGCGAGAACGATCCGAGTACATTCACACCAGCATCGATGCCGTGCACGCGCCGCATGTCGGCGGTGATCGTCGCGAGACGCTCATCCTCCTCGAGAGTGGCCAACCTCGCTCCTCCGTCGCCGCCGCAGTACGCCATCAGGATTCCCGAGTCCGGATCACGCCCGACCGCGACCTGATCCACCGCGCAGTCGTAGATCCGCTGCGACACAGTGTCGGTCGTGCCGTATCCGGCCGCCCAGGTGCGCCGATCGAATTGCACCGCGGTCTTCGTGATCGCGCCGTACCCCAGTGACGCCACGGCATCAGCCAATGGTGCGGGCATCGGCGAGCGGAACTCGACGCGTCGCAACGGCACCAACGAACACGCCAAGACCACGTGATCCGCGGTGATGATCTCGTCGCCGACCCCCAGAGTCACCCGATCCACGTCCTGTTCGATCCATCGCAATCGATGACCGAACATGAGCCGAAACCGTCGACCCGAGCGCGCGGCCAGATCACGCGCCAATCCTTCGGCGAGTTGTGAGGTTCCACCCGCCACGCGATTGGCGGTGATCGCGACACCTTGGCGTTGCGCTTCGATGCGCTCGTAGGCGCGTTGTTGGGCGACGAACAGACACGACACGTTCCGCGGTTCGGATGCGAACTCGCCCTGGGAGTTACGGGTCACCAGTAGGCGTGCCGCCGGACCGAGCGCACGGTCACGCCCGAACCCTTCGATCACATCGGCCAACGAGCGGGCGTCGAGGCTGGCGGCGTCGGGATGCAGATCGGGTCGCGAGGGATCGAGCAAGGCCGCAGCCGGCGCATCGGTGGCGTCCTCGTATCGCTCGACGGCATCGAACAGATCTGGTTCGAGTCGATCGAGGTCGTGTCCGGACTCCAAGCGCCCATCCCAGAAGAGCCAACGGCGCACGGTGGTCCAGGGCACCGGCTCGCCTTGGTCGCGCACGCCGTAACGAGTCATCAACTCGCGCACGCGCCAATGCACACTGTCGACCCATTCCGCGCCGCTTTCGGCAACCAGCCCACCCGCGAATCGATCGCGCACCGTGCGAGTGCGACCCCCGGGTCGATGGCCGGCGTCGATCAAGGTCACGTCGACGCCAGCACTGACACCACCACCAGTACCAGCACTGGCACCACCACCAAGAAGCGTCTCGGCTGCGCTCAGACCGGCGAGGCCGGCCCCCACCACCACGACGTGCATGAAGCGATCAGCCGCCAGCGAGGGTGGCGGCGATGTCGCTCGATGATTCGCCCGAACGTCGCAAGACCATCGCGACGAATGCGAGAGCGCCCATCGTGATCATGAAGAGCATCACCGCTCCGACTCCCCAGAACGGCTTGATCGTCGACTTGGTCGCACCGAGAAGCGCCACGGGGAATGTCGTGCTGCCCGCCTCGCTCACCAGTGTCGAAATCACGGCGTTGTCGAGGCACAGCGTGAACGACAGCAATCCGCCGGCCACCAGAGCCGACGAGATGAGCGGAAGTGTGATCTGTCGGAATGCGCGTGCGGGCGGTGCACCGAGGTCGGCCGCAGCCTCCTCGAGCGACTCGTCGAGACCCGACAAACGAGCCCGCACGATCAAGGTGACCACCGCGCTCGCATACAACGACTGACCGACGAACAACTTGTGCATGCCTCCACTGAATGGTCCGATGCCGTTCTTGAAGACGTATCCGAGAATCGGCACATCCTGCAGTCGCTGGAACCAGGTGACGAGAGCGATGGCGTCCATCACTTCGGGCGTGACGAGAATCAAGAACACCGTCGCCATGAACACCTTGGTCCAAGTGCCAAGCCGACGCGCGAGGGCCACACCGCTCAACCCACCGAGCACCACCGCGATGACCGTCGCGCCGAACGCGGCGAGGAACGAGTTGCGAATGGCGTCACCGATTCCGGCGAAGTCGAAGATCTTGCGGAACCAATCGGTCATCAGTCCGTTCACGATCACCGCGAGCGCGAACCCGCCGGGCCCGACCCAGTTCAATCGACGAGGGGAGACATCGGTGGTGCGCGCCAAGACCTGCTTGAGCACCAATGCGACAGCCACGATCACCACGAAGCGCACGATCATCGCCCATGTCGCACCGCCGTCGAAGAGTTCACCCCACCACTTCGTGCTCGTCTCACCCGACCAAATGGCGAACGACGATCCGCCGTTGAACGAGTGTCGGAACACCAGAGCGATCGGGATGAAGAGGAAGACCAACACCAACACGGCCCACACGGCCATCAAGAGGCGATTGACGTCGGTGCGACTCGACCGACGCAAGGTTCCGGCTTCGGCCTTGGCCGTGCGTCTCTCGTGCATGCTGCGACGCACCGACTCCGACACCGGTCCAAGCAAGCCAACGAGACGCGGAATCACCCAGACGATCACCACACCCACAACGAGAGCCAGAAGCACCGCGCCGATCATGAGCACCGCCATCGCCGAGCCCAAAGGCCAGTTCTGCGCCTGAGAGAACTGCGACGCGATCATCGACCCGATCATGTTGCCCTTGGCGCCACCCAACACCGTGGCGGTCACGTAGTCGCCGCACATCGGAATGAAGGTGAGCAGCACGCCCGCCGCGATACCGGGTCCGGCGAGCGGAAGCGTGACCGAGAGGAACGTGGTGATGCGACCGGCACCGAGATCCTTGCTCGCCTCGCGCATGCGCACATCGATGCGGTCGAACGCCACGAACAACGGCAGGATCATGAAGCCGAGGTAGTTGTAGACGATCGCAATTTGCACCGCGGTCTGGGTCTCGAGCAACTGGATTCCCTTGTCACCGATCAGACCGAGGTCGATCAGCCACCGCGAGAACTCACCTTTCGGCGCGAGCGGGATGCGCCATGCGACGGTGCGGATGAGGAACGACGTGAAGCTCGGGATCACGACGAGGGCCAGAATCGCCGCCCGCCACTTTTCGCTCACCTTGAACGCGGCGAAGTAGGCGACGGGCAAGCCGATCACGAGACACATCAGGGTGGCGATTACCGAGATGCGCAAGGTGGCCTTGAACGTCTTGAAGAACGTGTCGTCAAAGACCTCGGAGTAGTTGCCCGTGGTCAGCTTGCCCAGATCGACGGGCAGCAACTTCGTCGTGTCCTTCGTGCCGAAGGAGTAGACGATGATGAACGCGATCGGAATGACGAAGAACAGCGCGTACCAGATGATCGACGGAAGGGCGAGGGCGAACTTGGGCCCCCGCCACCTCCGTCGAGCGCGATCAGTCAGCGCCGCCGTCACCCGTTATCAGGCCCCGGCCTTGGCCTTCATCTTGTTGAGGATGTCCACCTGGCGATCGATCGCTTCGGTGATTTCCTGCGTCGACATGGTGGCTACTTGAGTGTCATCGAAGAAGATCATGTCGCCGAACTCGAGGTCGGGAGCCAACTCTTCGATCAGTTGCGACATGCTCTTCATGCCCGTGTGGTAGCCGTGGTACTGCAGATCCTGGATCGAGATCTCGGGAATGAGCTCCCAGTTGATCCACGCATGGGCCGCCTCGGGGTTCGGTGCGCCCGCAGCGATGCAGTAATTGTCCATCCATAGTTCGGTGTTGGGCGAAGCGAGCGCCCACTTCCAGACGGTCGGGTCGCCACCGGCTTCCTCGATACGGAAGTACGCCTGACGCGCGTCACCGTTCCACGCCATCGACAAGGCGTACGCACCTTCGGCGATCGCGGTGCTCGGGTAACTATCGAACTTCTTGATGTGTTGCGCAAGTTCGTCGACCAGGAACGCCTCACAGGCGTCGAGATCGGCCGCGTCGGTTCCGTTCCAGTCCTTGCCGTTGGCCCAGCACCACGCGCCCCACAGGTTCGGACCGGTGTCGAGAACCGAGCAGTTTCCGCTCGCCTCGTTCATGCAGGCGTCGAAGAAGTCGGCCCACGTGACGAGATCGCGGGTGATCACGGTGCTGTCCCAGAAGAAGCCCGTGGTGCCCCAGTTCTTGCAGACCGAGTACTCGTTGTTCGGGTCCCATTCCTGCGCCAAGTAATTCGGGTCGACGTTGACCATGTTGGGGATCAACGACTTGTCGAACTTCTGGATGAGACCCTTCTCGATCATCTGCGGGATGTACGGACCGGTCGGCACCACGATGTCGAAACCACTGCTGCCGCCCGACGTCGACAACTTGGTGATGAGGTCCTCGTTGCTGTTGAAGTAGTCGACCTTCATCGTCACGCCGATCGCGCCTTCGGCCTGTTCGCCGACCAGCAGCGGATCGTTGTAGTCACCCCAGGTGTACATCGCGAGCGAACCCGAGGCCGCGTTGATCACGCGACTCCAGTCACCCGATGCTTGTGTACCTCCGGGCGCCTCGGTCGATCCGGGACCTTCGGTCGTTCCGGAACCTCCACCCGAGCCACCGTCGTCTCCACCACACGCGGCGGCCACGATGGCCAATCCGGCCGCGGCCGTTCCCATCTGGAAGATGGCGCGACGGGTGAGCTTCGTGCGGAAACTCTCCGGAGCCAGCATCCGCAACTGCGGAATCTTGTTGTTCGAAGTTTCGTTCGAGTTGTTGTCGGTGGTCATGGGTATCTCCTTGCTGGTTGGACTTTCTGGTTGAACTTGCTGGCTGTATCCGTTGATTGCTCGATCTATTCCGTGGCGTCGGCCATCACGATGTCGGCTTGGCGGGCCGAGAACAAATACACGTCGTCGGCCGACCACGTGCAGAACACCTCGTCGCCGGAGTGGAAACGGCTGGCATTCGCACGGGGCGTGAGCACGAGAATGTCGCGATCACCGGACGTGACGACGTATTGCAACACGTCTCCGAAGTGCGACACGCCTGCGACCACGCCCTTGGTCATGTTGGCATCACTGCTCGGTCGCTCCGCGCTGAGGTTGATGCACTCGGGTCGAACCGCCGACAGAGTCGGCTCGTCGTTCGGCACGTCCTCCTCGGGTCGGCTGGCCACAAACACCGTACCGTCGTCAGCACGACTGCCATGCTCGGTGGCGACGCCCTGCCAGAAGTTGTTGCGGCCGATGAATCCGGCGACGAAGGCCGAGGCCGGGTGCTCGTACACCGTCTCGGGGTCGCCCAATTGTTCGATGTGCCCCTCGAGCATGATCGCAATGCGATTGCTCATGCTCATCGCTTCTTCCTGATCGTGAGTCACGAAGATGAAGGTGATGCCGAGGCGACTCTGCAACAACTTCAACTCGATCTGCATCTCCTCGCGCAACTTGCGATCTAGGGCGCCGAGAGGTTCGTCCAGCAACAGAACGCTCGGCCGATTCACGAGGGCTCGCGCCACCGCCACTCGCTGCTGCTGACCGCCCGACATTTGTCGCGGTTTGCGATCGGCCAGTTTGGTCATCTGCACCATGTCGAGGGCCTCGGCCACCCGCACCGCGATCTCCGACTTGGCGACGCCCTGCTGCCTCAATCCGTAAGCGACGTTCTCGCTGACCGTCATGTGCGGGAAGAGCGCGTAGTGCTGGAACACCGTGTTCACGTCGCGCTTGTACGGAGGAACACCCTGCACGTATTGACCACTGATCCGAATGTGTCCGGCATCGGGCTGCTCGAACCCGGCCAACATGCGCAACGTGGTGGTCTTGCCACAACCCGACGGTCCGAGCAACGACAAGAACTCACCGGGCTGAACGCTCAGGCTGACCGAGTCGACCGCCACCATGCTGCCGAAGCGCTTGGTGAGGTTCTCCAATTCGACTGCGCCGCGCTGACCGCTCACCTGGCATGTCCCCCGATCTGTGAATACCTGAGATGTGAATACCTGTGTCTCGTCGTCGAATCGCCGGGACGAACACGACGAGCGACAGCGCCCACCGTGGTGGCCACCACCTGCGACTATAGGACACAGGGAGTCCGAGCCCAGTCAATGAATGCGACTACCTTTGGGGAGTCGATCCCGGAGGATTCGCGTGTCCACCCCTCAAAGCGACCCGTCGGTCGTTCTCGCCCAACGTCACCTGTGGGGCCACTTCACCAACTTGGCCGCCGTGCAACGTCAGGGACTGCCCATCATCGAGCGGGGCGACGGTCCGTGGGTGTACGACCGATCCGGGAAGCGCTACCTCGACGGTCTGTCGGGCCTCTTCACCGTCAACGTGGGGCACGGTCGCACCGAGTTGGCAGCGGCCGCCGAGGAACAGGCCCGTCGACTCGCCTACTTTCCGCTCTGGAGTTTCGGCCACGACCCCGCGATTCGCCTCGCCGCCGAATTGGCCGCGCTCGCCCCGGGCGATCTCAATCGCGTGTTCTTCACCTCGGGAGGCGGAGAGGCCCTCGAATCGGCCTGGAAGGTCGCGGTCCAATACTTCGCCGCGATCGGACAGCCCGAGCGCCGCAAGGTGATCAGCCGCGATTACGCCTACCACGGCACCACGCTCGGTGCGCTCAGCATCACCGGTATCCCCGCCATCCGCGAACCGTTCGAGCCCCTCTTGCCCTGGGCGGTGAAAGTGCCCAACACCAACCGTTACCGCTGTGGGTCGTGCGCGAACCGCGACGCGTGCACCCTCGACTGCGCCGACGAGGTCGAGCGCACGATCCTGCGCGAGGGACCTCACACGGTGGCGATGATCGTGATGGAGCCCGTGCAGAACACCGGAGGCGCGATCGTGCCCCCGGAGGGCTACTGGGCGCGCATACGCGAGATCGCCGACAAGTACGGAATCCTTCTCGTGAGCGACGAGGTCATCTGTGCGTTCGGTCGTTTCGGACACTTCTTCGCCTGCGAGCGATTCGGCTACCAGCCCGACATGATCATCTTCGCCAAGGGGGTCACCAGTGGCTATGCCCCTCTCGGAGGGTTCATCGCGAGCGACCGGATCGCGGCGCCCTTCGTCGAGACCGATGGTTCGGTGTTCCTGCACGGTCTCACCTTCGGTGGGCACCCGGTGAGTTGCGCGGTCGCACTGGCGAACCTCGAGGTGATGAAGCGCGACGACATTCTCGGAAACGTGTTGCGCAACGAGGGCGTTTTCGACGAGGTGATGGAGTCGTTGCGCGACCTCCCGTTCGTCGGCGACATTCGGGGGTGCGGTTACTTCCGCGTGATCGAGTTGGTGAAGGACAAAGCGACCAAGCAGACGTTCGACGCCGACGAATGCAATTGGATCCTGCGCGACCAACTGTCACCGCGTATTTACGACAAGGGTCTCATCTGTCGCGCCGACGATCGGGCCGATCCGGTGCTCGTTCTCGCACCCACGCTCGTGTGCGGCCCCGACGAACTGCGTTTCATCGGGCGGGTCCTCACCGAGGCACTCACCGAAACCGCGGCCGAATACGACGGCTGAAAAACGAACCCTGAAAGAATACGACCGCTGAAATCAGGCGAGATTCGCCATCACGTGCTTGATGCGCGTGTAGTCGTCGAGGGCGTACGCCGACAAGTCCTTGCCGTAGCCGGACTTCTTGAATCCGCCGTGCGGCATCTCGGCGACCATCGGGATGTGCGTGTTCACCCACACGCATCCGAAATCGAGGCGCTTCGTCATGCGCATCGCACGAGCGAAGTCGCGGGTCCAGACACTGGACGCCAACCCGTACTCGACGCCGTTCGCAAGACGAACGGCCTCGTCCTCGTCGCTGAACTTCTGCACCGTGATGACCGGTCCGAAGATCTCGTTCTGGATCATTTCGTCGTTCTGACGCAGATCGCTGACCACGGTCGGCGGGAAGAAGAACCCGCTCGTTCCCTGACGCGCACCACCCGCGTTCACCTGCGCGTGCGCGGGCAGGCGATCGAAGAACCCTGACACTCGCGCCAACTGATTCGGGTTGTTCACGGGTCCGAACAGCACGTCGTCGTCGGGCATACCGCACTGGGTCGACTTGGCCTGCTCGGTGAGGGCCGCGACGAAGTCCTTGTACACACCGGGCGCGCAGAGCACGCGCGTCGCCGCGGTGCAGTCCTGTCCGGCGTTGAAGTAGCCGCCGATCGCGATTCCCTCGGCGGCCGCGGCGACATCAGCGTCGTCGAACACCACCACCGGGGCCTTGCCTCCCAGTTCTAGGTGCACCCGCTTGAGTGACTTGGCCGCCGCCTCGGCGACTTCCATGCCGGCGCGCACCGAACCAGTGACGCTCACGAGCGACGGAGCGTCGTGCACCACCATCGCTCGACCCGTGTCGCGATCACCGCACACCACGTTCATCACACCGGGTGGAAGGAACTCGGCACAAATCTCGGCGAGCAACGTGGTGGTCACTGGCGTCGTGTCCGACGGTTTCAGCACCACGGTGTTGCCCGCGGCGATCGCCGGAGCGAACTTCCAGACCGCCATCATCATCGGGTAGTTCCAGGGAGCGACCTGAGCACACACACCGATCGGCTCGCGACGGATGTAACTCGTCATGTTGGGCACGTATTCGGCTGCGCTCTTGCCTTCGAGGTGTCGCGCGGCGGTCGCGAAGAAACGCACGTGATCGACCATCGGCGGAATTTCCTCGGAGCGCGTGATGCCGATCGGCTTGCCGCAGTTCTCCGATTCGAGGGCGATGAACTCTTCGGCGCGCGCCTCGATGGCGTCGGCGATGCGGAAGAGTGCGAGCGACCGGTCCTTCGGCGTCGAATCACGCCAACTCTCGAAAGCCGTCGATGCGGCGCGCATCGCGGCATCGACATCGGTCGGCGACGACAGCGGTGCGGTGGCGTACGCCTGTCCGGTCGCCGGGTTGACCACGTCGAGCGTGCGTCCGTCGGCGGCGTCGACGTATTTGCCATCGATGAAATTGCGGTAGGTCTTCATGATCCAACCTTAGTGACCGCACGCACCCACGCTCGGAGGCGCGCCGTCAGCGGGGGTCGCGCCACATGGTCCAGACGGTGGGGGCGGTTCGATGGGTCAATTCGCGTACCACCTCGAATCCAAAACGTCGGTAATACGGAACATTCGATGCCTTCGACGACTCGAGGTAGGCGCCGACTTTTTCGTCGTCGGCCCGATCGAGCATCGGGGTCACGAGGGCCGCTCCGAAACCCCGTCCCTGATGCACCGGGTCGGTTCCCAGGACTTCGAGGTAGTAGTGCGGCTCGTCCGGGTGCACTTTTTCGACGCGACTCAACCACGAGAGCGCGCGAAAAATTCCGAATCGATACGCGGCGAGGGTGAGATGAAGAGTGCGAACGATTCCCGTCACCGGCACGCGCCACTCGCCGGGGCGCGCCCACAACGCCGCCGCCTCGAAACCCTCGGTGCGCAACACTTCGCCGTGATCCAGCATGTTGCGACCCAACATCTCGAAGCCGAGTCGCGAACGTCGCTCGTCGTAGGTGCCTCCCTGAATGTGGACGACCACCGGGTCGTCGTGAAACGCCCGAGCGAGCGTCTCGGTGATGGGGCGCAGGTCGTCGCGTGTCGCCCGATGTACCTCGTTCACAACATCGACATTAGGGTCGGGACATGGTCACTCCCGTTTCCGAACTCGATCTACCCGCGGTCACCTTCGATTTCGCCGACGCTCGCGAACACCGCGCCATGCTCGGTGCGATAGCCAAGGAGTCCTGGATCGCCAAGGGTGTCTTCGCCTATCCGATCTTGAGCTACGAGGACTGCGTCGCGATCCTGCGCGACAAACGTTGGCACAGTGCGGCGGCTCTCGCCGCCTCGGCGTTCGGTCTCGACGATCCGCGCCTGGCCGAACGTCGACGCGAGTCGATCCTGTCGGCCGAGGGCGAGGTGCACACTCGACTGCGTCGTTTGGTGGCGCCGTCGTTCTCACCGCGCTCGGCCGATCGGCTGCGACCGTTCATGCGCGAGGTGATGAACTCGCTGCTCGATCCGGTCACGCGGTCCGGTCGTTGCGAACTCGCCGCCGACGTGTGCGACCCCTACCCCATCCCGATCATCTGCGAGTTGCTCGGCGCGCCCAAGGAGGACTGGCAACTCTTCAGCCGCCTCGCCGAACAGGTGTTGAACATCTTCAACGCCACCGATTCCGATCAACTCACCGAGATCTTCGCCGCTCAGGACGAACTCGAGGCGTACACGCTCGACCTCATCGCCGATCGTCGCAACAAACCGGCCGACGACCTGATCACGAGTCTCATCGCGGCCGAGGAGGCCGGCGACAAATTGAGTGAGATCGAATTGGTGATGATGGTGCAGGCGGTTATCGTCGGTGGCACCGACACGACACGCAACCAATTGGGCTGTTCGGTCGGGCTCTTCGCCGAGCATCCCGACCAATGGAAACTTCTCGCCGAGCAACCCGAACTCGCACCCAAAGCCGTCGAGGAAACGATGCGCTATTTCGGAGCGGTGCGCGCGACCGGTCGGTTCGCGAGCGAGGACATCGAATACAAGGGCATCCTCTTCCCGAAGGGAACCCTCGTCACACCCGCGTTGGCGATGGCCAACCGCGACGGGGCCGTCTTCTCCGATCCCGACACGTTCGACATCACGCGCGAGCCTGTCGGCCAACCGCAGATGACGTTCGGTTCGGGAATCCACTACTGCCTCGGCGCCGCCCTCGCGCGCGCCGAGCAACAAGAGGCCCTGCCGCTGATGGCGAAGCGAATGAAGAACCTGCGCATCGACGGCGAGGTCACTTGGAAGCCTTCCACCGTGGCGATCTTCGGACCCGAGAAACTGCCGATCACATTCGACCCGTCCTGACGACGCACCCCGCGAGTTCATCCGTCGCCGGATGGCGCACCCCGACGCCTCTCGCCCTAGCGTTCGGTGCATGACCTCGAACAAGACGATGAAGCTCGGCTACAACACCGGTTACTGGAGCGCCGGACCGCCCGCGGGAGCACTCGAAGCGGTGAAGGAAGCCGACCGTCTTGGCTTCGACTCGATCTGGACCGCCGAGGCCTACGGCAGTGATGCCCTGACGCCGCTCGCGTGGTGGGGCGCCAACACCACCAACGTGCGACTCGGAACCGCGATCATGCAGATGAGCGCGCGTACGCCAACGGCCGCCGCCATGGCCGCGATCACTCTCGATCACTTGTCGAACGGTCGTTTCATCCTCGGCCTCGGAGCGAGCGGTCCTCAGGTCGTCGAAGGCTGGTATGGCGAGGCGTACGGCAAGCCCCTCGCGCGTACCCGTGAGTACGTCGACATCGTGCGTCAAGTGTTGGCGCGCGAAACACCGGTCGAGAAACACGGTGCGTTCTACGACCTTCCCTACACCGGAGCCGACGGGGCCGGACTCGGCAAAGCGTTGAAGCCGACCGTTCATCCTCTGCGTCGGGACATCCCCATCTTTCTCGCTGCCGAGGGTCCGAAGAACGTGGCGTTGTCGGCCGAGATCTGCGACGGCTGGTTGCCACTCTTCTTCGCGCCGAAGGAGGACGGCTTTTATCGCCGTTGCCTGAACGAAGGTTTCGCCAAGTCGGGAGATGCCGACAAGGCGTCACGTTTCGAGGTCGCCTCGACCGTGATGATGATCCCCGGCGACGACGCCGAGAAGTGCGCCGACATGGTGCGACCGTTCCTTGCTCTCTACGCCGGAGGCATGGGCGCCAAGGGAGCGAACTTCCACTTCGAAGTGTTCGCCCGCATGGGCTACGAGGACGTTGCCACCCGCGTGCAGGATCTCTACCTGCAAGGCAAGAAGGCCGAAGCGGCCGCGGCCATTCCGTTGAAGATGGTCGAGGACGTCGCTCTGGTCGGTCCCCCGGCCAAGATCAAGGACGAGTTGGCGATGTGGAAGGAAACCTGCATCACCACGTTCCTCGTGAGCGGACCCGCGCAAGTGCTGCCGTTCTACGCCGACTTGATCAACGGCTGAGATGATCCCGTCGCGTCCGACGACCGTCGCCGAACAGCGTCGGTTGCTCGACGGTGGTGA
>JBJTIO010000002.1:0-7702 GCA_046095045.1 Actinomycetota bacterium
GTCGATGTCGGGCATGTTCTGTGCGAACCACGGCGCCATCGGCTTCTTGTCGAACAAGCGCAAGCTGCGTTCGCGGAACTGCGTCATCCACTTCGGCTCGCCCTTCCACCACGAGATCTGATCGACGACCGCCTTGTTGAGACCCTTCTCGGGCTTGAAGGCGTACTCGACGTCGTCGCTCCAGCCGAGTGAGTACTTGCTGAGGTCGAGATCGAAAGAGGTCACCGTGACTCCTGTGTTTCAGCCCAGGGGCGGGGCGGAATTTCCACTACGGCCATAGTAACAATTGCCCGGCGGGTTTCGGCTGGTCGAAGCCGTGAATTAGCTAGGCGCTGGCCAGGGAATCGGCTCGGCGCCGGCCAGGGAATTAGCTAGGCGCTGGCCCGCAACTCGCCGGCGGTCACGGCCGGCATCTCGATGAAGATGCATTCGCCCGGGCACGCCTCGGCGGCGTCGACGACCGCTTGGTAGTGCTTGAGCGGCACCCACGCCAAGCTGCCGGATCCACCCGGATCGTTCAGTGCCTGTCCGGACTCGGCGACGTAGGCGATGCCGTCCTCGAGTTGCACGAACACGTCGGGACAATGGTCGAGACACAGGCCATCGCCCGTGCACAAATCCTGGTCGATCCACACCCGCACGCCCCGAACGCTAACCGCGAGTCCGCGACCTCTGCCGAGGCGGGGCGCGAACATGTGGCACACCCGTGCGCCGGTCGTACCCTCGTGCGCATGAGTGCACCGTCGCCCAAGCGCGTCCCCCACGTGCACCACCGCCCCACCGGCGACGTCATCGACGAGTTCCACTGGTTGAGCGACCGCGACGACCCCGACACCATCGCCCACCTTCGCGCCGAGAACGCCGCGACCGATCGGTGGTTCGCCGATCACACGGGGCTCGTCGATGAACTCTTCGCCGAGATCAAGTCGCGCATCCAAGAGACCGACCAGTCGGTTCCGGTGCTGAAGGATGGTTGGTGGTACATCACCCGCACCGAGGAGGGTCGCGACTATCCCATCCACTCGCGGGCACGCGAACGCGACGCGGCCCACGACGGGGGCGAGTTGTTGCTCGACGAGAACCTCGCGGCCGAGGGGCACGACTACTTCGCGCTCGGTTCGTTCGACGTCAGTCCGGACGGGCGACGTTTGGCCTGGAGCCTCGACACCGATGGCAGCGAACACTTCACGATGCACGTGCGCGATCTCGACACCGGACGCGACCTCGACGACCGCATACCGCACACGTCATGGGCGGGAACGGCCTGGAGCAGCGACTCGAAACATCTCTTCTACGTCACCTACGACGAACACGAACGACCGAGCACGGTCTGGCGCCACCGCGTTGGGGAAGATCACAGCGACGACGTGCGAATCTTCCACGAACCCGACGAACGTTTCTACGTCGGAGTCGATCTGTCGCGAAGTGGTCGCTGGATCATCATCGATTCCGACTCGAAGACGTCGAGTGAGAGCCACCTCGTGCCAGCTGATGATCCGACGAGCGAGCCTCGACTCGTCGTGGCACGTCGCGACGACCTCGAGTACCACCTCGATCATTGGGGCGATCGATTCGTGGTGCTCACGAACCTCGACGCACTCGACTTTCGGGTGATGCAAGCTCCCGAATCGGATCCGTCGACATGGAGCCCCTTGATCGAACACGAGGCCGGTCGGCGCATCACTCGCGTCGAGTGTTTCTCGAACCATCTCGTCGTGCACGAGTGGTTTCGGGCCCAGCCACGGTTGGTCGTGATGTGGCGCGACGGCTCGGTTCATCCGATCGATCTGGGTGATGCCCCGCACGATTGCGAACTCGACGCCAATCCCGAATGGGACACCGATCACCTGCGGTTCTCGGTCGAGAGCATGGTCACTCCGGCCACGTTGTACGAACAGAATCTCCTCACGGGCGAGCGCATGGTGCTGAAGACGGCGCCGACTCCGAATGTCGACTTGTCGCGTTACGCGAGCGAACGTCTGTGGGCGACGTCCGACGACGGCACCGAGATCCCCTACGACATCGTTCGCCGCATCGATGCCACCGCCGACGGACAAGCACCGTGTCTCGTGTATGCCTACGGCAGTTACGAGGCGTCGATGCCACCGTGGTTCAGCGTCGCGCGTCTCGGGCTCGTCGACCGTGGATTCACGTGGATTCTCGCCCACCCTCGGGGTGGCGGTGAGATGGGACGCCGTTGGTATCTCGACGGCAAACTGCTCCACAAGCGCAACACATTCCTCGATGTCAACGCGGTCGCGCGCGACGCCGTGCGACGCGGATGGGCCGGTCGATTGGCGGTGCGCGGCGGAAGTGCCGGGGGTCTGATGGTGGGCGCTTGCCTCAACTTCGACCCGAGCCTCTGGACCGCCGCCGTCGCCGAGGTTCCGTTCGTCGACGTGGTGACGACGATGAGTGACCCGAGCCTGCCCTTGACCGTCACCGAATGGGAGGAATGGGGTGATCCGCGTCGCGAGCCGCACGCGTCGTACATGTTGTCGTATTCGCCGTACGACAATCTCGACGCCCGCGACTACCCCGCCATCTTCGCGACCGCCGGACTCAACGACCCGCGCGTCGCGTATCACGAGCCCGCAAAGTGGATCGCCCGCATCAGGCAACTGCGTACCAACGACGCACCCTTGTTGCTGCGCACCGAAATGGACGCCGGACACGGAGGCCCGAGTGGGCGCTACGACCGTTGGCGCGAGGAAGCCACCATCAACGCGTTCGTTCTCGTCGCCACTCGAGCCTGAATCGACTCAGGCCCCGATCAGAGCGGTGACGGCGAGCAACATCATCGCCACGTTGCGCACGATGTGCGAGGCGCCCAACGGTTTGGCACTCCACGACCCGAAGCACGCGCACACCGGACGTCGACCTCGCGACAACTGAGCAACGATCAAGAGCGTGAACGCCTGCAAAGTGACGAGCGCGACGATCGACATCGCTGGCACATACACACGAGCGATCAGAAGCGCACCGAGCACGATTTCGAACCACGGCAGGATCGGCGCGATCCACGCAGGCGCTCCCATCGCGCGAGCTTCGACGGGCCAACGCGCGCCCATCACCACCTTGGCGCCACCGGCCACGCACATCAGCGCGCCCAGAATCGAAGCCGCGATGTCGGCGATCATCGATCAGCTCGCCGCGGGGCGAACGCTGGCCACCTTGCCGCGGAAGAAGACCATGGCGTCGGCCACGTCGTCCGCGTGCGCCATCTCGCGCACCCGTCCGACCACGAAGAAGTGATCACCCGCGTCGTGCACGGCATCGATGTCACAGTCGATCCATCCGATGACGCCCGGCAGGATCGGCGAACCACTGCCCGCCGCGGTCCAGTCGATGCCAGCGAATCGGCCGTCGGTCGCGTCGGCAGGTTCCTTGGCGAATCGCCAACAAAGTTCGTCCTGGCCAGCGCCGAGGATGTTCACGCAGAACGAACCCGACGAGGCGATGAGCGGCCAACTCCGCGACGAGACACCGGGCAAGAAGCCCACCAACGGCGGGTCGAGCGACACCGACACGAACGAGCCGATCGTGATTCCGACGGGCTGTCCCGTGCCGTCGACTCCCGTCACCACGGTGACCCCAGTGGGGAAATGCCCCAGCACGTTGCGGAAATGTCGGGGATCGATCTCGGCGGACATGCCAGAACTCTAGGCACGACGGTGGACTCGGGCGGATTCCCGACTATTCTTGTCGGGAATCGGGCCGAGCCCCTACCGATGCAGGATCTCATGACGAACACACTCGACACCGCGACCATCACGCCGATCACCGGAACGTTCGGTGCCGAGTTGATCGGGTACGACGCTCGCACCGACTTCGCTCCCGGCCAACTGCTCGCCCTCCTCGAGGAGCACCTCGTACTGGTTTTGCGCGACCAGTTCCTGTCGCACGCCGACCAAGTGGCTCTGGCGCGAACGCTCGGACAACCAACCCCGGCCCATCCGGTGGTGCCCGGTCATCCCGATCATCCCGAGATCCTCGAACTCGACGCGGCCAAGGGTGGCAAGAACGCGCGATGGCACACCGATGTCACCTTCGTGCCGACTCCCCCGGCGGCATCGGTGTTGGTGGCCGATCACGTGCCCACTCACGGCGGAGACACGTTGTGGGCCGACATGCGCGCCGCTTACGACAACTTGAATCCGGCGCTGTGCCGACTCGTGGAAGGTCTCACCGCGGTGCATCGCATCTCGCCTCTCGCCTACTGGGGCGAGCCCTTCGACACCGCGCTCACGCGCGAGGACGCTCAGAAGTTGTTCGACGACGCGTTGCGGGTTCCACCCGTGGTGCATCCGGTCGTGCGCATTCATCCGAGCACTGGTCGCCCGAGTTTGTTCGTCAACCCCGGATTCACGACGCACATCGCCGGGTTCTCACGCGTCGAGAGCGAGAACTTGCTGAAGATGCTGTACGAGCACGCGACACAACCCGAGTTCGTGATGCGCCATCGCTGGCGTCCGGGCGACGTGGTCATCTGGGACAACCGCGCCACGATGCATTACGCGACCGACGACTACGGCACCGCCGAACGTCGCATGCGTCGAGTCACCATTCGTGGCGGCACCGCGATCGGTCCCGACGGTTTCGAGAGCACGATCATCGACGACCCCTTGCTCTCGGTGCGCTGAGTCGCGATTCAGTAATTCAGGGGAATCGCCAGCGTCTGGTTTTCCGTCGCGGCGATGACTTCGATGCCGTGAGGTTCGCACGCGTGGCGGGCACGATCGAGGAATTCGTCGAGTGCGGCGTCTCCTCGCACCGGATCGTGGTGGAACAACGCCAGGCGCTTCACTCGACATTCGATGGCGACCCACACCGCGTACTCCATCGTGCAATGGCCCCAGTTGTTCTTGCCGGCGAACTCCTCGGGCGTGTACTGCGCGTCGTGAATCAACAGGTCGGCGCCCTCGCACAACTCACGGGCACCGGGAGTGATCGCCATCGAACCGTCCTCAGGCATCTGATGGTCGGGTAGATAGACGACGCTCGTTCCCCGATGCGAGACCCGATAACCGAGCGTGTTGCCGACGTGCGGCACCAGCCGACTCATCACGTCGAGTCCGCCGATGGTGAACTCGTCGTTCGCCACGTCGTGGAACACGAAGGTCCCGGGAAGCGAGTTCACGCTCACCGGGAACATCGGGGGCTTGATGATCGACTCGAACACGTCGCGAACCGATCGTCCGTCCTCCTGCTCTGGTCCGTAGATGTCGAAGTACGCACCATCACGCAACGTGGGTACGAAGAACGGAAGTCCTTGCACGTGATCCCAATGCATGTGGGTCAAGAGACACGTTCCCTTGAACGGACCCGTGGCCGGAATGCGATCACCGCAATAACGAAGGCCGGTTCCGAGATCGAACACCAACGGCTCTTCTCCGGGAACGACCAGACCCACGCACGACGTGTTTCCGCCGTAACGCCTCGTGTCATCGCCGTGGCACGGTGTCGACCCCCGCACCCCAAAGAACGTGACGAAGAGCTCGTGTGCCCCCTCGATGACCTGAACGCTAAATGACGAGAAGGTGGATTCGGAACGGGCAGATGCTCGGTGCGCTGGTGACGTTGGTCGCAGTCGGGGTGCGATCGGGCCGACCGCGAGGGGTACGGTTTGCCCATGGCTGCACCTTCCTCGGGCATTTCGACTCACTCCGTCGACGTCGACGGTCTGGACATGACCTACTTGGCCGCCGGACTCGACAACGCGGGCCCGCTCGCGTTGTGCCTGCACGGATTCCCCGATTCGGCCCACACCTGGCGGCATCTCCTACCGCGCCTCGCCGACGCGGGATACCGAGCCGTCGCTCCCTTCCTGCGCGGGTACGCCCCCACCGCGGTGCCGGCCGATGGTCGCTTCCAGACCGCGGCGTCGGCGATCGACGCGATCGGCTTGCATCGAGAACTCGGCGGCGATTCGCGCGCAGTGATCATCGGCCACGACTGGGGTTCGATCATCACCAACCTGGCCGCCGTGCATCGACCCGAGTTGTGGTCGAAAGTCGTCATGTCGGCCGTGCCTCCGGGCAACGCGGTCGGCGTCGCGTTCCTCACCAACCTGGCCCAGATCAAGCGCAGTTGGTACATGTTCTTCTTCCAGCATCCCTTCGCCGACATGGTCGTGGGCGCCAACGATCTCGCCTACATCGACATGCTCTGGAACGATTGGTCGCCGGGTTTCGACGCGACCGAGGAACTGGCATTGCTCAAGCCGAGCCTGCGCGACCCGGCGAATCTTCAAGCGGCCCTCGGTTTCTACCGCGCCACTCTCGGTGCGGGATACAACGACCCCGCGCTCGCCGACGTGCAAGCGAAATCATCGGTGATCCCGAGTCAACCGTTGCTCTACATCCACGGCGAGACCGACGGATGCATGGGTCCCGAAGTCGCGCGTTTCGCCGCGGCCGAATTGCCCGCTACGGCGCGCGCCGAATTCGTGTCGGGTGCCGGTCACTTCTCGCACCTCGAACGCCCCGATCACGTGAACGACCTCATCCTCGACTTCCTCGGATCGTGACCCGACCATGTTGACCGACGGCCTCGTGATCATCGTGAAGAAGGAATGCGAGACCTGTCGCATGGTGGTACCCGCGATCGAACAACTTCGCGCGGCGGGGCCCGTCGAGGTGTGGGTGCAGGACGACCCCGCGTTTCCCGCCGGCCTCGACCCACGACACGACGCCGACTTGTCCGTCAGTTGGCTCAACGACATCGAGACCGTGCCCACTCTGATGCGCGTCGTGAATGGCGAGGAGGTCGCCCGAACGGTCGGATGGGTGCGCGACGAGTGGGAACGCGTCTCGGGATCGAGTGCCCTCGCACCACCACTGCCCGCCTTTCGACCCGGGTGCGGTTCGATGAGCGTCGACCCCGATCTCGTCGACATGTTGCGCGTTCGCTTCGGATCGTCGGTGCTCTCATCGCGACGCGTCGAGACCGCATCGGCCGAGGACGAGTTCGAGGCCATGTTCGATCGCGGCTGGACCGACGGACTTCCGGTGGTGCCGCCCACCGAGGAACGCGTGATGCGCATGCTCACCGGAACCACGCGCGCACCGTCCGACGTGGTCGCGATCGTTCCACCCGACCTCGTGGAGGTCACCGTCGAGAAGATCGCCATCAACGCGGTGATGGCGGGCTGCAAACCCGAGTACTTGCCTTGGGTCATCGCCGCGGTCGAAGCGGTGTGCAACGACACCTTCAACATTCACGGCGTGCTCGCCACCACGATGCCGGTCGGACCGGTGATCGTGTGCAACGGACCGGGCACGCGCGCGATCGGCATGAATTCGGGCATGAACGTGTTCGGGCAAGGCAATCGCGCGAACCTCACCATCGGCCGCGCGGTGCAGTTGATCATTCGCAACGTCGGCGGAGGTCGACCCGGAGAAGTCGACCGGGCCACGCACGGCAATCCGGGCAAGATCTCGTTCTGCTTCGCCGAGGACGAAGTTGGTTCGCCCTGGACCTCGTTGGCGGTGAGTCGTGGTGTCGCTACCGGCGTCGACGCACTCACCGTGTTCCCGGGCGAGGGGCCGCGATGCGTCGTCGACCAACTCGCTCGCGATCCGGAGAGTTTGTGCAACACGTTCGCGGCGTGTCTGCGCACCCTGCACAATCCCAAGTCGGTCCTCGCGTTCGACGCGATCCTCGTGCTCGGTCCCGAACACGCTCGGGTGTTCGCCGAGGC
>JBJTIO010000003.1:0-10060 GCA_046095045.1 Actinomycetota bacterium
CGAGTCACTGCGTGAGCTTGTCCGTTCAGCCCCGCGACAAACAGCGCGAGATCGCGCGACGCGTCGCCGAAGCGGGGGTGGCCGTCGTTCCGTTGCCGCAGACCAACCTTTTTCTTCAGGGTCGTGAGCAGCCGTCGTCGATGCCGCGGTCGATTGCGCCGATCGACGTGCTCCGCGAATCCGGAGTCGTCGTGGCGATCGGTGGCGACAACGTTCAGGATCCGTTCAACCCGGTCGGTCGCAGCGACCCGCTCGAGACCGCGTCGTTGGCGATCATGGCGACCCATCGGCTCCCGGATGAGGCGTTCGATCTCGTGAGCAACTCGGTGCGTCAGGTGCTCGGAATGCCGACCATGCGCTTCGAGGTCGGAGACCCGGCCGACTTTCTGGCGATCGACGCGGCATCGGTGCGCGAGGCGATCGCTGACGCCCCCGCCGATCGTCGGGTGTTCCGCCGTGGTGTCGAGGTGGCCGTGACCTCCACCACGCGCCGTGTCGCCGAGCAGCCCTGAGCCACTCGGAGAGCGGTGGTACTGTTCGATGGAGCACGTGGGGAGGCAATGATGAAGGTCGGGGCATTCTTCTTCGGAGGAGTCGAGAGGGACGACGCCGGCGGCGGTCCGCCCGCGCCTCTCGATCGTCGTTTTTCGAACGATCACATGTGGAAGGCGACGCTCGATTACGTGAACTCGGCCATCGAGGCTGATCGGCTCGGTTTCGACTCGTTCTGGACCACCGAACACCACTTCCAGTACGAGGGTTACGAGGTCATCCCGAACGGTCTGTTGATCTCGGCCTGGATCGCGGCGCAAACGAAGAAGATCCGCCTGGGCGCGATGTTCAACGTGGTGCCTCAATGGAACCCGTTGCGTTTGGCCGAGGACTTCGCGACCTTGCACAACCTCTCCGGCGGTCGCGGAATGTTGGGCGTCGGTCGCGGCACCGTGCCCCGGGAGGTGTTGCACCTGAACGAAAAGGGCGTGTCGATCGGCTCGCACGACAACCCCGAGAAGTCGGCTGACGACGAGTTGAATCGTGAGGTTTTCGAGGAATCGATGGAGATCGTCCGTCGTGCTCTCGACAACGAGACGTTCTCGTTTTCCGGTAAGCACTTCCAGATTCCGCTGCCGGGGATTCCGGACCGTGGAAGCACCGTTCAACACCTCACGTTGGTGCCCCGCCCGATCTACCCTTATGAGATCTGGCAGGCCGTCACGAGTCCGCCCACACTCGATTACGTCGCGCGCATCGGTCACTCGGCCGTGTTCTGGAATCAACACCACAGCTTCATCAAGCGTTTCTGGGAAACCTACGCCGAGAAGCAGGAGGCGGCTCTCGGCGCGGCTCCCGCGCGGGGTGCCAAGCGCATGCTCGTGATCTCGGTGCGCATCGAGGATTCGTACGAGAAGGCGTGGCAGAGCGCGACACCCGGCCACGACGAATTCTGGAAATTCCTCGGCCCCTACGGATGGAGTCGCGGATACATGGGCGAGGACGGCAAACCGGCCAAGCCGGGATTGATCCCCACACTTCAGGAGTCGGTCGACAACAAGACGATCCTCCTCGGTACCCCCGAACAGGTGGCCGAGGGCGTGCAGTTCTACAAGGATCTGCTCGGACTCGAGTACATGACCATCTTCCCGCACATGCTCGGCGACAGTTACAAGAAGGCCGATGAGCAGATGGCGCGATTCATGAACGAGGTCATGCCTCTCGTCAAGTGAGGGTCCACAATCCGTTCGCGAGGGTCACCGACTTCAGCACATCGCACTTATCGGTCATGATGCCGTCGACCCCGAGATCGATGAGAGCTTGCATTTGATGAGCCTCGTCGATCGTCCACACGTGCACCGGTTTTCCTGCGGCCTTGGCGCGACGAAGACTGCGTCGATTCACGACGGTCACCGGGCCCTGGCGAACCGGCACCTGAAAGCACGAGGGCGCCTCAGGCACTCGGCCGTACAACCACGACACGACTTCGCGCGGGCTGGCGCTCGTGCAGACTCGTGGTCCGAGTGCGCCTCGCACTCGTTCGAGACGACGATGCGAGAACGAGCCAATGCACACACGATCGAGGACGTCCATGCGACGAAGCAAGGCGATGAGAGGATCGACGGTCGAGTCACTCTTGGCGTCGATGTTGATGCGCGCGTGCGGGAACTCCTCGAACAGATCGACGAGCATGGGCATCGGTTCGCGTCCGCCAACTCTCACCCGGGAAACCTCGTCCCACGACATCGCACTGATGCGCCCGTTCGTGGCGCACGTGCGTTCGAGGTCGTCGTCGTGGAATGCGACCAAGTGTCCGTCGGCGGTGAGGCGCACATCGGTCTCGAGATACGAATAGCCGAGAGACACCGCGTGACGAAACGCCGCGAGGGTGTTCTCGGGGGCCTCGCTCGTACCTCCACGGTGGGCGAAGGGGATGAAGCCGCCATCGCGGTGAGGTTCGAGATACGGGTGCACGTTCTCAGTATCGCCCGATCGCACTAGCGTTCGCGTCATGTGCTCGACGATCACTGCGATCCCACTGGCGGGAGAGATGCACGTGTCGGACTCGGCGTTCGATGTTCGCGCTCCATTCGACAACACCTTGATCGCCCGGATACCGATGTGCACGTCGGAAGATGTCGACCGTGCGGTGATCGTCGCCCGAACGGCCATGCGCGCACCGATGCCGGCATGGAAACGGGCGGCAATTCTCGACGCCGCAGCCATCCGACTCGCCGCCCGTCGGGAGGAATTCGCCCGGACCATCGCTCTCGAGGCGGCCAAGCCCATGAAGACGGCGCGCGTCGAGGTCGACCGCGCGGTGGGGACATTTCAATTCTCGGCCGTCGAGGCCCGCACCCTCGCCGGCGAGATGGTGGCCATGGATGCCATTCCGGCGGGCGAGGGGAAACTGGGTTTCACCATGCGGATGCCGATCGGCGTGGTCGGAGCGATCGCGCCGTTCAACTTTCCTCTCAACCTGGTGGTGCACAAGGTCGGCCCGGCGATTGCCGCCGGTTGTGCGGTCGTTCTGAAGCCCGCGTCCCAAACTCCGCTGTCGTCGATCCTGTTGGCTCGCATGCTGATCGAGGAATGCGGACTGCCCGCCGAGTGGCTGAGCGTCGTCACTGGTGGTGGTTCGACGGTTGGCAACGCCATCGTCGATCACCCCGACATCGCCCTCGTCACGTTCACGGGCTCACCCGACGTGGGTTGGGGCATACGGTCGCGAGCCCCTCGAAAGCGGGTCGGATTGGAACTCGGCAACAACGCTCCGGTCATCATCGAGCCGGATGGTGATTGGCGCACGGCGGCGGCCAAGATCAAGGTCGCGGGATTCTCCCATGCCGGGCAGTCCTGTATCTCGACCCAACGGATACTCGTTCACAGCTCGATCGCCGATGACTTCGTCGACGAACTCGTGCGACAAGTGTCGACCTTGAAAGTTGGCGATCCGCTCGACGACGAGACCGACGTGTCGGCTCTCATATCCGTGTCGGAACGAGAACGAGTTCGATCATGGATCGATGAGGCCGTTTCAGAGGGCGGACGAGTCGTGATTGGCGGTTCGATGACCACCGACGATGTCCTGATGCCGACGATCATCGTCGACGCCACGCCGAACATGAAGATCTGCGCCCGTGAGGTATTCGGTCCCGTCGTCGCCGTGACGACCTACGACGACGTGAACGAGGCGCTTGTCGTCGCCAACGACAGCGACTTCGGGTTGCAGGCGGCGATCTTCACGTCGAACATCGCGACGGCCCTTTCCGCGATTCGCAGCCTCGATTACGGGGGCGTGGTCGTCAACGACGTGCCCACGTTCCGCGCCGATCAGCAACCGTACGGCGGTTTGCGCGACAGCGGGAACACCCGCGAGGGGCCGGCTTATTCGGTGCGGGAGATGACCGAGATCCGCATGGTGATCATCGGCGCGTGATCACTCAGATCGAACGACCGGCGTTCTTCCAGTACTCATCCTTCAGCAATCGCTTGTACAACTTGCCGGTTGGGTGACGTGGCAACTCGGGACGGAAGTCGATGCTCCGTGGACATTTCACGTCGGCGAGTTGGGACTTGCAGTACGCGATGAGTTCGAGCTCCAGCGCGCGCGCTTCCTCGGCGCTCGAGGGCATGGTCATCGGCTGAACGACAGCCTTCACTTCATCGCCGAAGTCCTCGTTCGGAACTCCGAACACGGCCACGTCGACCACCTTGGGGTGGGTGACGAGAGCGTTCTCGGCCTCCTGCGGATAGATGTTCACGCCTCCGGAGATGATCATGTACGCCTTGCGATCCGTGAGGAAGAGGCACCCGTTGTCGTTGAGGTAGCCGACGTCGCCGAGGGTGCTCCAGCCCTTCGGGTGGCGAGAACTCCTGGTCTTCTCGGCGTCGTTGTGGTATTCGAACGTCGCGCCGCCCTCGAAGAAGATGGTGCCACTCTCGTAGTTGGGGAGTTCCTCGCCGTCGTCGCCACAGATGTGGATGGTGCAACCGATGGGAACACCGACGGTGCCCTCGTTGGCCAACCAAAGGTCGCTGTTGCAATAGACGAAACCGTTGCCTTCGGTGCCCGCGTAGTACTCGTGGATGATGCGACCGAACCACTCGATCATCTGCTTTTTCACCGGTATCGGACAGGGTGCCGCGGCGTGAATCACGGCCTGCAACGAAGAAACGTCGTACTTGGTGCGAATCCCCTCGTCGAGTTTGAGGAGTCGCACGAACATCGTGGGCACGACCTGGGAGTGCGTCACATTGTTGCGTTCGATGGCGGCGAGAAATTGCTCGGGATCGAAGTGCTCCATCACGACGGCCGTGCACCCCATGCTTTGGGCGGCCATCGTGAAGCGAAGCGGAGCGGCGTGATAGAGAGGCGCTGGAGTGAGATAAACGCTGTCGGGCGTCGCACCGAACAACATCGCGAGAGATGGTGCGACCGAAGTCGGGGTCGTCTCGAGGGGGAGATCGACGAAGGGTTTGGTGACGCCCTTCGGTAAACCGGTCGTTCCCGATGAGTACAACATGTCGGTGCCGGCGATGCGTCCCGGTAGAGGATCGGAGGGTTGCGCCGCGACGGCGTTCTCGTAGCTCTCGTAGCCGGGCACGGTGCCGTCGAGCATCAGGCGCAACTCGAGCGACCCTGTTTCGGCGATGATCTCGCTGGCTTGATCGGATTTGTACTTGGACGTGATGAAGACGCGCGCGCCACAGTCGTTGATGATGTAGGCGAGTTCCTTACTTGTCAGTCGTGACGACGCGGCGGTGTACACGACACCGGCGTACTGGCAACCCCAGAGGACTTCGAGGTAACGATCATGGTTCTCCATGCAGAGCGCCACGTGATCCCCGGGTTGCAGGCCGGCCGAGCGCAGGAGGTGGGACAGACGATTCGCTTCGGCGTCGAGCTCGGCGAACGTTCGGGTGTAACCCGAGCCGGTCATGATGACGGCGGGCTTGTCGGGGGTCGTGAGTGCGTGTGCTCCGAGAAACATGGGGCGAAGAATAGTGGCGTTACCATTCGCCATGTGGAGTCGCCGACGTGGGATCGCGCCCGAGCTGATCGACGATTCCGCGCCACGGTGTCCGAGGGCGGCGACGTGCCACTCGACGAGTTGGCACTCCTGCTACCAGTGGCGATCGGACATGATCGCGAAATCGATCTGATCGCTGGTCTCACGGTCTTCGACGAGATGGCGGCGTCGATCCCGAGTCCCACCCTGGCTGGGGTCAGTCGGGCTTTGTTCTCCGGCGACGACCCTCTGCTCGGTCATCGGGACGATTACTACGACCCCCGCAACTCGTTCGTCAGCCACGTGCTCGAGACCCGACGTGGAATTCCGATCTCTTTGTCGGTGATCGCGATCGAGGTCGGTCGGCGCGTCGGTGTCGACATCGTCGGTGTCGGAATGCCGGGACATTTCCTCATCGGTGAACGTCCAGATGAAGGTCTGATCCCCGAAGTTTTCGCCGATCCGTTCAATGGTGGGCGGATCATGGACCGTCGCGGGTGTGCCGAGTTGTTCGCCGAACTCTTCGGCGCGGCCCAACGTTTCGACCCACGGTTCCTCGCCGTCACGCCACCGATGGCGATCGTCGAGCGGATGACCAACAACCTCAAGGCCGAGTACATGCGATCCGGGGACATCGAGAGATTGCGCGGAGTCATGGCGTTGCGTTCGGCCTTTCCCGGTCTCGGCCGCACGGAACGCGACGAGTTCAGGCGCCTGATGGCCGCGCTCAACTGATCCGAATTCGTTTCCTTGTGCGGTCTCGGATGGGCGCAGGGCGTCAGTGTTCGCTAGTTTTCGTGCATGTCGACCGCCACATTGACCACCGACGAGCAGCGAGTCATCTCCCTCGTCGACGAACTTCTCGAGCAGTTCCCGCCCAAGAGCACTCCGCCCGCCACCTTTCTTGGCGCTCAATTCGACAAGGGTCTGGCGTGGGTGCACTTCGACGAGGGCAACGGTGGACTCGGACTGAATCCGAAACTTCAACGAACGATCAACGAACGAATATACGCCGCCGGTGCCCCCAATCCGGTCGCTCGTAACCCGATCGGACACGGAATGTGCGGTCCCACGGTGGCGGTGTGGGGTTCACCGGAACAGAAGAAGCGTTATCTGCGTCCGCTCTTCACCGGGGAAGAAGTGTGGTGCCAGTTGTTCTCCGAGCCGGGAAGTGGTTCCGATTTCGCCGGACTCTCGGCCAAAGGAGTGAAGGACGGTGAGGAATGGATCGTCAACGGTCAAAAGGTGTGGACCACGTTGGCGCACCTCTCGCGTTTCGGTCTCCTGATCGTTCGCACCGACCCCGAGGCGGTGAAGCACGCCGGATTGACGGCCTTCGTCGTCGACATGCAGGCGCCCGGTGTGGAGGTGCGACCGCTGTACCAGATCACCGGCGAGGCCGAGTTCAACGAGGTGTACTTCACCGACGTGCGGGTGCCCGACCACGAGATGCTCGGCAACGTCGGCGACGGCTGGCGCGTGTCGTTGACAACGCTCATGAACGAACGGGTGTCGATCGGCGGAGCCATCCCGGCCAAGGGTTCCGGACCGATCCGCGATGCGGTGAAGGTGTGGAAGGAGTTGCCGGCCGACCGTCGCGACCCGTCGACTCGCGATGAGTTGATGTCTCTGTGGGTGCGCGCCGAACTGTTGCGTCTCACCAACATCCGCGCCTCGCAGAACCGCAAGATGGGAGATCCGGGTCCGGAGGGGTCGATCGCCAAGTTGGCCATGGCCGAACTGAACAAGGACATCTACTCGTTCACGGTGTCGATGATGGGCGCCGACGGAATGTTGTTCCCGAGCGGTTACCAGATGATCCGACCCGAGCAAGCCATGGGCCTCGAGAACCCTCAGAAGGCATTTTTGCGTAGTCGGGCGAACTCGATCGAGGGCGGCACGAGTGAAGTGATGCGCAACATCCTCGGTGAGCGGGTGTTGGGATTGCCCGGCGACGTGCGTGTCGACCGAGACGTCGCCTGGAGCAAGGTCCCACGCAACTGATCGTCAGCCGGCGAGCAACACGCCGACGAACATCGTCGCGAGTGCGGTGAGTAGTCCGAGCGCGCCTCCGACCGCGAGCGCAACCTTCGATTTTCCGAACGAGTGCAACGCGGCGAAGCCGCCCGTGGCAACGGCGAAAAGAACGTGAACGAAAACGGTCACCTGATAGTCGGTGCTCTGGTCGGCCATCGTGATGTCGAGCAGATTCCAGATTCCGGTGACGAAGGCGATGGCGAAGGCCGGCCAGGCGACTCGGGCGAATCCGCGCGCGACGGTGGTGAGGCTCTCGGGATGGCTCGCACGTAGTCGAGGGACCAATCCGCCGAGCACCACCTGACCTCCGACCCATACGGACGCGGCGAGAACATGGAGGAACAAGCGGATGGTGTCGAGGGAAGGATTCAGCATGACCTCAGATTGCCACAACCGGACCGCGAGGACTCAGAGGCTCGAGTGCATCCGCACGAGCGACACGTAGTAATCGATGCGGAACTCGCTTCCGGCGCGCTTGTAGTGGATGCCGTCTCCCGACAAGTGGTTCGATGGTGCGTCGGTCGCCCAATCCGCGACGCGGAAATGAGGATTCTCGAAGGCGACTCGGACGAGTGTTTCGTTGATGGCGCGGGCCCTCGCCATGCAGTCCTTCATCTGCAGGTTGACCCAGACCACGACATGTTCGGCGTCGGCGTGCGCCGACACTCGGCGGACGTCGGCCTCGACGTCGATCGGTCCGGCGCCACCGCAGGCATCGGTCGCTCCGAGCGAAACGAAAGTGAGGCGGGGGAGTTGTCCGCTCGACGCGACGAGATCGATGAGGTCCGCTCCTTCGGAGATGGTGCGGTTCTCGGACGTGTCGATCGTGGGCGTCCATCCGATCGACGTGATCGCGTCGGCGAGCCCGAGTCCTTCGGTGTCGCGAGTGAGGAAATCGCCGACGATGAGCAAGGACGGCGCACTCGGCATCGTTGTCGTGGGTAGGGGAGGAAACGTGGAAGGCGACGAAGCAATCGGAGCAGTGGATGTGGTAGTCGATTCACTGGCGGTACAACCCGACGCGGCGAGAACGATCGCCAACCCGAAGAGTTCAGTTCTGAAGCGACGCCAACACTTGACTCGCGGCCAGGGCGCGATCGTCGACGGTCGGACGATCGGCGAGCGATCCTCCGGACATCACGGTGATCGCCGTCTCGATGTTCGATTGGATGTCGCGCAAATTGCGCGGTGGGGGAAAGTACTCGTCTTCGTCCGTGATGCGAACCTCCTCGACGCCACCGATCGGATTCAGACGAGCGATCACGGCGTCGACCAGTTCTTCGGGGGCCGAGGCGCCGGCCGTGACACCGACGGTGCCGGTCAGGTCGGCGGGACTCTCGGAGGCCGAGTTCACGCGGAACACCCGAGCACAACCAGCTTCGCGCGCCAAACGTTCGAGCGCGCGGGTGTTGGACGAGTTGGCCGAACCGATGACGATGATCGCGTCGCATCTGGTGGCCAGCGACATCAGCGCGGACTGGCGGTTCGTCGTGGCGAAACAAAGATCGCTGCGGCCCGGGGTCCAGACGTCCGGGAATCGTTCCTAGACACGAACCGCGACCGATTCCCAATCACGATGCGACAAGGTGGTCTGGGCGAGCAGAGCGACGGGTTCGGCGAAGTGGGCGAGCGCGTCGACTTCCTCGATCGATTCGACGCGTGAGATCGCATCGGGTGCGACCGCCATCGTGCCGACGGCCTCCTCGTGACCCTCGTGTCCGACGTAGACGATGCGGTAGCCCTTTCCGGCTCGCACCTTCACTTCGTGGTGCACTTTGGTGACCAGAGGGCAGACCGAATCGACGACGACCGAACCGCGCGCTCGTGCCGCCGCAACCACCTCGGGCGCGCTGCCGTGTGCCGACAACATGATCGGTCGGCCAACGGGCACATCGGCGATGTCGTCGACGAACACCACTCCGAGACTCTCGAAACGTTCGACGACGATCTTGTTGTGAACGATCTCGTGGTAGCAGTAGACCGGCGCCTCGAACGTGCGCACCATCCACGCGAGTGCCTTGATGGCCATCTCGACACCGGCGCAGAATCCGCGTGGTGCGGCGAGAAGCACGTTGTCGACGGGCATGCGAGCAGGATAACGAACCTCCGACGACGCATGGTCGACGGGTAGCCTCGACTCATGTCACCTTGCCGAATCTCGGAGCGGACTGCATGAAGCAGTCGGCACCCACCGTGGTCGCCGTGACAACCGACTCGCCCGCTTGGCTTGCCGGAGTGCGCACGGGTGACGTCGTGCGCACGATCAATGGCGTCGCGCCCCGCGACATCATCGAGTGGCGACTGTTGGCCGACGAGGCCGAAGTCGAACTCGACATCGATCGTGGTGGAATGGACGTGACGATCGCCGTGTCGAAGCGCGCCGGGGAGACTCTCGGTGCCGAGGTGTCGAGCGCACTGTTCGACCGAGTGCGAACCTGCGACAACCACTGCGCATTCTGCTTCATCTACCAACTCCCGCCGGGCATGCGCAAGAGCCTGTATCTGAAGGATGACGACTA
>JBJTIO010000004.1:0-5109 GCA_046095045.1 Actinomycetota bacterium
GAGCCACGACGTCGTTCTCGCGCGCGAGCAAATCGATGACCTTGGCTTTACCTTCGTCACCCCATTGGGCACCGACGACGACGGTCACGGACATGGCAACGCTCCTAACACGAGGGGAACGTGACGTAACCCTACCCTCTCATGAGGTGTTTCGTCAGGAGCCGACGACGATTCGACCATCACGCGCGTCGACCGTGATGAAACCGTCCTCGGCCACCTTGCCCTCGAGGATCAACAACGATGCTCGATCTCCGATCTCGCGTTGAATGACCCGCTTCAGTGGACGGGCACCGAACGCCGGGTCGAACCCTTCCGCAGCCAACAAGTCCATCGCCGCGGGGGTGACCTCGAGGGTGATGCGCCGCGCGGCGAGACGATCGCGCAGACGAGACAACTGAATCTCGACGATGCGGGCGAGATCGACCTCGGAGAGCGTGCGGAATCGGATGATTTCGTCGATGCGGTTCACGAACTCGGGCTTGAAATATTCGATCGGGTCGCCGGGCAGGTTCGAGGTCATGACGATCACGGTGTTGGTGAAGTCGACGGTGCGACCCTGGCCATCGGTGAGTCGACCGTCGTCGAGCACCTGCAACAAGATGTTGAACACATCGGGATGGGCTTTTTCGATCTCATCGAGCAACACCACGCTGTAACTGCGACGACGAACGGCCTCGGTGAGCTGGCCACCCTCGTCGTAACCCACGTACCCGGGGGGCGCACCAACGAGACGCGACACCGAGTGCTTCTCCATGTACTCGCCCATGTCGATCCGCACCATCGCCCGCTCGTCGTCGAACAAGAACTCGGCGACCGCACGCGCCAATTCGGTCTTGCCAACGCCCGTGGGACCGAGGAACAGGAACGAACCGATCGGACGATTCGGATCGCTCAGGCCCGCTCGGCTGCGACGGATGGCGTTCGAAACCGCGGTGACCGCTTCGTCCTGGCCGATCACACGACGGTGCAACAGATCCTCGAGATGGACCAACTTGGCCATCTCGCCCTCCATCAAACGGGTCACCGGCACGCCACTGGCGCGGCTCACGACCTCGGCGATGTCCTCGGCGTCGACTTCTTCTTTCAACATCCGGTTGCCGGTCTGCAGCTCATCGAGGTGCGCGGTGGCGTCGGAGATGCGCCGCTCGAGTTCGGGAATGCGTCCGTACCGGATCTCGGCGGCCACGTTGAGGTCGGTCTCGCGCTCGACCGCACTGCGCAACTGCTCGAGTTCCTCCTTCAGATTGCGAATGGCCGCGATGGCGTCCTTCTCTTGCTGCCAGTGCTCGCGCATGCCCGCGCTCTGGTTCTTGAGTAGAACCAACTCGTCCTCGAGCGATGCCAGACGCTCGGCCGACGCCGCATCGGTCTCCTTCTCGAGGGCGACCTTTTCGATCTCGAGTTGCAGCATGCGTCGTTCGACGACATCGATCTCGGTCGGCAACGAGTCGATCTCGATGCGCAACTTGCTGGCCGCTTCGTCGACGAGGTCGATCGCTTTGTCGGGAAGGAAACGACTGGTGATGTAGCGATCGGACAGCACCGCCGCGCTCACGAGCGCGGAGTCCTGGATACGAACACCGTGATGAACCTCGTAGCGCTCCTTCAGTCCACGCAGGATCGCGATGGTGTCCTCGACCGTGGGCTCTCCGACGTACACCTGCTGGAACCGACGTTCGAGCGCTGGGTCCTTCTCGACGTACTTGCGGTATTCGTCGAGCGTGGTGGCGCCGATCATGCGCAGTTCGCCCCGAGCGAGCATGGGCTTGATCATGTTGCCGGCGTCGACCGCGCCCTCGGCCCCACCCGCGTTCACGATCGTGTGCAGTTCGTCGACGAAGGTGATCACCTCACCCGCGGCGTCGGTGATCTCCTTCAACACCGCCTTCAGACGTTCCTCGAACTCTCCGCGATACTTCGCGCCGGCGAGCAAACTCGCGATATCGAGCGAGATCAGCCGCTTGTTCTTCAGACCTTCGGGCACGTCACCGTCGGCGATGCGGCGCGCCAATCCTTCGACGATCGCGGTCTTGCCCACACCGGGTTCACCGATGAGCACGGGGTTGTTCTTGGTGCGCCGACTGAGAACCTGGATGACCCGACGAATCTCGTCGTCGCGACCAATGACCGGATCGATTCGACCCTCACGCGCTCGCTTGGTGAGATCCTGCCCGTACTTCTCGAGCGCCTGAAATTTCTCCTCCGGGTTCTGGTCGGTCACGCGATGGCTTCCGCGCACCTCGCGCAACGCTTGGAGCAACTCCTCGCTCCCGATACCGAGACGCTGATTCATCGCCAGAAGCAGATGCTCGACGCTGAGATAGTCGTCCTTGAAATCTCTTTGATAGCGCTCGGCCATCTCGAAGATGTTGTTGAGTTCGCGATTCATGCGCGGCTCGTCACCGCCCACCGCCTTGGGCAACTTGGCGACACGCTCGTCGCAGTTGTTGCGAATCATCAACGGCGCCAGACCCAACTTGGCCAGCACCGCGGGCACGATCGTGTCGTCCTGACGCACGAGAGCACCCAGCACGTGATCGCCGGTGAGTTCGGGATTCGAGAACGACTTCGCTTGGTCGATCGCCGCGGCCACCGCCTCTTGGGTCTTGATCGTCCAGTTCTTCGGGTTGAGTGCCATGTCACTGACCTCCGGGAGCTTGTTTCGACGCGACCGTGTTCAGCCACTGCACCGCGGCGGCGGTGAGCTCGGTCGTGCGCTTGTAATCCCGAACATCGTCGGGAAGTTGTTCGAGTGCATCGGCCAAACGTCCGGCATCGGCGGGACGTTCGACCAGATGTGCCAACGGTCTGATGTAGGTGCGGATCGTGAAGAGCACACACTTCGTCGTCGGGAAGCGTCGTAGCGTCTCGCGCTCGACCCGCAGGAACAAACGCTCACCAGTGGCCGGATCGCCGACCGCGGGCAGGGCCGGCGGGATCGACGCCGTTCCATCCATCGGCTGATACGGATCATCGGTGTCGAGGACTCCCCAGCCGAGACGCCAGAACGGCTTGTCGACCGACAGTCGATGAAAGAACGAGTCGATGGGGTCGCCGAGTTGCTCATTCAAGCGATCGACCGGAGCGTGCACTTCTTCCATCGTGCGACCCAACTTCGAGGAGAGATCCCAGCGATTCGGGAAACACACGGTGCCACCACCGAACACCAGACGACCATTACGTTCGACCAACAGGGCCATGTCCTCTTGAACCAACCGGCCCGCGATGTCGAGCGGGTGCATCGCCCACGAACCGTTGTCGGCCGGCGCAAGAGGCCAACGTTCGTTGCGATGCTTGTTGACGATCGTGTCGCCTTCACGCACGAACCAGTCGGGACGAGCCGCGCAGAGGTGAGCGGCCAACTCCGACAAGATCTCGGCGCACTCGGGCTCGATGCCATCGATCGTGGCCACGACGGTCGCGTGATGATCACGCAACACCTCGCGCTTGGCGTCCATCTCGTGGTCGTAGTCGTCGCCGATCTGAATCCAGTCGGAGAGGTCGAGCGGACGTAGGGCCAAACGCCAACGGAACGGACCGGCGACGTACGGCTGATAATCGGGCGCGAGGTTGTCGACCGTCATGACCGATCGTCCCGACGTAGCACCGAAGGCACCTGACCGAAGATGGCGACACCTTGCCGCAACGGCACGATGTCGACCGTCGAGCGCCGCTCGTGTTCGTTGATCGCGTGCGCGGCCAGAAGTCGAAGACGATCGACTTCATCACGCAAGCGCATCACTTCGGCCTCGAGAGCCATCACACGACGAATACCTTCGACGTTCATCCCCTCGGCGGTCAGTTCCGCGATACGACGCAGGCGTGCGATATCGATGTCGCTGTACCGACGATTGCCGCCCTGGGTGCGCGCGGGCTGCAACAGGCCCCGGCGCTCGTAGATGCGCAGAGTTTGCGGGTGCATGCCTGCGAGTTGGGCCGCCACCGAGATGACGTAGATCGCTCGGTCGTTGTTCGCACTCATGTTCGCTCCCCCGAGAACAAATGGTCGCGCGACGGTTGCGCACCGAGTCGAGCGAGTTGCTCGATCGCCTCACGCTGCGCGTCGTCGAGTTCGGTGGGCACCACCACGTCGACCGTCACGATGAGGTCGCCTTGACGCTTGCCCGTCTCGACGCCGCGACCCTTCACCCGATGACGCGTTCCGCTCTGTGTACCCGGTTTGATGCGCAGTGTCACGCGCTCGCCGGTGAGCGTGGGTACCTGGATGTCGGCTCCGAGCGCGGCTTCGGCGAAACCCACCGGCACGCGAACGGTGAGATTGTCACCGTCGCGACCGAAGATCGGGTGTGAACTCACCTGGCATACGATGAAGAGATCGCCCGACGGTCCACCGTTGCGTCCCGGTGTGCCCTTGCCCGGCAAACGAATGCGTTGACCATCAGCGACGCCAGCCGGCACGCGCACCTTCACCTCGCGGTTGCGCTTCTCGATGCCCGTCCCGCGACACACGCCGCACGGGGTCTCGATGATGTTGCCCGAGCCACCACAACGACCGCACGGTGATGCGAACGAGAAGAAGCCCTGATTGTCGTCGACCTGACCGCGTCCTCCGCATTGTCCGCACGTCTTGGGCGTCGTGCCCGGTCGAGCCCCACTACCGGAGCACGTCTCGCATCGGGCATCGCTCGTGAGATGCACCGTGGTGGTGATGCCGATCACGGCTTCGGCGAATTCGAGCCGAAGTGTCGCCTCGAGATCGGAGCCTCGACGTGGTCCGACGCCGCCGCGCGATCGGCCGTTGCCGAACATGCGAAACAGATCCTCGAAGCCCTCGGCGCCGCCGGTGTTGAAGCGCATGCCACCCATGCCGCCCGCCATCGGACCGAGGCGACGCACTTCGTCGTATTCCTTGCGCTTGTTCTCGTCACTCAACACGTCGTAAGCGGTCGAGATCTCCTTGAAACGCTCTTCGGCCGCGGCGTCACCGGGCTTGGCGTCGGGGTGATTCTCGCGCGCCAACTTGCGATAGGCCCTGGTGATCTCCTTCGGGGTCGCTTCAGGTGCGACACCGAGCACCGCGTAATAGTCCTTCTCGTACCATTCGCGTTGCGCGGTCATGACGGCGTCAGTCAGCCCTTCACTTTCACC
>JBJTIO010000005.1:0-25705 GCA_046095045.1 Actinomycetota bacterium
AGGTTCAACGTCGCGACTTCGCCGGCCTGGATCTGCGTGAAGACGTCCTCGAGCTTCACGCCGCGCTGCACGCGGGCATCGCCTCGTTGCGCCTTGGCGCGAAGTCGTTGTTCGCGCGCCTCTCCCACGGTTCGGGCCGTCTTTTCGTCGGGAGCCACGCGGAACTCGTCGCCCGCGTTCGGCACCGTCGACAAACCGAGCACCTGCACGGGCGTCGACGGACCGGCTTCTTTGACCTGTCGACCCTTGTCGTCGATCATCGCGCGCACGCGACCCCATGCACCGCCGGCAACGATCGGGTCGCCGACCTTGAGCGTGCCCTTGTCGACGAGGATCGTGGCCACCGGACCACGACCAGTGTCGAGGTTCGCTTCGAGGACGACACCCTTGGCTCGTCCGGTCGGATTGGCGGTGAGTTCCTCGACCTCGGCGACGAGCGTGAGCTGTTCGATGAGGTCGTCGACGCCGAGATTCTGCTGGGCCGACATCTCGACGCAAATGGTGTCGCCACCCCACGATTCGGGGACCAACTGCTGCTCGGCCAACTGAGCCAACACGCGCTGAACGTCGGCGTTCTCCTTGTCGACCTTGTTGATCGCGACAACGATCGGAACATCGGCCGCTCGGGCATGGTTGATCGCTTCGATGGTCTGAGGCATCACGCCGTCGTCGGCGGCGACCATCAACACCACGATGTCGGTCACCTGGGCACCACGAGCACGCATCTGCGTGAAGGCGGCGTGACCGGGGGTGTCGATGAAGGTGACCTTCTTGCCGTCCTGCTCGGTTTGATAGGCACCGATGTGCTGGGTGATTCCACCGGCCTCACCCGCCACCACGTTCGCATTGCGAATGCGGTCGAGCAAGGTGGTCTTGCCGTGGTCGACGTGACCCATCACGGTGATCACCGGCGGGCGCAATGCCTGCGCCGCCTCGTCATCATCGTCACTGTCATCGAACAACGCCTGGAGTTCGAGTTCTTCTTGCTGACCCGGCTCGACGAGCAACAAGTCGGCGCCGATCTCGAGCGCGAACAACTCCATTTGCTCGTCGGTCAGCGTCATGGTCGCCGTGACCATTTCGCCGTTCTTCATGAGGAACAAAACGACGTCGGCCGCGGTGCGGTTCAGACGGGGCGCGAATTCTTGAGCCGACACACCGCGCTCGACGACAACCGTGCCCTCGGGCACCGGCGCGCCGGTCGCGCTGTAGCTCTGCATCGACGGCTGCAGCTCTTCCTCACCACGACGTCGCCGTCGGCCTCCGCTGCGCGGAGCTCGACGACCTCCGTTCGGGCGCGGTCCCCCACCAGGACGTCCGCCACCGCCGGGACGACCACCCGGAGCCCCACCGGGACCCGGACGCGGACCTCCGAAGGCTCCCGGCGCCCCACCGGGACGCGGGCCACCACTGGGACGCGGACCACCGAAACCAGCCGGACGCGGCGCACCGGTGCGCGGACCGCCGTAACCGGCACCACTCGGACGGGCCGGCGCCGTGCGCGGTCCACCCGGAGGCGGCGGCACCGGTCGACCAGTGGCCGAGGTCGGACGGCCGGGCGGCGGAGGCGGCACGGGACGACCCGAGGGCGACAAGGGACGCGGTGGAGCCGGCGGACGAGCAGGCGGTGCCGTCGGGGTGGCCGCGGCCGGTCGGGCCGGAGCGTCGGGGGGACGTACTTCGGGCCGCGGCTCGGGGCGCGGCGCGGGACGGGGCAGATCCTTGGTCGCATCGCGTCCCGACACCACGCGCTTGGCTGGGGCGGCCGGCGGTTCGGCCGGTTGTGCCACCTCGGTCGGGGTCGGCTCGGCGACGACGGGGGTGTCGTCGCTCTTGACCGTCTTCGTGGACTTGGTGGCCTTGGCCGGCTTGGCCGCGGCATCGTCACCCTCGACCGTCTTGGTGGTGGCCTTCTTCGCCTTGGCGGGCTTGGCCTCCTCGGGCTGCACGTCACGAACGAGACCCTGTGCCTTGGCCTTGCGCTCGAGCAACGGCACGAAGGCATCGGCCAACGTGGACTGAGGCGTCTTCGCCGCGACTCCCTCCGTCTTGCACAATTCCAGCATCTCGGCATTCGTCATGCCGAGCTTCTTGGCGAGGTCGCTTACTTTGATCTTGGCTGTTGCCACGCGGCGTTCAGTCCTTCGTTGCTCTGTAGCCGGGCGAACCCGGCACGGTTGGTTACTTTGCCATGGTTAGGCGGTTCCTGGTTGTGGATCGGTTGGCCGACCGCGTCGCAAGGGCGCGGTCGAATCCTCGAGATGAGAACGCTTTCTCGAGGCACTTCTGTGATTCGCGGCAAATCCATGCTCCGCGTCCGGCGGCGGTACGCGATGCGCGCACGTCTCCGTCGGACGAACGCACGTAACGCGTCAGATCCGCCTGTTCCCGACAGGAACGGCAACCCACGCAGGTGCGCATCGGTGCGGTCATGATCAGGCGTTCGCCTCTCCGGAATCGGACTGCGCCGACATGCGCTCGTATTCCTGCAAACTCATCACCGATCCATCGGCTGCGTGAAACTCCTGCTCCCCGGTGTCGGGATTGACCTTCCACTCGCCGTCGGCGAACGACTCCTCGAAGATGCCGTTGAGTTCGTTCTGGTATTGCGTCTCGCTCTTGATGTCGATGCGAACGCCAACCAGACGCGACGCCAGGCGGGCGTTCTGGCCCTCCTTGCCGATGGCCAAACTGAGTTGGAAATCGGGCACGATCACGTCGGCCTGCGAGCGGTCCTCGCTCAGACGCACCTCGGTCACCTTGGCCGGTGACAACGCTTTGGCGATGAAATCGGCCAGATCCTCGCTGAACGGAATGATGTCGATCTTTTCCTGATTCAGTTCGTTCACGACCATGCGCACGCGGCCGCCGCGCGCACCGACGCACGCACCGACCGGATCGACGTTGCTGTCGTTGCTGTGCACGGCGATCTTGGTGCGGTGACCGGGTTCGCGCGAGCACGCCTTGATCTCGACGACACCGTCGGCGATCTCGGGAACTTCCAGTTCGAACAAACGCTTCACGAGGCCGGGGTGCGTGCGGCTGACCACGATCTGCGGACCGCGCTCGGAGCGACGCACCTCGACGATGTATGCCTTCACGCGCGTGCCCGGGTTGGCGCGCTCGTAGGGCACCTGCTCGCTCTGGGGCATGAGGGCCTCGACCTTGCCGAGGTCGAGCAGTGCGTAACGGTGATCGTTCTGCTGAACGATGCCGGTCACGATGTCGCCCTCGCGGTTGGCGTACTCCTCGAACTTGCGGTCACGTTCGGCCTCGCGGATGCGCTGGCCCATCACCTGACGGAACGTCTGGGCCGCGATTCGACCGAGTTCGTTCTTGCTCGGCGTGTCGTCGCGACGATTGACCCAATTGCCGTCCTCGTCGATGTCGTACGCGATGAAGCGCATCTCGAGAGTGTCGGGGTCGAGTTCGACCTCGACCTCTTCGGCCGCCCCGGGACGCTTCTTGTACGCGGTGGCCAAGGCGTCGACCAACACCTGCAAAAGGGTGTCCTCGGAGATGTTCTTCTCCGAGGCGATCAACTTGATGGCTTCTTTCATGTCGAGATTGCTCATGACTCGGAATGCTCCTGGTCGTCGTGGTCTAGGTCTTCTTCGAAGGGCTCGTCGCTGTCAGCCCACAAGTCTGCCGTGGAAGCAGCGGAATCGTCGGCCGACGATGGTCCCGAACCGGACTTTTTGCCCCGGGCACCCCGGGCTCCACGCACCGGCTTGGGGGCCGCTTCCCACACAAAAACGGTGCGCGCGCGGTCGACCTGGTCGATGGCGATCGTGCGTTCGTGACCCGATTCGGTGCGCACGGTGAAGGTCGTCTCGTCCGACGAGACGAGGACACCGTTCACGCGCCGCTCTCCGTCGATGGGGTTGCGCAACCGAACGGCCACCTGCTTGCCCACCTCACGCTCGAAATGACGGGGAAGTCGCAAATTGCGCTCGAGGCCGGGGCTCGACACCTCGAGCGTGTACTGGCCGGGGATCGGATCGGCGTGATCGAGATCGCGGGAGATCAATCGCGTCGCTCGCGACAACTGATCGACGTCGACTCCTCCGGGAGAACCCGGGGGCGTGTCGATCGTGACCTTCACCATGCCGCCGGCGTATTCGAGGTCGTACAACTCGAGACCGAGGTCGTCGACGATCGGTTGGACGAGTGCGCGCACGCGTTCGGTGAGGCTGTTGTCGCTCGCGCTCATGTCGTCCTCCTCTCGTCTCGATTCCGTCCCGAGCGAATAAAAAAGACGTGAGCTTTCGCTCACGTCTTTTCGACCCACCGGTGCGGTGAGGCACGGGTGGAAACCCTCTCAAGACTCCCTCGATGCTACAGGTCGCCAACTAGCCTGCACTCGATGATGCGCTTGTCCAGCCTGTTCGTTCGCACCCTGCGGGAGAACCCGTCCGATGCCGAGGTGCCGAGCCATCAGTTGATGCTTCGCGCGGGCTACATCCGACGGGCCGCCCCCGGTGGGTTCACCTGGCTGCCCCTCGGTTGGCAGGTGTACCGCAACGTCGAGCGGGTCGTGCGCGAGGAGATGGACGCCGCTGGATTCCAGGAAGTACATTTCCCGGCCCTGCTCCCCCGCGAGCCGTACGAGGCCACAAATCGCTGGACCGAATACGGGCCAAACCTGTTTCGCCTGCAGGATCGGCGAGGAGTCGACTATCTGCTCGGCCCGACCCACGAGGAGATGTTCACGCTCCTCGTGAAGGACCTCTACAGCAGTTACAAGGATCTCCCGCTGTAGATCTACCAGATCCAGACGAATTACCGCGACGAGGCTCGCCCCCGCGCCGGTCTGCTTCGCGGTCGCGAGTTCGTCATGAAGGACAGTTACAGCTTCGACATCGACGACGCGGGTCTGGCCCGTAGTTACGAGCAACATCGCGCCGCCTACATCCGCACCTTCGAGCGCCTCGGATTGCCGTTCGTCATCGTCTCGGCGATGTCCGGCGCCATGGGCGGTTCGAAGAGCGAGGAGTTCCTCGCTCCGCTCGAGGTCGGTGAGGACACCTTCGTGCGCTGCGCGTGCGGTTACGCGGCCAACACCGAGGCCGTCGATGTTCCCGCTCCGCCGACGATCGCGATCGATGGCACACCGGCCGCACGCGTCGTCGACACTCCGGGCACACCAACCATCGCGACGCTCGTCGACCTGTTGAACGCGCGCGCCGATCTGATGCGCGGTGACCGCCCGTGGACCGCGGCCGACACGTTGAAGAACGTGATCGTGATGTTGCGCCATCCCGACGGCACGCGCGAACCGTTGGCGATCGGACTTCCCGGCGATCGCGAGGTCGATATGAAGCGACTCGAGGCGCAGGTTTCTCCGGCCGAACCCGAAGCGTTCACCGACGCCGACTTCGCGGCTCATCCTGCGCTCGTGAAGGGATACATCGGTCCGGATGTTCTTGGTGCGAGCAAGGGCATCAAGTACGTGGTCGATCCGCGTGTCGTGAACGGAACACGCTGGGTGACCGGTGCGAACTCGGCCGGACACCACGTTGTCGATCTGGTATGTGGTCGTGACTTCACACCCGACGGCTCGATCGAGGCCGCCGAGGTGCTCGCGGGCGACGCATGCCCACGCTGCGCCGAGAGCGGACGCGCCGGAGTTCTCGAGATGGCGCGGGGCATCGAGATCGGGCACATTTTCCAACTCGGACGCAAGTACGCCGAGGCGCTCGATCTCACCGTCCTCGATCAGAACGGCAAGCAAGTCGTCGTCACCATGGGTAGCTACGGAATCGGCGTGTCGCGCGCCGTGGCGGCCATCGCCGAGGCGACGGCCGATGAGCTCGGTCTGTGCTGGCCCCGCGAAGTAGCGCCCGCCGACGTGCACATCGTGATCGCGGGCAAGGGCGGAGACGACATCTCGGCGACCGCCGAACGACTGGCGGTCGACGTCGAAGCTCGAGGCGTTCGGGTGCTGCTCGACGACCGCACGTCGGTGTCGCCGGGTGTGAAGTTCAAGGACGCCGAACTGATCGGCGTGCCGACCATCGTCGTCGTCGGCAAGGGTCTCGCCGATGGCGTGATCGAAGTGCGTGATCGTGCCACCAACGAACGGCACGACGTGCCGGTGAGTTCCGCCGTCGACGACATCGTCGCGCGATGCGGAGCGCGGTGACCGGGACGGCTCGTCGTGAGACTCGTTCGCGGGGTGGTGCAGCACTACTCGTGGGGTGACCCCGACGCGATCCCGGCGATGCTCGGCCTCGAACCCGACGGTCGACCTTGGGCCGAATTGTGGTTCGGAACTCATCTCGGCGGACCGTCGAAAGTGCTCGACATCGGTTCCGCATCGTCGAACAAACCGACGCTCACCGATGACACCGGCGGACTCTTCTCCCCACTCGTCGCCACGTCGGGCGAATTACCGTTCCTGCTGAAGATCCTCGCCGCTGCCGAACCATTGTCGTTGCAGAGTCATCCGTCGCTCGAACAAGCCCGCGCCGGCTACGCGCGCGAGAACCGACTCGACATACCCGTCGGCAACAGTCGACGCATTTACCGCGACCCCTTTGCCAAACCCGAACTCATCTGCGCCCTCGGACCGTTCGAGGCTTTGTGCGGCTTTCGCGAGGAGGTCGAGTCGGTCCGGTTGTTGCATTCGATTGGTGGTGGGGCGTCGCGCATCGCGCGCTTGCTCACCGATCACGATCTCGCGCACACGGTTCGATACTTGTTCTCGGCCACCGACGAGGTACGCCACGTGCACAACGAAGTCGTCGAGGCTTGTCGTCGTCACGATTCACCGAGTGCCATGTGGGTCTCACGGCTCGCCGACGCCTACCCCGACGATCCCGCGGTCGTGGTGACGCTTCTTCTCAATCACGTGGTGCTCAAACAAGGCGAGGCGTTGTACCTCGGGCCGGGAAATCTTCACGCCTACTTGCGCGGTACCGGCGTCGAGGTGATGGGCTCGAGCGACAACGTCGTGCGGTGCGGGCTCACGAACAAACACGTCGACGTGAACGAACTTCTCGCGACCGTGGTGCCTCGCGCCCTCCCCGATCCGGTGGTCCGGCCAACACCGGTCGCACGCACCGACGCCGGTCGGCTCTTTCGCTACGACACGCCCGGAGCTCCGTTCGCGCTGTGGATCCACCAGATCAACGGCACAGAGACCTTGCGCGCTCGCACTCGTGAACTCACCTTGTGCGGCTCGGGTACAACCGACCGCCTGCAACGTGGTGAGGTCGCCTACCTCGCCGCCGGCGAGGAGCTCACCCTCAGCGGCAAGGCGACGCTTTTCCGCGTGACCGAATCCTGATTCAGGACTTCTTGCGAATCTCGACGATGCGCGCGTTGGCGTTGTTCGCGTCCTCGCCCTTTTCGGCCAGGAGAGCCGAGCGATCCTTGGCGGCCTCACGTTCGGCCTTGGCCGTGTCGACACGCGCGATGGCCGCGTCGACGCCGTGCTCGTGAATGAACTCGGCCCACTCGACGAGCGCCTCGACCATCTCGCTCTCGGGGACCACCGCCACGTTGCGACCCTTCACGAACAGATGACCGCGTTTGTTGCCGGCCGCGATCCCGATGTCGGCGTCGCGTGCCTCGCCCGGTCCGTTCACGACACAACCCATCACCGCGACCTGCAACGGAATCTGACGCTCTCCGAAGGCGGCCATGGCCCGGTTCGCCACGTCGATCACGTCGATCTCGGCGCGTCCGCACGACGGACAGGCGATGAGGTCGACGTTCTTGCGCTCGCGCAACCCCAGTGCTTCGAGCAACTGGCGACCGGCGCGGGCTTCCTCGACCGGGTCGGCCGTGAGGCTGTAGCGAATCGTGTCGCCGATGCCCTCCATCAACAACGTCGCGATGCCGGCGGTGGCTTTCAACAATCCGCCGGGCAACGGACCGGCCTCGGTGACGCCGAGGTGCAACGGGTGATCGGTGGCGGCACTCAGTTGTCGGTACGCCTCGACCATCAACGGAACGTTCGACGCCTTCACGCTGATCTTGATGAGGTCGAATCCGACCTCATCGAAGTAGGCGATCTCACGCATCGCCGACTCGACCATCGCTTCGGGCGTCACCTTGCCGCCGTACTTGTCGTACAACTCGGGATCGAGTGATCCGCCGTTCACTCCGATGCGAATCGGAATGCCGCGATCGCGCGCCTCGCTGGCGACGGCCTTGATGTGCTCGGGTCGACGAATGTTGCCCGGGTTCAGACGCAGACCGTGCACACCGGCTTCCATCGCGGCCAACGCCATCTTGTATTGATGGTGGATGTCGGCGATCACGGGGATCGGCGAACGCGGCACGATGCGCGCCAATCCTTCGGCCGCCTCGATCTCGTTGCAGGTGCAACGCACGATGTCGCAACCCGCCGCGGCGAGGGCGTAGATCTGTTGCAGCGTTCCCTCGACATCGGCCGTCTTGGTGATCGTCATCGATTGCACCGTGATCGGGGCGTCACCTCCGACAGCCACCTTGCCGACATGAATCTGTCGGGTCGGGCGACGCGAGGTGATCGACGCGTGTTGCATGACCGTCAGTCTGCCAAGTCTCAGAACGGTCGCGTGAGATCGAGATACAAACCGGTGAAAGTGAGGAACATGAGAAGTGTCACGACCACCACCGTGGCCGGCCACATTTTCTCGACGTCGACTCGGTATTCGCGGCCTCGGCGACTACGAATGCGTTCGTAGGTCGCGATCGCCGCGTGTCCTCCGTCGAAGGGCAGCAACGGAAGGAGGTTGAACAAACCCACGAAAACGTTGATCGACGCCAGAATCTCGAGCACGCCGTAGAAGCCCTCGCGCTCTCCGATGTCGCCGGCGACCTTGGTCACTCCCACGACGGTGGTGGGACGCTTGGCCGGATCGGCTTCATCGTTCGTCAATTGATCCCATTGGTTGGCCGGATTGATGACGGTGCCGATGCCGGAGAAGGTGCGGCCCATTCCGGTCCAGAGATCTCCCATCACGTGCGTGAATCCGTCGAGCGGTCCGAGTCGATCGCGACCCCAACTGTCGGTGCCCACGCCGAAATATCCGGCACCCGAACCCGGCTCGGAGGGCCGCTCGATGAGGGTCACCTCGACGGACGACGCGACACCGTCGCGCTCGTACCCCACGACCGTGCGCTCGCCCGCGCCGAGCGAGCCGATTGTCGCACTCAGATCTTCGATGCTGTCGATGGGCTGACCACCGACCGAGACGATGACGTCGTCGAGCTGAATTCCCGCGTTCGCGGCGGGCGAGTTCTCGGTGATCGCGAACACCCTCACGACACCGGTCTCCTGATAGCGGCCACCCGTGGTGTACACGAACAACATGATCAACACCGCGATGATCACGTGCATGATCGATCCAGCGGTGATCACGAGCAATCGCCAGCGATACGGCTTGCTCGAGTAGGCGACCTTCTCGTCTCCCGGTTCGACGGGATCGAGGTTGTTCATGCCGACAATGCGCACGAAGGCACCGAGAGGCAGCGCACGCACGCCATACTCGACCCCGTTGCGGTGCGTGCTCCAGAGTTTGGGACCAAAACCCATGAAGACCTGCGTGCGCTTCATGCCGGCCCAACCCGCCGTGACGAAATGTCCGACCTCGTGCAGGAACACCGAAACGAGCAACCCGATCACCAGCACGAAACTCCAAATGTTGGTGATCGCGAGCCACACCAACAACGCGACGATCGCGGCCCCCGAGACCAACGCGGTCGAACGCTTGGGGGTCGGCGGTGCGTCGCCCGTGGCGCCACCGGCCATCATCTCGTCGCGAAAGGATCGATACAGCGTCATCGGGACAGAACTCTACGGGCGGCGTCCCGTCCACGCCGGTCGGCCTCGATCACGTCGTCGGCCGACAGCGTTCCGGGCGGCGTGGCGTGCGATTGCAAGGACTCCTCCACCGTTTCGGCGATCTGCGTCCATCGCAATCCGCCCGCGAGGAATCGCTCGACCGCCATTTCGTTGGCCGCCGACATGAAAGCCGGAGCGGTGCCCCCGACGCGTCCGGCCTCATAAGCGAGAGCGAGACAGCGAAATGTTTCGAGATCCGGTGTCGCGAAGTCGAGACGATCGAGAGCCAACCAATCGATGCGACCGAACGGTGTGGCGATGCGATGCGGATGAGCGAGTGCGTATCCGATCGGTAGACGCATGTCGGGAAGGCTCAGCTGAGCCATCGTGCATCCGTCGGTGAACTCGACCATCGAATGCACGACGCTTTGCGGATGCACCACGACATCGATGCGATCGAAGTCGACGTCGAACAGTTCGTGGGCCTCGATCACCTCGAGGCCCTTGTTCATGAGAGTCGAGGAATCGATGGTGATCTTGGGACCCATGCTCCATGTGGGATGGGCCAACGCTTGATCGACGGTCACGTCGGCGAGTTCGGCCCGCGTGCGACCGCGGAACGGACCACCGCTCGCGGTGAGCACGATGCGCCCGACTTCGACACCGGCGCGCAACGTGGAGCGCAAACATTGGTGCACCGCGCAGTGTTCGCTGTCGACGGGAACGATCTCGGCGCCCGGCGTCACGCGCAAAGGTCGGACCACCGGTCCGGCGGCGATCAGCGATTCCTTGTTGGCGAGGGCCAGCCGTTTGCCGGCGGCGAGAGTGGCGAGCGTGACATCGAGCCCGGCGAAACCCACGACGGCGTTCACCACGACGTCGGCATTCGCGGACATCGCGCCCATGTCGTCGAGGATCTCGACGCCGGGAAGAGCCGCGCGCACCTCGGTCCGGCGACTCGCGTCAGCAACCGCCACCGTGCGAACCCCGAATTCGCGGGCCTGCGACACGAGAACGTCGATCGACGAACCGACCCCGAGTGCCGTCACCACGTATTCGACCTCGCGGTCGGGCCGAGCATTCTCGGCGCGGATGACGTCGAGCGTCTGCGTGCCGATCGAACCGGTCGAACCGGCGATGGCAACACGAACGACCGGACTCATCGCGAACCGACCGTCACGATGCGTAGGGCTGGAGCACCATCAACAAGTAGTACGACATCGGAAGCACGAACAAGAAGCCGTCGAAACGATCGAGCACTCCCCCGTGTCCGCGGATGATGGTGCCGAAATCCTTCACTTCGAGGTTGCGCTTGAACATGCTCTCGACCAGATCGCCGAGCGGAGCGAGGATCGCGACTGCAACGGCGAGGATCAGCACCTCGGAGATGTCGTTCCAGGTGTCGCTCTGCAGGCTCACGACCCACATCACCACCAGTGTCGCGAGCGAACCACCGAGAAAACCCTCGACGGTCTTGTTCGGGCTGATCCACTGACGTAGTGGCGTGTTGCCGGCGGCCGAGCCGACGAACAACGCACCGACGTCGTTGGCGATCACGCCCGCGGCGACGATGAACAAGGTGTCAGTGCCGACGTGCGACAGACCCGGGGTGTTCGACACTCCGGCGAGCAGTGCACCGTACGAACCGAGCAATCCGATCCAGATCACGCCGAGGTTGGTGATGGCGATGTTCGGCATCGGATTGGCCTGCAGGTTCTCGGCGCCAATGAAGGTGACGGCCGAGGCGATGAAGGCGAACGCGAACACGAGTGGCAACGCGCCGTCGCCCACCCAGTACGCGGCCAGTGGCGCGGCGATGCAAGTGATGATCCCGAGCACCGTGGCCGGGCGGTAACGCTTCTCGACGATCTTCTCGAAGAACTCGACGGCGGCGAGACCGCACACCAACACGACGATGGCCAACACGGCGACCGGCTTCCAGAGAAGTGCGGCGACGAAGGCGGCGAGCATCAGCAGACCGACCGCAACCGCCGTCGGCATGTCGCGACCGCCGACACCCGATGCCGGCCTCGGCGTGCGCGGACCGCGCGGCTCGGGGCGGCTCGGTCGCGGGCGAGGTGCGCCGCGCGAGGTTCCATCCTCCGAGGGGCGCGGTGCTCGACCGGTGTCGACATCTCGCGGCACGGGGCGCGTGGCGGCCCCCGTTGTTGCGTCATCGCGGCGCTGGCCGGGATCGCGACGCGTGCCACCGGTCGATTCGCCAAGCCGCACGCGGGGACGTCCGCCGCTCGCGTCGGTCGGTCGAGCCGTCGGACCCGACGGATCGTCGGGCACCGGACGCGGTGCCGATCCGGAATACGAACCCCACACGTCGACGTCGTCGTCGCTCGTGTCGCGCGGCGTGGGCCGCGATGTCCCACTCGACCGATCCTCGGGGAACAGACGGGGCATCTCGCCCGTGGGCGACTCGGTCCAGTGAGGCAACGGGCCGGTGTCGTCGGAACCGAAGGTCAACGGCGCCGACTCGTCGTCGGATTCCTCGTCGGAAAAACGAAGTTCGCCGAAGTCGTCAAAATCGTCGTCGTCACCGCCACTGCCGGATCCCCGACGCCACATGTCATCGCTCATGATGTCCTCACCTTCGGTCCGATCAGACTTCCAGAAGTTCCTGTTCCTTGCGTTGCACGGCTCGGTCGATGTGCTCGACGTGGTCGTGCGTGATCTTGTCGAGTTCCTTCTCGGCGCGCTCGAGGTCGTCGGCCGAGATGTCTCCGGACTTCTCGGATGTCTCGAGTTGTTTGCGCGCGTCGCGACGCACGTTGCGCACGGCCACGCGACCCTCCTCGGCCATATTCTTCACCAATTTCACGTAGTCGCGGCGTCGCTCCTCGGTGAGCATCGGGAAGTTCAGGCGAATCACCACGCCGTCGTTCGACGGCGACATGCCGAGATCACTGTCTCGGATGGCCTTCTCGATGGCGCCGAGCGAACCCCGGTCGTGGGGCTTGATCACCAGCACCCGGGCCTCGGGGACCTGGAAGCCGGCGAGCTGCTGCAGGGGGCAGTCGGCGCCGTAGTAGTTGACCATCAGTTTCTCGACGAGAGCGGGGGTCGCTCGACCCGTGCGCACCGTCGTGAACTGGGCTTGGGCGTGCTCGACGGCCTTGTCCATCTTGTAGATGGCCTCGAGAAGGATGTCGTCAGTCACCCGACCAGCGTACCTATGGGCTGACCCTCCAGAACGGATCTGATGTTGCCGGGAGTGCTCACGTCGAACACGACGATCGGGATGCGATTGTCCCGACAAAAGGCGATCGCGGTGGCGTCCATGACCCGCAATTCCTTCTCGATGACCTCTTTGTGGGACACCTGGTCATAACGCGTGGCGGTGGGGTCGATCTTCGGGTCGGCGGTGTAGACACCATCGACTCCGGAATGCGTGCCCTTCAGGATCGCTTCGGCGTCGATCTCGGCCGCGCGCAGAGCGGCGGCGGTGTCGGTCGTGAAGAACGGGTTGCCGGTTCCGCCGGCGAAGATCACGACGCGACCCTTCTCCATGTGGCGTTCGGCGCGACGGCGAATATAAGGCTCGGCGACCTTGGGCATCTCGACCGCCGTCATCACGCGGCTGTGCTGACCGACGCGCTCGAGAGCGTCCTGCAACGCGAGACCGTTCATCACCGTGGCGATCATTCCCATGAAGTCGGCCTGCGCCTGATCCATGCCCTGGCCAGCACCTTTCAGACCACGCCAAAAGTTGCCACCGCCGACGACGACGGCGATGTCGATCTTCAGGTTCTCGCGCACGTCCTTGATCTCGGTCGCGACCTGATGCAGAACATTCGTGTCGAGGCCGAATCCGGTCGGTTCGGCCAATGCCTCACCCGACAGTTTGAGAATGACTCGCTTCCAACGCGGACGCTCGCCGGCCACTACCGATCAGCCGATCTCGATCTGGGCGTAACGCACGATCGACGCCGCTCCGAGGACCTGCTTCACCGACTGCTTGTCGTCCTTGGCGTACGCCTGCTCGACGAGACACACGTCTTTGAAGAAACCGTTGATGCGACCCTCGACGATCTTGGGTAACGCGGCTTCGGGTTTCCCTTCGTTGCGGCTGATCGTCTCGAGCGTCGCACGTTCCTTCTCGACCACGTCGGCGGGCACCTCGTCACGCGTGAGGTACTTCGGACGCGCGAACGCGATGTGCACGGCGATGTCGTGGGCCAGATCGACCGAACCGTTGGCGATTTCGACGAGAACCGCGTTCACGCCACGACCACCTTGAACGTGCTGATAACTGTCGATCACGTTGCCGGGAGCAGCTTCGATACGGGCCACCTCGCCCAGTTCGATCTTCTCCTTCAGGGTGATCTTCAGATCGTCGAGAATCGCCGCACGCTCGGACACGGCCGACTCGCCCTTGGCCGCCACCAGCTCGGCGAGGGCCTGAGCCTCGGCCTTGAACTGATCGCTACCGGCCACGAAGTCGGTCTCGCACTTCAACTTGACGATCGCACCCACGTCGCCCGACACGACGAGGGCGACGACGCCTTGAGTGTTCTCGCGGTCGTCGCGCTTGGCCGACGCGGCCAAGCCCTTCTCGCGAAGCCACTGCTTGGCCTCTTCCATGTCGCCGTTGTTGGACTCGAGAGCCTTCTTGCAATCCATCATTCCCGCGCCGGTCGCCTGACGCAGGGTCTGCACATCTTTCGCTGTGAACGACATCGTCGATCAGGCCTCCGACTCGGTCTTGGTCGCGGCGAGGCGCGCCTCGCGCTCGGCCTGTGCGGCGGCGGCTTCGGCGCGAGCGTTGGCCTGCGATGCGGCGAACTCGGCCTTCTCGGCGTCGGTGCGCTCGGGGGCAACGAGACCCGGATTGCGCTTCGACGCGATGTAACGACCTTCGATCACGGCTTCAGCGATGACCTTCGACATCAATTCGTTGGCGCGGATCGCATCATCGTTGCCCGGGATCGGGAACGTGATGAGGTCGGGATCGACGTTGGTGTCGACGACGGCGACGACCGGAATGCCGAGCTTGTTTGCCTCGGTCACGCCGATGTGCTCCTTCTTGGTGTCGATGATGAACACCGCGTCGGGGCGACGCGTCATGTGGCGAATACCGCTGAGGTTCTTCTGCAACTTGGCGAGCTCGCGGCTCTTCAAGAGCGCTTCCTTCTTCGGCATGAGGTCGAACTCGCCCGACTCCTTCAGGCGCTCGAGTTCGAGCATCTTCTGCACTCGCTTGTGAATGGTCTCGAAGTTGGTGAGCATGCCACCGAGCCAACGCTCGTTGATGTAGGGCATACCGCACTTGTCGGCGTAGCCGGCGATGGGATCCTGGGCCTGCTGCTTGGTGCCGATGAACAACACGTTGCCACCCTTGGCCGAGAGGTCGCGCACGAAGGCGTACGCCGTCTCGATGCGCTCGAGGGTCTGCTGCAGGTCGATGATGTAGATGTCGTTGCGCTCGCCGAAGATGAAACGCTTCATCTTGGGGTTCCAACGACGGGTCTGGTGCCCGAAGTGCACGCGGGCTTCCAGAAGTTGACGCATCGTGACGATGGCCATGACATTTCCTCCGATTGTCTGCGGTTAGGGACACCGACCGACGCGACACCCGAGGGTGCCGACCGCAGGATGCGACCGGTGTTTTCTGGTTCGACCCCCGTTTGAGGGCCTCGGGAAGATTACCGGCTCGGAGTCGCGGCCGGGCAGGTGAGCACCCGGAGATTGGGGCGACCGGGGCCGGATCGAGGCAACAATCGGGCCTGCGACCGCCACCGTCCGAGGTGCCGAGTGGGGTCGAGATAGGTGCCATCGGATGTCCGCAGGCTGAGCGACACCGACCCCGGGGCGGCATCACCCACCCGTTCGCCGCGTCGCACCGGGTCGCCGGGGCGCGGGTTGGGCCCCTCGGCGGCAACATCGTCGAGGATCATGCCCCCGACCGTCACCCGTTCGCCGGGGCGGAATCCGGTGGCATCGTTCGGATCGATCGTGATGTACAACGTTCCGGCGACGAAGCCGTAGAAGGTGACGACACCCGCCACCGGCGACACCACGGCGTCGCCCAAGCGCGACGCGAAATCGATCGTGCGGTGCCCGGCGCAATACGGGCACGGCGGCTCGACGTACGGAGCGATCACCGGCCCGGTCACCGGCGGCAGCAGGCAACCGACCGACGCATCGGTCGGGGCGGGTGCGACGAGCATCAACGGAAACAAAGCCAACAGTCCACGCATGCCGTGGAGTGGGAGTGGCGCCCCGACGGGCGACGAGTCACAAGCCGGCCGAGGTGAGCCGCGCGCGCAACATGATGACGGCCTTGGAATGGATCTGCGAGACGCGGCTCTCGGTGACACCGAGAACGTCCCCGATCTCGGCAAGGGTCATTCCCTCGTCGTAATACAGAGCCACGACGGTGCGTTCCCTCTCGGGAAGGTTGCGAATCTCGGCGCGCATCAACTGGCGCAACTCGCGATCCTCGATGATGGCGTCGGGGCCGTCGTCACGCGAGGCCGGGAGCTGTCGGGGTTCGGATTCGCCGCCCGCGACGACGTGATCGAGCGGACCGACGTTGGCCATGGCGAGACTGCTCAACCACTTGCCCAGTTCTTCGTCACTGATGCCGATCTCGGCGGCGATCTCCTCGTCGGTCGGCGCGCGCTTCAACTCGTTGCCGAGTTTGGCCACGGCTTGCTCGATCTGGCGACCTTTCGTACGAATCGAACGCGGCACCCAATCCTGAGCGCGCAGACCGTCGAGGATCGCGCCCTTGATGCGCGGCACCGCGAACGTCTCGAACTTCCATCCCAACGATGGATCGAAACGATCGACCGCGTCCATCAGTCCGAAGATTCCGGTGCCGACCAACTCGCCGGTGTCGACACCCGCGGGCAAGCCGGCCGCGACTCGACCGGCGACGAACTTCACGAGCGGCGAGTAGTGAACGATCAGTTGATCGCGCGCCGCTTCGTCACGCTGTTCGACCCAACGAACCCAGGCACGCTCGATCGCCGGCGTGGTGCGACTCGGCTTCTCGTCGGGTTCGGTCATCGATGGGTCCGGATCGGGGTCGGGCACCCCCGGATTCAGGCCCGCGGATGCGTGTTCGTGTACACAGACCGTAGACGCTCTTTGCTCACGTGCGTGTATCTCTGGGTCGTGGCGACGTCGCTGTGGCCCAGAAGTTCTTGCACCGCGCGCAAATCGGCCCCGCCGTCGAGGAGATGCGTGGCAAAAGTGTGGCGCAAAGCGTGCGGGTGAGTCGGGCTGCTACTGCGTTCGTCGACCACTCGTCGCACATCGCGCGCACCGATGCGTCCGCCTCGCGTGTTGAGGAAGAGTGCCGCACCGGACGCCTCGGTGGCGACCTCTCGTCGGATCGCGACCCACGAGCGCACGGCCTCGCACGCCGCATTGGTCATCGGAACCCGGCGCTCCTTGCCGCCCTTGCCCCACACGGTGACCACCGAACGCCGCAGATCGACCCCGTCGTGGTCGAGCGAGCACACCTCGCTCACACGCAAGCCACTTCCGTAGAGCATCTCCATCAACGCGTCGTCGCGACGTCGTCGCCAGTCGGGAGCGTCGTCGTCGGAATCGGGTTCGAGGATCGACTGCAGTTCGGACCCGTCGAGAACGCGAGGAAGGCGACCCTCCCCCGTGGGCGCGCGCAGACCCGTCGATGGATCGACGGTCACCACCTCGTTGCGTCGGGCCCACGCGAAGTAACGCCGTAACGCCGACGCTTTGCGCGCGACGGAGCGTTTGGCGAAACCCTCCTTGGCAAGGTGCGCCAGATAGCGCCGCAACACGAGTCGGTCGACCGTCGTCGGATCGTCGACCCCCGACTCGTCGCACCAGGCGACGAAGGCCGCGAGGTCGGACGCGTACGCAGCGGTGGTGTTCGTCGACGCCCGAGTGAGCGACGCGACGAAGTCGGCGATCCGCCAGGTGTCGGAGGTCGTTTGCTTCGTCGTCACGCGGTCAGAGTACCGACAGCGAGCGCGACGGTTCTTTCAGCGGCGCTCGAACCAGCCGCTCGTGCACATCACCCAACCGAGCGATTCGAGTCGCCCGAGAGCCACGGCGGTGTCGGACAACGACAACCCCCACCGATCTCGTGCGGCCGTGGCCACGTCGTCGAGGGTCGACGGAGTCGTGCCGAGAAGGTCGAGAATCCGGCCGTCGACACCGGTGGGTCGCGGTCGCGGGTCGAATTCCGACCGCTGTCGATCGTTCGCCATGCCGAGCACGGTCAACACGTCATCGACGCCGAGCGCGACGTGAGCCCCGTCGCGAATCAGCATGTTCGTTCCCTCGGCCGAACGCGTGCCGGTTGAGCCCGGCACGGCCATCACGGTTACTCCGCGTTGCAGTGCTTCGCGCACGGTGATCAACGATCCGCCCTCGATGCGAGACTCGACGACGATCACGACTTCCGACAACGCGGCGATGATGCGATTGCGCATCGGGAATCGGAACGCCTCCGGTGCCGTGCCGGGGGCGGCCTCGGAACACAGAAATCCGCGCGTGGCGACGGCATCCCAGAGTTCGACATGTTCGGGCGGATACACGACGTCGAGACCCGACGCCACCACACCGACCGGAGAACCAGAAGTCTCGAGCACTCCTCGGTGCGCCGCCGCATCGACGCCCCGCGCCAAACCGGAGATGACGGTCACCCCGGCCTCACCGAGTTCGGCGCCGAATCGCCGCGCGGTGCGGCGACCGTGCTCGGTGGCGTTGCGGGTGCCGACGATCGACACGCGCCGCGCATTGAGAGCAGCGGTGTCGCCCCGGGTGAACAGCACGGCGGGAGCGGCCGGATCGTTCGCCAGTTCCGCCGGATATCCATCCCACCCGAGCAATCGCCCGTCGATGTCGTCGAGTCGAGGAGCGTCGTCGTTGGCGAGCGCGTTGCGCCACGCGTGGCGCAACGTGGTGTGGCGCGCCGTCAGCGGTGAACGATCGAGGAGCGCATCGAGCACCTCGCTCGTCGATGTTTCGTTTCCAGCGATCATCGCCGACACGTCACTCGGCCTTCCGCAACGCAACAGCGAACGAAGTCTGGTCGCCGTCATGAACGGCAGACGGACCAGCCGCGTCGCCGCCCACTGTTCGTGGACATCGGGGAAGGTCACGTGATGTTGGTGCGTCGATCGTCGCCGCGGCGGGGAGCGACCCGTGCCCGCAGGGCGAGCGCCGTCGCGACGTGATGCTCGCCGAGCAGACCCTCGTGCCGATCGCGGTCGGCGATCGTGCGCGCCACGCGACGAATGCGATGCAGACCGCGCCCCGTGAGCCGACCCATCTCGAGCTCGTGCCGCAACAACGCTGTGCCCGACGGATCGACCGCGGCATGTCGATCGAGCAGATCGCCAGACAGTCGCGCGTTGGTGCATCCCTGACGTTCGAACGCGATCGTGCGCGCGATTTCTACTCGCTGACGCACCACCGCCGTGCTCTCTCCCGGAACGTCGCCGAGTAGTTCGTCGACTCCGGGCCGTTGCACGAGCACGCGCACGTCGAACCGATCCATGAACGGGCCACTGAACCGGCGCCGATACCGCGCGAGCGCCGACTCGTCGCACTCGCATGAACCAGGAGACCCGCCGCCGCAGGGGCACGGGTTGGTCGCGGCGACCAACGTGAAGCGAGCGGGCAGGTCGACGCGATCGTTCGCTCGGTCGATGCGGATCGATCCGCTCTCGAGTGGTTGACGTAAAGCGTCGAGCGTCGCCGGTCCGAACTCGCCCAGTTCGTCGAGAAACAGAACTCCGCCATGCGACAGGCTCGCCTCACCCGGACGCAACGTCGAGGATCCCCCACCGATGATCGACACGGTGCTCGCGGAATGATGTGGCATGCGGAACGGCGGGCGACGCTCGAGTTCGGCTCCTCCTTCACCGGCGGCCGACCGCACGAGCGCCATTTCGAGAGCGGTGCGGTCGTCGAGTTCGGGAAGCAAGCCGGGCAGTCGGCGGGCCAACATCGTCTTGCCCGAGCCCGGTGGGCCAACGAGCAACAAGTTGTGTCCTCCCGCGGCGGCCAACTCGAGACCGAGCCGGGCCGCGTGCTGTCCGCGCACATCGGCGAGATCGGGCAGGGGTTCGGCCACGCGGCGCGACGTGGGTGTCGACCGATCGATCCACGGAGCGCAGTCGGACAGACACTCGACCAGCTGTCGCAGATCGTCGACCCCGCGCACGGTCGCCGCACCACCTTGGGCGGTTACGCATCCATCGGTCGCGGCCGAGAACGCGATACGGGCCTCGTCGACGTTTCCCGTCGGCACGACCACGAGGTTCGTCGTCGCGACCCGCGCGTGCTCATCGCCAACGAGAGCATCGAACATCGACATCACCATCGGCGCAACTCCGCCGACCGACCGAATGCGCCCGTCGAGTCCCAATTCGCCGACGACCGCCAGACCTTCGACCGCCGACGGCGCGACCTGACCATCGGCCACCAGAATCGCCAAAGCCATCGCCACGTCGAGCGCGGTGCCGACCTTGCGCCGCGTCGGAGGTGCGAGGTTCACCGTGATGCGTCGGGACGGCCAATCGAAGCCGCTCGACAGCACCGCCGTGCGGATGCGATCACGCGACTCGCGACAGTTGTCGTCGGGCCGACCGAGGATCGTGAACGATGGAAGCCCGACACCGATGTGCACCTCGACGACCACCGCATTGCCACGCGAACCGAGCACGCTCGCCGAACGAACCACCGACAACATCGACCACCTCCGAATTCGGGTCGTGCCCGATGACGACCCGTCGGTGGTGTGTGCCGAGCGCGGTCGAAACGACCGCCGGCGGGTGTCTGGCCGATGAGTGACCGGAATCGCCCGTCGTCAACTGCGAGACTGTCGACTCATGTTCCGTCGATCCCCCAGAACGATCACCGGCCTCACATCGGTCGCCCTAGTGGCCGTGCTGTCGTTGTCGGCATGTAGCGACACTGATCGCAGCGGGTCTCGATTCTGCGGTGAACTCGCCGACAAGCTCCCCGGTCTCACCGGACCGCTCGCGACGTCGGACGACATCGGCGATCTCGTCGATCGCTACGAGTCGCTGAACAAGATCACGCCCCTCGCCATCAAAGACGACTGGAACGTCGTCACCGAGTTGATGAAGGTCGCCGAGAACGTCGACTACGAGGATCCGCGCAGCATCCAGGATCTCGCCGACGCCGCGTACACGGCCGAGCGCAGTGCGCGCGAAGTGGCGCGTTGGGTGGAATCGACGTGTGGACTCGACATGCCCGATGTCATTGGCATCGAGGGGCCCGATCCCACCACGATTCCTCCGATGACGACGCTCGCCCCGATGACGTCGGTCGACGTTGGGTCGACGACGACGGTCGCGTCGCCCTGAGGCGTCAGACGATTTCGCCGCGCTTCAAGATGACCTTGTCGACCAGACCGTATTCCTTGGCCTGCTCGGCGGTGAACCAGCGATCGCGCTCGGCGTCGGCCTGAATGCGCTCGAGGGTTTGGCCGCTGTGGAACGCGGTGAGTTCGGCCATGCGCTTCTTGGTGTAACCCAACTGCTCGACCTGGATCGAGATGTCGGTGGCTTGTCCGCGGAGACCGGCGAGCGGCTGGTGCATCATGATGCGCGCGTTCGGCAGCGTGTAACGCTTGCCGTTGGCGCCCGCAGTGAGAAGGAACTGACCCATCGAGGCGGCGAGACCCATGCACACAGTCGCGACATCGCAACTAACGAACTGCATGGTGTCGTAAATGGCCATGCCGGCCGTGACCGAACCGCCGGGGCTGTTGATGTACAGCCAAATGTCGGCGTCGGGATCCTCGCCCTCGAGGTAGAGCAACTGCGCACAGATCTGGTTGGCGATGTCGTCGTTCACGTCGGTGCCGAGCATGACGACGCGATTCTTCAACAGTCGGGTGAAGATGTCGGCGCGTCCGGCATCACCGGGTTCGAGGTTCATCGGACGTCCGGAGATCTGATCGAAGGTCATGCGCCGAGACTACCTCTGGGCACGGCAGAATGTCGGAGTGGCGACCGAACCCGAATTCACACCGAATGCCGAGGAACTGATCGCCAACAACCGCCGTTTCGCCGCCGAATTCGCCGATCACGGTTTGGGGCTCTCGCCCCGCCGACACCTGGCCGTGGTCGCGTGCATGGACAGTCGTATGGACATCTTTCAGATGCTCGGCATGGCCCACGGCGATGCCCACATCATCCGCAACGCCGGTGGTGTCGTGACCGACGACGTGATTCGATCACTCGTCATCTCGCAACGTCTGCTCGGAACGCGCGAGGTGGTGTTGATTCATCACACCAACTGCGGATTGCAACGCGTCACCGAGGACGAGTTCAAGCACGAGATCGAACAGGAGTGCGGTATTCGCCCATGGTGGGCCCTCGAGTCGTTCCGTGATCCGGCGCAAAGTGTTCGACAGAACATGAAGCGACTGCAGTTGAGCCCGTTCATCACCCACAAGTTGCACATTCGCGGCTTCGTCTACGACGTCGACGACGGCAACTTGTACGAGGTGTCGGCCGACTAATCGCGGCGCACGCCCGAGAAGGCGAGCACCACGCGAGCATCGGCTCCGAACACGTCGCGCACCTCGAGCAATCCGGCGAGCCCGGCCGCACCGGTGGGGCTGACGTCGAGACCAGTGACGGGTCGAGCCATCTCGGCGGCCCGCACGACGTTGTTCTCGTTCGCGACGACGACCCGACCGTGGGTGGCGCGCAGTTCGACGACATCGGCCACCCAGTCGTAGGTCTCGTCGTCGAGGATGCCGTCGGCGAGCGAACGAGGTTCGGCGTCCCACGCGCGCATGTGACGCGACCAGTGCGACGCCATCGCGTCGTCATCCATCGCGGTCGACCAGGCGCGCGACAAAGGGGCGCATCCCTCGGTCTGGGTCGCGAACAACGGTGCCGTGAGGCCGCCCTCACGCGCGCCCCGCGACACGCTCGCCGCGAACGCGCCACCTCCGACTTGAACGAACAGAGCCTCGACCGCGTCGATGCCGTCGGCACGCATCGATTCGGCTAATTCCCATCCGAAGGTGCGACCACCGTCGAGGCAGAGCGCGTTCTCGGGACCCTGCACGCTGAACGGAATCGCACCCCGGGCAACCGCCTCGCGGAAACGCAACACCGTCGGATCACCGGGCGGATCGTCGTCGCGTCGTGGGCATCGTGCGATGCGCGCTCCGAGCGCATCGAGAGTCGCGACCACGTTGCCACCGGCCCATTCGGGAATGAACACGTCGATCGGCCAATCGACCGCGCGTGCGAGGGTCGATGCGGCGATCGCGGCGTTGCCGCACGACGAGATCGCCAGCGCCGGACGATCCGTGCTCTTCCACGGCGCACGACCGGTGCGTTCGGCGATCAAGAGATGCAGGAGAATCGACATCAAGTGGCGCGCCTTCTGACTGCCACCCACGTTGCCGGTCTCGTCCTTGATCCAGACGCCACCTTTGGCGGAGAACCCCAGGTGATCGCTCAGCGCCGACGAACGCGATGTCGGGGTGACGACGAATCCCCGACCGGATGTCGCCACCAGTCGGCGATCGACCTCGTCGACCAACGAGACGATCTCGGCGTCGGACAGGCCACTGGCGAGACCGACTTTGTGCCACGCCATGCGGTGACGAAATCGCAGAAATGGGTTCACCGATTCGGCGTCGGCGGCGGCATTGCTCAGCGGGTCGAGGAGCAGCACGTGATGTCGATCACCCAACTCGTTCGGACACCGCCACGGCGCGAACTCGGAGAGGTCACGAGTCGCACCACAAGTGGCGCAACGCAGACCGTGGCTCATCGCCGATTCAGCTCGCGGCGACGCGAGCGTTGAAGTCGGTGATCATCTCGTCCCACACGGGCAGATAGCGACGCAGTCCGCGCCAGAACGATTGATCGCGTCGCGCCTCGAACAACTCGAACAGGGTTCCCTGTTGTTCGACCCACGTGTAGTAGCCGAGGTTGAAGATGCGGTTGCGATCGCGTTCGGTGCAATCGATCATGTCCTCGGTCGTGATGTGTCCGAGGTGACGACCCCACACCTCGGCGGCGTCGACTTCGGTCATCTCTCCGCCGAATCGCTCGGCCAACGTCGTCTTGCGACTGCTCGGGTACAGCGCACCCCCGTCGGTGGCGATGGTGATGACGGCTTCGTCGGGACCGAGGTCGAGCAATTTCGAGGTCTTGATGGCGGCGAGGGTGTTGCAGATCGCCGAGAAACCGAAATGCTCGAGGGCGTCGATCAACGCGGGCGAGATGCCTTTCTTCGACGCCATGTACGACTTGCCGGCTGGGGTGTTGAACAAGACGTCGAGTTCGTCGGTCGCGTGATCGCTGATGGCGCACACCACATCGGTGTTGGTGATGTTGTGGATGAGCGGGATGTGCTTGTCGCCGATGCCCTGGATGTTGTGCTCGCCGTATCCGTTCTCGAGCATGGTCGGGCACTCGAGTGCCTCGACGGCCACGATGCGCGTGCCGTAATCGTCCTTCAAGCGATCTCCCGCGGCGATGGTGCCGGCCGACCCGGTGGCCGACGTGAACGCGGCGAGCGTGAGGTCGCGCTTCATCGACGCCCGCACGGTCTCGAACACGTGTCCGAGCGCGCGACCGGTGACCTCGTAGTGACCGAGGTGATTGGCGAATTCACAGAACTGATTGAAGACGAAGTTCGACGGATCCTTCGACAGTTCGTTGCACGCGTCGTAGATCTCCTTGACGTTGCTCTCGGTGCCCACGGTCTTGATGACGTCCTCGGCGGGATTGGCACACCAACGATCGAGCCAGTCGAAACGTTCCTGACTCATGCCCGCGGGCAGAATCGCCACGCCTCGACACCCCATGATGCGACTGATCGCCACACCACCACGGGCGTAATTGCCCGTCGACGGCCAGATCGCGCGATGTCGCGTGGGATCGAACTGTCCGGTCACCACGCGAGGCGCGAGGCACGAGTAGGCCGCGAGCACCTTGTGCGCGGTGATCATCGGGAACCGATCGCCGAACACGACGATGATCGGGTTGGGGACACCGGTGAGTTCGGACGGCAACACCACGTGATCGGGCACCGCCACGCGCCGACCGTGCAGATCGTTGTACCAGTGCACGCGCCACAAGTTGCGCGCGTCGGGACCTTGCGGATCGGCGTCGCCCACGACGGACGCATCGACCGAGGCCGGGTTCGCCAATTGAGCGAAGGTGGGCAGGACGATCCCCTGCTCGCGGAACCGCTTCACACTGTTGGCCAAGGTGCCCGCATCGACCACGCGGTCGGCCAACCCGAACTGGTTCTCGAGGGCGGCCTGGGTTGCGGAAGTGTTGTCGACGACGGTCACCTTGACAGTTTGTCAAAGGAACCCCGTAATGAGGTGCCGAAAGAGCCTTTTACCAACCGAGGACTTGTGATATTCGGCTAGCCTCTCGCCGTGGTCAGTGGCGGCACGAAACAGCGAATCGTCGAGTTCCTGCAGACCGTCCCGTCAGCCACCGCCCCCGAGTTGGCCCGCCTCACCGCGGTTTCCGACGCCGCCATGCGCCAGCACCTCGAGCAACTCGAGAGCGCCGGAGTCGTGCGACGCGACTCCCCCGACAGCGACGTGCGCCATCGGGGACGTCCGGCCGTGCGTTGGGTCCTCGACCGCGGTACCGCCGCCACCGACGGCTTCGCCTCGGCGTTCCCCGACCGTCACGACGACCTGGCCCTCGACCTCATCGACGCGGTGCGCGCCGAACAGGGCGATGCGGGTGTCGAGCGCGTGCTCGCCCGCCGCGGAGCGCGACAGAGCGAGCACTATCGGCGACAACTCGGCGACGGAACTCTGGCCGAGCGGGTGTCGCGACTGGCGGCGTTGCGCGACGCCGAGGGATACCGGGCCGAGGCGGTGGCCTGTGATGACGGCTCGTTCGTGCTCGCCGAACACCACTGCCCCATCGACAGCGCCGC
>JBJTIO010000006.1:0-6043 GCA_046095045.1 Actinomycetota bacterium
CGCCGGGGAGACTCTCGGTGCCGAGGTGTCGAGCGCACTGTTCGACCGAGTGCGAACCTGCGACAACCACTGCGCATTCTGCTTCATCTACCAACTCCCGCCGGGCATGCGCAAGAGCCTGTATCTGAAGGATGACGACTATCGACTGAGTTTTCTCTACGGGAACTTCACGACGCTCACTCGCTTCACCGAGGCCGATCTCGAACGGGTGGTCACCGAGGGTTTGTCACCTTTGAACGTGAGCATCCACGCGACCAACCCCGACGTGCGTTCGGCGATGTTGCGCAATCCGCGGGGTGGCATGAGTCTGCGGTGGCTGCGCCAATTGCTCGATCACGGAATCGTCGTGAATGGTCAGATCGTCGTGTGTCCGGGTGTCAATGACGGCGCGGTTCTCGAGGACACGATGATTGGGATCCTCGATCGGTACCCCGAACTCGCGTCAGTCGCGATCGTTCCTCTCGGTGTCAGTCGTTTCAACACCGAAGCGTCGATGAGAGCTCACACACCCGACGAGGCGCGCGCAGTCGTCGATCTGGTGGCTCGCTGGCAATCGATCTTTCTCTCGGTCCTCGGACGACGCATGGTGTTCGCCGCGGACGAGTACTACCTCATGGCCGATGTTCCGTTCCCGGATGGTGAAACCTACGAAGGCTTCGGTATGCACGAGGACGGGGTTGGAATGGCCCGAACATTCGAATGGGAGTTCACGGGTCGCCTCGCGGTGCCCACGGGTCCCCAGAGTGGATTCTTCACGTGGGTGGACGGCGCTCCGGCCGAGGGTTACCGCGCGGTGCGCAACCCGGCGGCCGCAACCGGTTTGCGCGGAGTCGCCGAAACGGGCGCCGTTTCCGTGTCGCTCGGACGTCGGGTCGCGTCGCACACGGGTCCGGTCGGAGTCCTCACCGGTCCCTACGGTGCGCGAGTGATCGCCCCGTTGATCGAATCACTTGGTCGTGATGGCGTGCGGGTGATCGTCGTGAACAACGACTACTTCGGCGGCAACACGGGTGTAACGGGTCTCATGGTCGGGGCCGACATCGCTCGCGTGTTGAACGAAGAACCGGTGGGTCACCGATACCTTGTACCGGATGTTTGTCTCTCCGAGGGCCGTTTTCTCGATGGCCTCACCGTCGCCGACCTGCCGCGCGAGGTCGAAGTGGTGCCGACCGATGGCATCGCGTTGCGGCGCGCGCTCGGAGGTTGAGCGATGAACGCGAAACTTCCCGTCGTCGTCATCGTCGGTCGCCCCAATGTCGGCAAGAGCACTCTCTTCAATCGCGTGATCGGAGAGCAGGTCGCGATCGTCGAGGATCGTCCCGGTGTGACCCGCGATCGCAACGAGATGGAGGCTGAATGGCTCGGTCGGCGATTCCTACTGGTCGACACCGGCGGATGGTTGCCGGCCGGATCGGAACTGGATGCCAAGGTGAGCCGTCAGGTCGAGGCGGCGGTGCGATCGGCTGATCTGATCCTCTTTCTCGCCGATGGCTCGGTCGGCGTCACCGATGAGGATGAATCGGTTGCGTCGTGGTTGCGCAAGGCGACACCTCCGGTGATGTTGGTCGTGAACAAAGCCGACAACGACCGCCGGGAGGCTGACCGTTGGGAGTTCCTCGCTCTCGGGCTCGGCGAGCCCTATCCGGTGAGCGCATTGCACGGACGTCGCGCCGGTGATCTGCTCGACGAGATCGTCGCTCGAGTTCCCGATGCTCCGGTGTCCGAGGAATACATCGATTCCTACGGTCTCGACGACCAGATCGTGCCGATCGGAGAACAAAAGCCACCTCGGGTCGCCCTGATCGGTCGCCCGAACGTTGGCAAGAGCACTTTGTTCAATCGATTGGTGGGGGAGGACCGTTCGGTGGTGCACGACATGCCCGGCACCACCCGCGATGCGATCGACACCTTGGTCGAAACCGAGGACGGGCCCGTCGTGTTCGTCGACACGGCCGGCATGCGTCGACGATCGCGCATCGACGACACCGCCGAGTACTACTCGCTCGTGCGAGCACTCCGTGCCGTCGATGCCTCGGACATCGCACTCTTCGTGATCGACGCGACACAAGGTGTGACCGCCCAGGATCAACGCCTCGCCGAGCGAGTCGACGCGGCCGGATGCCCGATTCTGATCCTTTTGAACAAGTGGGAACTGATCGAGGATGCCGACGATCGCGAGCGCATCGAGACCGAGGTGCGCCGCAAGTTGTACTTCATGGATGACGCTCCGATCCTGAAGATCTCGGCCTTGACGGGCAAGGGAGTCCACAAACTTCGCCCCGTCCTCCAAGAGGCGATCGAGCAGTATCACCGGCGTGTCCCGACGCGCGACGTGAATCGAGTCATCGCCGACGCTCAGCAACGTCAACCAGCCGCCGGTGGAGCCAAGGTGATGTACGCGATCCAAGGGGCGACCGATCCGCCGACGTTCACACTCTTCGTGAATCGTGAGTTGCCGCAGTCGTATCTGCGCTACCTCGAGCGATCGATTCGAGAGGCGTTCGGATTCGGCTCGACACCCCTCAAGTTGCGCGTTCGCAAGCGAGGGGACTGATGCCGTTCTGTGAGGAATGCGCCAAATATTGGGCACCATCGGCGATGCGCTCTGACGGCTCGTGTCCGACGTGTGGCCGAGTGCTCGACGAGCCGAAGGTCGCCAGCACCGTTCCCACGCATCGCCGCGTCACGGCCGAGAACCTCGACATACGCGCGCTGGCGTCCGGGGACGACGAGGCGAAGGCTCCGTGGCATTTCAAGTTGCTCGTCGTGGCGTTGATTTTGTATCTGGGGTGGAGAGTGGTCGATCTCTTCATCTGATCCGCGGTCTCTCCGATAGGGTGACCCGACATATCTCGGGCTGTGGCGCAGCTTGGTAGCGCGCTTGACTGGGGGTCAAGAGGTCGCAGGTTCAAGTCCTGTCAGCCCGACGCGAAGGGGTTTCCGGTCGAGGCCGGAGACCCCTTTTGTTTTCCCATGCAGCGTCGCTTCCGATGCGTCCGCACTACCTTTGGCACATGGCTTCCCCCGGTCAACGCACCCTCTCCGAGTCCGCATCGAAGAAACTTTTGCGAGCGTTCGGAGTTCCGTTGGCCGATGAGCGGGAGGAAACGTCGGCCGACGCCGCGGCCCGGGCGGCCGAAGCCATCGGTTTCCCGGTGGTGGCCAAGTTGTGCGGTGACGCGATCGCCCACAAGACCGAGCGTGGATTGGTGCGACTGAGGTTGTCGACGGCCGATCAGGTTCGAGACGCGGCGACCGAATTGCTCTCCGCGGCCCGCCCGGACGATGGCGACGTGACGGTTCTGGTCGCGCCGATGGTGTCGGGCAATCGTGAATTGATCGCGGGAGTGGTTCGTGACGCGCAGTTCGGCGCGAGCGTGATGCTCGGACTCGGTGGTGTTCTCGCCGAGGCCATCGCCGACGTGGTGTTTCGCCCCGCTCCGCTCGATCGAATCACGGCCGCGGAGATGATCGACGACTTGGCGACGAGCAAGATCCTCGGACCGTTTCGTGGTGACGCCGCCGTCGATCGCGACAAGTTGATCGATGTTCTCGTGGGGCTGGGGCGTCTGGCCGACGAGCGTCCCGATGTCGCGAGCGTCGACGTCAATCCGCTGATCGTGCGGAGCGATGGCGTTCCGATCGCGGTCGACGCCCTGGTCGAGATCGCCGAGGTCGCGGCGAGCGCCCTACCCTCGCGACCTCGACCGAGCGACGAACAATTTCGGGCGCTCTTCGAGCCGCGAGGAGTGCTCGTCACCGGTGCGTCGACGCATCCGGGAAAATTCGGCTTCGTGTCGCTGCACAACATCCTCGCGGCCGGTTACGACGGTGCTCTCTACGGTACCAATCTGCAGGGCGAGACGGTTCTCGGCGTGTCGACCGTGGCCGACATCGATCGTCTTCCCGACGATGCCGTGATCGACTTGGTGTTCGTCTGCACTCCGGCGTCGGCCAACCCTGATCTGTTGCGGGCGTGCGCCGCCAAGGGCGTGAAAGCCGCGTTCCTCACCTCGGCTGGTTACGGCGAGGCCGGCGAGCAGGGTCGTGTCGCCGAGCAAGAACTGATCGAGTTGGCCGACGAATTGGGCATTCTGCTCGCGGGTCCGAACGGTCAAGGGGTGGTGAGCTCCCCGGCGAAATTGTGCGCCCAGATCGTTGCTCCGTATCCGCCGGCCGGTCGCATCGGTGTGGCGAGCCAGAGCGGCAACTTCGTGTCCTCGTTCATGAACTACGCCCGCGCGACGGGTGTCGGTATCAGCCGTGCGGTGTCGGCGGGTAACGCCGCCGCCGTGACGGTGGCGGACTATCTCGACTTCTACGCCGACGACCCGGCGACGGCCGTCGGACTCGCCTATGTCGAGGGAATCACGGACGGTCGCGCGTTGATGTCACGGCTGGCTTCGGTTGCCGCGCGCAAACCGCTCGTGCTCGTGAAAGGCGGAGCGACCGAGGGCGGGGCGAAAGCAGCTGCGTCGCACACCGGCGCTCTCGCGGCCAACGACAAGGTCTTCGATGGCTTTTGTCGAGCCGCTGGAATCACCCGCGCCACGACCGTCGAGGAGGCGTTCGAAGCCGCGGCCACCTTCGCCACTCAGCCGTTACCAGTCGGTCCGAACGTGGTGGTGATGACCACTGCGGGTGGATGGGGAGTCGTGACCTCGGATGCGATCACTCGGGACGGCACGTTGAATCTGATGGATCTTCCACCCGATCTACTCGCGTCGATCGACAGCAAACTTCCGCCGCGTTGGAGTCGAGGTAACCCGGTCGACTGCGCGGGCGGAGAGACGCGTGACACCATCCCCGAGGTCCTCGAGATGATCGCGACCCATCCCGACGTTCACGCGATCATCTATCTCGGCATCGGTATTCAGTCGAATCAGGCGCGCCTCATGCGTGAAGGCGGGTTTCACCCCGATCATGGTCTCGATCGGATCGTCGCCTACCACGAACGTCAGGATCAGCGCTTCGCCGAGGCGGCCGATGAATTGTCGCGTCGGACGAACAAACCGATCCTCACGGCCACCGAACTGGCCACCGCCGACCCGGACAATCCGGGCCCGGCAACCGTGCGAGCGACCGGGCGGCTGTGTTATCCGTCGGGTAATCGCGCGGTGACCGCCCTCGGTCACCTGTATCGAGCCTATCGTTTTCGCGATCGGCGGAGGTGACGAGTGAATCGACCTCGCCGACAAGCGAGCAACCCGATCGCTTTCTTGCTGTTCGTCGCGGCGTTTCCGGCGGTCATTTTGTTCGGAGCGTGGCGCATCACCTCATCTCAGGACGACAGCGCACCTCCGGCGCCCGATGCCGTCGCTGAACTTCCCGACGCCCGTCCGCAATCACCGATCCTCACGTTCCGACGCACGCCGGGGGTGCTCGCCCGTGAGACATCGTCGACCGCTTTCGAAACCGCGCTTCGCCCCTTGGGGGGCGCGGTGATGCCCGGATCGTGCGCGGGAGTGACGGTCGACGGAGTGTTGTCGCTCTCCGACGGCATCGACACCGCGGTGACGCCCGCCAGCACATTGAAACTCGTCGTTGCCGCGGTCGCTCTGCAGGTGCTCGGGCCGGACTATGTCTTCACCACTCAGGTCAAGGCGGAGTTGATCGACGGTGCGGTCGGTTCGCTCTACCTCGTCGGCGGTGGAGATCCGTTGTTGGCCGCGTCGTGGTATCCCGACGACGCGGCTCTGAATCGTTACCCTCAGCAGCCGGCCACGTCGCTCGATGCGCTCGCGCAAGCCGTGGTCGACGCAGGTGTTCGTCAGGTCGGTGGCAATCTCATTGGCGACGCCTCGAGATACGACAACGAGTTGTACGTGCCCACGTGGCCCATCACGTTCCGTGCCGCTCAGGGCGGACCGATCGCCGGACTGGTGGCGAACGACGCCGCCATGTACCCGTCGCGAACCAAGACGACCGATCCGGCCGGGGGAGCGGCCCAAGAGTTGCTGCGCTTGTTGCAGGATCGTGGCGTCACGATCACCGGTGCGGCCACGTCCGGAACGACTCCGTCCACATTGCCCGTGATCGCGGC
>JBJTIO010000007.1:0-10164 GCA_046095045.1 Actinomycetota bacterium
AAAAACGAAGCCGAACACGTCGCGAGCTCCACTGATGAACGAGTTGTCCTGCCGATCGAGCGTGATCAGAAGGATCGACGTGAGAGCCAAAAGAGCAACGGCTCGGCGGCGACTGACCGAATAGATCGGCATCGACCGACCGCAGTCGCCACTCTGGGAGAGGAGCCCGCCCATCATCTCGATGTTCTCGAGCGCCCGCCCCGATCCGATCACCACGGACTACAGAGGATCCGGTGCGATGTTGATCGGCATACCGGTCTCGTGTGCGAGTCGCCGATCGATTCCGGCGAGCAACGCACCGCCAGCCGTGATGGTGATTCCCTGATGCATGATGTCTGCCGCGAGTTCCGGAGGGGTCTTGTCGAGGGTGGTGCGCACGGCGTCGACGATCGCCGCCACCGGCTCGGCAATGGCTTCGCGGACCTGATCGGTCGACAGCGTGATCGTTCTGGGCAAACCGCTGATGAGGTCGCGTCCGCGAATCTCGGCCTTCATTTCCTCGGCGAACGGCCACGCCGAGCCCATCTGAATCTTGATGTCCTCGGCGGTGCGTTCACCGACGGCGAGGGAAAACTCTTTCTTGAGATACGACACGACGGCCTCATCGAGTTCGTCACCGGCGACGCGCAACGATTGAGCCGTCACGATTCCTCCGAGCGAGATGACCGCCACCTCCGTGGTGCCTCCCCCGATGTCGACGATCATGTTGCCACTCGGCTCGTGCACCGGAAGGTCGGCACCGATCGCGGCCGCCATCGGCTCCTCGATGATGTGCACCGGCTTGCGCGCACCGGCGTACTCGGCGGCATCCTGCACCGCGCGTTGCTCGACGCCCGTGATGCCGGACGGAACACAGATCACCATGCGAGGTTTGCTCCAGCGGCTGCTGTGTACCTTCTGGATGAAGTAGCGGAGCATTTTCTCGCACACTTCGAAGTCGGCGATCACGCCGTCCTTCAACGGTCGAACGGCGCGGATGTGCCCGGGGGTGCGACCCATCATCCGCTTTGCCTCTTCGCCCACGGCGACCGGTCGGCCGTCGGCCACGTCGAGGGCCACCACTGACGGTTCGTTCAGCACCACACCCTGTCCGCGGACGTAGATGAGGGTGTTAGCGGTTCCGAGGTCGATCGCTATGTCGCGCCCGAGGGCCAGCGGATTGTTGCGCGCCATGGCCTGAGCCTCCTACGACGTTGTTCCGGCACCCGAACCGGCGCGGTGAATCCCCGAAATGTTACAGATTCGGGAAGAAAATCCCGATCTCGCGGGTCGCCGACTCGAGGGAATCGCTGCCATGGACCAGGTTCTCGGTGAAAAGAATGCCCAGGTCACCTCGGATCGTGCCGGGGGCGGCGTTGCGGGGGTTGGTCGCCCCCATCATCGTGCGCACCACTTCCCAGGTGTTCTCGGGTCCTTCCAGCACCAGAGCCACGACCGGACCCCGGGACATGAACGCCACCAGATCGGCATAGAAGCCCTTCCCGACGTGCTCGGCGTAGTGACGAGCCAGGGTGTCGGCATCGAGTGTCCGCAGTTCCATGGCCACGATCGTGAGGCCCTTCGATTCGAAGCGGGACAGGACGGCGCCCACGAGACCCCGTTCGACGGTGTCGGGCTTGAGCAGGACGAGGGTGCGATCGGACATGGGCGCAAGGCTACCGGCGACCGGCGCGTTCAGGGCAGAGCGCGCATCGCACTCAGAACAGATCGACCGTCGCGTTCAGGGCAGCGATCGCCCCACGTGCGTGCGGGCCGACCCCACCACGTAGAGCGAGCCCGTGATGAGAACCGCATCATCGGGGCCGGCGTCGCGCAACGCGAGATCGATCGCTGATTCGACCGATGCAGCAGATCGCACCTCGTCGCAGCCGATGCGTTCGGCAGCGCCCAGCAAATCGTCGACCGGCAATCCGCGAGGTGACGGCGCCGGACAACAAATCACGAGATCGAATTCGTCGGCGCGTAACGCAGACAACATGTCGTCGGGATCGCGTCCCTTCAAGCATCCGACCACCAGAACACGACGGCCAGCCGGATCGAAGTCCTCGAAGAACACGGACGCGCACACATCGGCCCCGGCCGGATTGTGCGCACCATCGATGATCACGAGCGGCTGATGTCCCATCACCTCGAAACGACCGGGCATCACGACCGACGACATCGCCTCATCGATGACATCCTCGGGAACGGGACGAGCGAAGAAGGCTTCGACCGCGGTGATCGCCACGACGGCGTTGTCGGCCTGATGACGTCCGTGCAGCGGCACGAGCACCTCGGGGTAGATCGTCGTCGGAGTCCGCAGGTTGACCAAACGTCCACCCAACGCCAATTGATTCGCGTCGACCTCGAAGTCGACTCCGCGCACCAACATCGACGCGCCACCTTCGGCTGCGAAGATGCGCACGAGTTCCGGGTCGGTCTCACCGCACACGACCACGCTCGCCGGTTTGATGATGCCGGCCTTCTCACGCGCGATGTCGGCTCGGGTTGGTCCGGCGAATTCGGTGTGATCGAGTCCGATGTTCGTGATCACCGCCACTTGGGCGTCGACGACATTCGTTGCATCCCAACGCCCGAGCAATCCGACCTCGATCACCATCGCGTCGACCGCTTCGTCGGCGAACCATCTGAAGGCAGCCGCGGTGCAGATGTCGAAGTAACCCGGTCGAACTCCCGACAACATCTCCAGATCGCTGATCGCGGCGATCTGTTCGGCCAACGCGTCGTCCGAGATGGTGAAGCCGTCGATGGTGAATCGCTCGTTGATCCGCTGCAGGTGCGGGCTGGTGTACGTGCCGACGCGCAGACCGCTGGCCATCAACAACCGGGTCGCCATTTGCGCGGTCGAACCCTTGCCGTTGGTGCCGGTGATGTGGATCACGGGTGCGCAATGCTGCGGGTCACCGAGCAAAGCACAGAGGCGCGAGATCACCTCGGTCGAAGGTGACTCGATACGACCCGTCTTTTGGTACGACGCTCGGTCGTCGAGATACGCGAGGGCTTGCTCGTAGGTCACGAAGGTTCAGCTGGCGGCGCGGCGCGGACGTGACGCTCGGGGCGCCGAACGCTGAACCAATTCCGGAGCGGTCTTGTCGCGCACGACCTTGTCGTCGATCACGACCTTCACGATGTCGGTGCGACCCGGCAACTCGAACATGACGTTGAGGAGGGTCTCCTCGAGGATGGCGCGCAGGCCGCGAGCACCGGTCCCCCGCTCGAGAGCCTGCTCGGCGATCGCGTCGAGAGCCTCGGGCGTGAGCTCGAGTTCGACGTCCTCGAATTCGAAGAACTTCTGGAACTGCTTGACGAGAGCGTTCTTCGGTTCGACCAGAATCTGCACGAGTGCTTCCTTGTCGAGGTTGTGCACCGCACCCACCATGGGCAGGCGACCGACGAACTCGGGGATGAGACCGAAGGCCAACAGGTCTTCGGGGAGAACCTGAGCGAAGAGATCACCGGTGTTCTTCTCGGCCTTGCTGCGAACCGTCGCATGAAAGCCCACACCCTTGTGGCCGATGCGTTGCTCGATGATCTTTTCGAGGCCGGCAAAGGCACCACCGCAAATGAACAACACGTTGGTCGTGTCGATCTGGATGAACTCCTGGTGCGGATGCTTGCGACCACCCTGGGGAGGAACCGATGCGACGGTGCCCTCGAGAATCTTCAGCAGGGCCTGTTGCACTCCCTCGCCCGACACGTCGCGCGTGATCGACGGGTTCTCGCTCTTGCGGGCGATCTTGTCGATTTCATCGATGTAGATGATTCCGGTTTCGGCCTTCTTCACGTCGAAGTCGGCGGCCTGGATCAACTTGAGGAGGATGTTCTCGACGTCCTCGCCCACGTAACCAGCTTCGGTGAGTGCCGTGGCGTCGGCGATCGCGAATGGAACGTTCAGCATCCGTGCGAGCGTCTGGGCGAGGTGGGTCTTGCCGCAACCCGTGGGGCCGAGCAACAAGATGTTGCTCTTCGCCAGTTCGACCTCGTCGCGACGGGCGACGCCGGTCTCCTTCTGGTACTGCAAACGGCGATAGTGGTTGTAGACCGCGACGGCGAGAACCTTCTTCGCCTGACCTTGACCGACCACGTATTCGTCGAGGAAGTTGCAGATCTCGCGTGGCTTGGGAAGTTCCTCGAGGCGCAGATCGGCGGCCTCGCCGACCTCTTCCTCGATGATCTCGTTGCACAAATCGATGCACTCGTCGCAGATGTAGACACCGGGGCCGGCAATCAACTTCTTGACCTGCTTCTGGGACTTGCCACAGAAGGAACACTTCAAAATCTCTCCGGTGTCCCCGAACTTCGCCATGATCGCCCTCCCTTCGAGGTTACAGCCTTACACATCCTGACCGATATTCGGTTGGATACCGGCACGACTTGAGACATTCGTCCGCGGACGAAGTCGCAGGTCAGCGGATGGGCCCGGTGCGATCGACGACGTTTCGCGAGGTGATGACGTCGTCGATGATGCCGTATGCCAACGCCTCGTTGGCCTCCATCACGAAGTCACGATCGGTGTCGGTGTGGATGCGCTCTATCGGTTGACCGGTGTGATGCGCCAGGATCTCCTCCAGCAGGTCGCGCATACGGAAAATCTCCTTGGCCGCGATCTCGAGGTCGGTCACCTGCCCGTAGCCGACCTGACCGTAGGGCTGGTGCAACAGGACACGACTGTGCGGCAGAGCGAGTCGCTTGCCCTTCGTGCCGGCCGCGAGCAGCACCGCGGCCGCACTGGCCGCCTGGCCGAGGCAGATCGTCGCGATGTCGTTCTTGATGAACTGCATCGTGTCGTAGATCGCGAACAGTGCCGTGATGTCTCCGCCGGGACTGTTGATGTAGATGTTGATGTCCTTGTCCGGATTCTCACTCTCGAGGTGGATCAACTGAGCGCACACCAAGTTGGCGATCGTGTCGTCGATCGGAGTTCCGAGGAAAAGGATGTTCTCCTTCAGGAGTCGGCTGTACAGGTCGTACGCCCGCTCGCCGCGATTCGTCTGCTCGACGACCGTGGGCACGTAGTAGTTCTTGGCCTCGAAATTCATGCTGTTCCTGTCAGTCGTGGTCGGCGTGGTCGTGATCGGAATGATCATGGTCCGCGTGATCGTGGCCCGCATGATCGTGGCCCGCGTGATCGGCCTCGGAATGTCCGATCACGGTGTCGCGATCGAGCACCTTGCCGGACGGATCGACGTATTCGACGCGGTGGATCAACCAGTCGAGAGCCTTCGACTTCGAGATCTCGGCAGCCAAATCGACGATCGCATCGTTGGCTTGATACGCGGCGCGCACCTGATCGGCCGTGTACAAACGAATCTTCTTGTTCTTACCGCCGCCCTGCATCTCGGCCTGACGAATGGCCGCCTCGTTGCTGCGGTCGGCCATGGTCTCGAATTCGCGCTCGATCTCGTCGTCGGTTGCGTCGAGACCCTCGGCCAGAACGACCGCACGCAGCGCCAGATCGACCTTGCACGCCTTGATGCTTTGGGGACGAATGCCCTCGACGAACGACGCCGCATCCTGACCGGTTGCCTGCAGCCACTGATCGATGTTGATGCCCTGCATCTGGAACTGACGAATGGTGTTCTCCACGCGACGCTGCAAATCGGCCGCCACCATCGATTCCGGGGCGTCGATGTCGACGAGGGCCGCCAAAGCATCGGTGACCTTCTCGACCAAGCCGTTGCGCACCTGATTGAGGCGGTTGACACCGAGGCGTTCACTGATCGAACTGCGCCACTCGGCAACCGTGCTCTGACCCTCGATGTTCTCGGCGACCCACGAGTCGTCGAGATCGGCGACGACCAGTTCCTGAACCGCGGTGACCGTCACTTCGAAGTCTGCGGGTGTGTCGGTGCCCGACGGGGTGTCGGTGAATTCGAGGCGACTGCCGGCCGAACTACCGATCAGTTGATCGTCGAAGGAGGGTGCGACCCACTTCTTGCCGATCTCGTACGACCACTCATCGACGGCCAACCCAGCCACCGGCTCGCCATCGCGACGACCGATCAGATCGACGATCACGTAATCGCCCGACGCTGCGGGGCGATCGACCGTGGTGAGCTTGCCCAAGCGTCGACGCTCGGCCGAGATGACATCGTCGATCTCCTGATCGGCGACGTCGATCGCCGGCACCTTGACGCGCATGCCGCCGTAGCCGGGCACCGTGATGACTGGGCGCACCTCGCACGTGGCGTCGAATGTGACCGGGCCGGAATCCTGGCCGCCCGTGATCTCGATCTCGGGGGTGGCAATGATGTCGACATTCATCTCGCGCACCGCGGATGCCAGATGGCGCGGCACGCCGTCGCGAAGAGCCTGTTCGCGCGCCGCCGTGATGCCGATGCGGGCTTCGAGGACCTTGCGCGGCGCCTTGCCCGCGCGGAAACCGGGGAGACGGATTTCTTGGGCAATCTTGGCGAATGCAGCATCGATGTCGCGGGCGAAATCGGCTTCGTCGACCTCGACGGAGAGTTTCACACGGTTGCCTTCGAGGGTTTCACAGGTCGTCTTCACAGGGAGCGAAGTGTACCGGCGGTGTCGCATGTCAGCCCCACGGTGAGGCATGATTGGTGTATGCCCACGTGGAAGCCCCATGCCCTCGCCAAGCCGCACGCCGATCAACTCGACCTCCGCATCGGTGACCGCGTGGAAGCGACCGTGGCACTGGCCGACGTCGAGGCCGGAACCGAGGGCAAGGTGATCCTCGCCAACGGATTCAATTGGCAGAGATATCGCGTGCTGTTCGCGAACGGAGTCGAACTCGGTGACCTCGATCATCGTCATCTCGCACCGATCGGCCGCACCGCGAAGCGTCTGGCCAAAGCGGCTCGGCGCCGCTGAATCAGACACGGCTCGGCGCCGCTGAATCCGTTACGTTCGGACACCGTCGCCTCCTCAGTCACCCTCTACACTTCCGCCCGTGCCCCCCACACATGAACTGAACGAAACACCGCGCGTGGATGGACGACGCGAACGCGGTAATCGCAACAAGGCCGCCGTGGTCCAGGCGTTACTCGAGCTGTACGAGGCCGGCGAGATCCAACCCTCGGCCGCTCGAATCGCCGAAGTGGCCGGCGTTTCCGAACGTTCGGTGTTCCGCTACTTCGACGACATGGAAGATTTGGCCGCGACGGCGATCGACATGCAATGGGAGCGAGTACGGCACCTCTACGAAGGTCTCGATTCCTCCGGCAATCTCGAGAATCGGATCGAGGCACTCGTCGAGCACCGTATGCGCTTGTTCGACAAGACCGTCGGAGTGGGCAAGGCGTCGATGGTCACTTCAGTGCGGTCGGTCACCGTGGCGAACGCGTTGCATCAGCGGCGAACGTTCCTGCGCAATCAGGCAACCGAACAATTCGCCGCCGAGATCGGGAGTTCAGCTCAGCCGGCGATTGCCGCACGCATCGTCGACTACACGGTGAGCATCGAGAACATCGAATATCTGCGCACGAGCGTCGGATTGACCAAGCCTCGGATCCGTGAAACCTTGTCGGCCGCGTTGCGAATCGCCCTCGCCTGAGGGTCGATCAGCCGAGAAATTCGAACTTGCGTCGCCACTCGTCGAGGGCGGCGTCGATCTGAGTGGGAGCCACGGGCGCCGAGATGAGGTATCCCTGAGCGGCATCGCATCCGATGTCGCGAACCATCCGGAACTGATCGGGCGTTTCCACGCCTTCGGCCACCACATTAAGTCCGAGTGAATGGCCCACCTCGACGCCCGACTTCACCATCGGATCAGGTTCGAGGGCGTCGATATCGAGTCGACTCACCATCGCCCGATCGATCTTCAATTCGGTGAACGGAGCCGCCAACACGCGTTCGTAATTGCTCGTCCCGGTTCCGAAGTCGTCGACGGCCAATCGGAAACCCGCGAGGCGTAGTCGCGTGAGGATCGCCAACGCCGGAGCGGCATCGGTGATGGGCGCGGTCTCGGTGACTTCGAAGGTCCACGCTTCGGCTGGCGCCGAACTGCACAACAACTTCTGGGCGCGACGGGGAAGTTCCTCGTCGTCGAGATCGAGAACCGAGATGTTCACGCTCACGTCGGGCATCGCACTCAAGGCTCGATACCGCCGCCGATCGCGAGCCGCCATCTCCATCACCGTGTCGAGCAACTCCGATGTGCGGGCCGCCTCCTCGATGAGAGCAACGAATATCGATGGCGACACGTCACCGTGTTGAGGGTGTCGCCATCGCACGAGAGCCTCGACACCGGTCACTTCGCCGGTGCGGGTCGAGACCTTCGGCTGGTACGCGAGGTGCAGCAGAGTCGGATCGAGAAGTTCGTCGGGCCCGACCTGAATCTTCGGCCCGGTCGGATCGTTGGCACCATCGGCGATCTGCGACCACTCGAGCATCGCGGCGCGCAACACGTCGAGCGAGAACGGTTTGGCGAAGGTGCCGATGACTCTCAACTTGTGCATCTCGGCGATCCGACCCGCCGTGTCGAGCAACGACTGATCGGCTCCGCTCACGAGAATCACCGGCATCCCACGATGCAAGGAGCCGAGTCGACTCATGATCTCGATTCCATCGACTTCTCCGAGCGACAGATCGAGAACGACGAGATCGAAACGACCTTGAATCGCTCGATCGATGTCGGCGGGGACACTCGCCGATGAGGCGGAGAAGCCGGCCGACTCGGCCACCGCCTCGATCAGTTCGCAGATCGCTTCCTCATCATCGATGACGAGCACTCGAGCACCGTCAGCCATTCTCTTCACCTCCCTGCGACGCCCCGTCGTCGGCCAACAGCGGAAGCACCGCCGCATAGAGGTCGTCTCGTGAGAACGGTTTGGCGAGCGTACGCTCCCCCAACTCTTGCAATTGTCTCATGCTCGACGAGTAGCCCGTCATGAAGATCACGGCAAGATCGGGTTGCCCCGCCGTGGCCAAACGCGCCAGATCGAGTCCGTCCTGCTCTTCACCGAAGTTCGCGTCCGAGACCAACACGTCGGGCGGGAACTCGGCGATCAACTCGAGTGCGGTCTTGGGCGACAGCGCGAATCGCGCATCGACACCAACATCGATCAGCCAGGCTGCCACCATCTCGGCGAGCGCCTGTTCGTCGTCGGCGACCACCACGCGCCGTCCCGAACGACGCGACGATGGCGCCGGGGTCGAGGCGGAACCGGGACGATGCACCGGCAGCACGAGCGTGACGGTGGTTCCTACGCCGACCCGACTCTGCAACTTGGCCGTGCCTCCGCTCTGTTGGGCGAACGCGTACACCGTGGCGAGCCCGAGCCCGGTGCCGCTGCCCGCCTTCTTCGTGGTGAAGAACGGCTCGAAGGCGCGGGCCACGACGTCGGGCGGCATCCCCGAACCGTCATCGGTGACCGACAACTCGATCATTCCGTCCTGTTCGCGAGCGGCGATGCGCACCGTGCCGTTCGGACCCATCGCGTCGCGCGAGTTGAAAGCGAGGTTCAGGATGCAGCTCTGCAATCGACCGGCATCGACCAGAAGTTGCAGGCTCGGATCCGGGATGTCGACCTCCACGGTCCGGCCCGCACCGACCGCTTGCTTGACGAGGGGCAGAAGTCCCTTGATGAGATCGGCGAGCGACACCGCGGTTTCCTCGAGCGGTTGACTGCGTGCAACCGCGAGAAGCGACCGCGTGATCTCCGCGCCCCGCTCGACGGCCGACATCGAACGCGACAGGAACTTCGACAGTTTCTCGTCACCGGTGATGGTCTCGTTCATAGCCATCAACTGCAGATTGCCGAGCGTGACGAACAACAGGTTGTTGAAGTCGTGCGCCAAACCTCCTGCCAACGCTCCGAGCGATTCCATGCGCTCGGCCTGGGCGGTGCGCATGGCGAGATTCCGACGCTCGGTGGTGTCGGTGACGAGCAAAAGTCCGACCCGATCCTCTCCGGGAACCTGCACCGGAACGGCCTCCAACTCGATGATGCGCATTCGGTCGTCCTCGTCGCCGATCACCTCGGCGTTCCCGTGCTCCCCGTTCAACGCCTTGGCGATCAACTCGCCCACGATCCGTGCACGCACCGTGTCGGCGCCGAAACCGAGCACTTCGTTGACCGAACGTCCGGAGACCGGCGACTCGCCGAGTTCACGAACCCGCAGATTCGCGGCCAAAACGTCACCCGAATCGTCGAAGACGACTGACAGACCGGGAATCGCGTCGAGGGCCGCTTCGAG
>JBJTIO010000008.1:0-3362 GCA_046095045.1 Actinomycetota bacterium
ACCATGGTGTAGAGGAAGAACTTCGTCGCGGCGTAGATGCGTTGGTCGTAACCCCAACCTCCGATGAGGAAGTACATCGGGACGAGCACGATCTCGAAGAAGAGGAAGAAGAGGAAGAGATCGAGGCTCAGGAACGAACCCATGACACCTGCCTCGAGCAACAGCAGCCACGCGAGATAGCGCTTCTCGTCGTGATGCGGATCGCAACCGACGATGACGAGTGGGAACAAGATGCCCGTGAGCACGACGAGGAACAACGAAATGCCGTCGACGCCGAGGTGCCACCCGATCCCCCACGAGGAGATCCATTGATGTTTCGACACGAACTGGAAGCCCTCTTCGCCGGTCTCGAACGAGGCGAGCACCCACAGACCGATCGCACCGGTGAACACCGAGGTGACGAGAGCGACCAACTTCGTGTATTCCGGACGCCGTTGCGAGGACAGAAGAGTGATGATCGAGCCCACGAGGGGCACCAACACCAACATGGTCAGCACCGGATACGGCAAGGAGTGCGTCGCTTCGGCAAGCATCAGAGCACCACCCCTCGCAGGAAGAACCACACCAGAAGCGCGACGACTCCGAGTCCGACGCCGGCGGCGTAGTTACGCACCGCACCGGTCTGCGCCTTGCGCAGGAAACCACCGGCTCCCTGCACGAGTCGTCCGACGCCGTTCACGGCACCGTCGACGATCGTGCGATCGACCCAAGCAACGCCATCGAACGCGCGACGACCCGGACCGCCCATGAAGGCCGAGATCGACTTGTCGTATTTCCATCCGTCGGCGAGAAGTTGGGGCTCGATGGCCGCGACCTTCTTCTTCGAGTACACCGCGATCGACAGCGCGATGCCCGTCAACGCAACGATGACAGCGATCCCGAGAAGGATGTACTTGTTCTCGTACGCCCACGACTCGTGGATGTCGGCCTCGCCGAACTCGATCACTGGTTCGAGCCATTTCTCGAGGAAATGAAGATCCTTCGTGAACGGCAATTGCATGGCGCCGCCAACCACCGACAACGCCGCCAGCACCACGAGGGGAAGCAACATCACCTTCGGGCTCTCGTGCGGCTTGAAATCGCCGTGCGCCCCGTGCTCCTCGCTGTGATCGTTCCAGCGCGCCTCGCCGAAGAACACCATGATCACCTGGCGGGTCATGTAATACGCCGTGAGCAACGCAGTGATCATTCCGACCACGTACAGGATCGGACTCTTCGCAAAAGCGAACAGCAGAATCTCGTCCTTGCTCCAGAAGCCCGCGAACGGCGGAACGCCGGCAATGGCCAACCAACCGATGATGAAGGTGAACGCGGTGATCGGCATGAGCACGCGCAGCGCTCCCATCTTGCGCATGTCCTGTTCGTGATGCATACCGTGAATCACCGAGCCACTTCCGAGGAAGAGGAGCGCCTTGAAGAACGCGTGCGTCACCATGTGGAAAATCGCGGCGACGTACGCGCCTGAGCCCACCGCGAGGAACATGAAGCCCAACTGACTGACGGTCGAGTACGCGAGCACCTTCTTGATGTCGGTCTGGGCGACCGCGATCGTGGCGGCAAACAATGCGGTGGCGACTCCGACGATCGCGATCAGGGTCGGAGCCCAGTCGTACGAGATCGCGAGCACGGGATTGACGCGGGTCATGAGGAAGACGCCCGCGGTGACCATGGTGGCCGCATGGATCAGCGCCGACACCGGAGTGGGGCCTTCCATGGCGTCGGGCAACCAGATGTAGAGCGGCAACTGCGCGCTCTTGCCGCAAGCACCGATGAACAACATCAGTCCGATGGCCGTGGCGGTCACGCCCGAAATCGACCCCGACTCGGCCGCATGGTTGATGCCGGAATAACTGAGGGTCCCCGTCGCGACGAAGGCGAGGAACATGCCCATCATCACGCCCCAGTCGCCGACACGGTTGGTGACGAAGGCCTTCTTGCCCGCCGTCGCGGCACTCTCGCGCGTGTGCCAGAACGAGATCAAGAAGTACGAGCAGGTGCCGACTCCTTCCCAACCGAGGAAGGTGACGAGCAAGTTCTCGCCGAGCACGAGCATCAGCATCGAGAAGACGAAGAGGTTCAGGTAGATGAAGAACTTGCTGAACTTCGGATCTCCGTGCATGTAGCCGATCGCGTAGAGGTGGATCAGTGCACCGATACCCGTGACGAACAGAGCCATGGTGATGCTCAGAGGATCAGCCAGGAATGCGAGGTCGACGTGGAGTGAGCCGACGGGTACCCACGAAAACGCGGTCACCACGTGATGACGTTCCTCCATCGGCTTCGACAACAGATCGAAGAACACTCCCGCGGTGACCACGAACGAGCCCGCCACCATCAATGCGGCGAGGACACCGGACTTCGGTTCGCCGAGCAGGCGACCGAAAACGACGTTGATCAGAAAGCCGAGCAGGGGCAGGGCGGGGATCAACCAGATCAGATCGAGCATCGCACTAACCCTTCAACGCCGAGATGTCGTCGGCCGTCGCACCCGGGCGACGACGCATGATGGACACGATGATGCCGAGACCGACCACGACCTCGGCCGCGGCGACCACCATCACGAAGAACACCGTGGTCTGTCCGCCGATGTCGCCGAGCTTCTTGGCCAGGGCCACGAAACTGAGGTTCACCGCGTTGAGCATCAATTCGATGCACATGAACATGACGAGCGGGTTTCGTCGCACCAGAACACCGACGGCCCCGATCGCGAACAGCACTGCGGCGAGGATGAGGTACCAGGTCGTGGTCGGAGAGGCGGCGGCGATGAGCGACATCACGAGTCCTTGCCCGACTTGATGCGACGGGTGAGCAACACCGTGCCGACCACGGCGACTACGAGAAGAACCGAGGTCACCTCGAAGGCCACGACGTAGTCACCGAAGACGCTGCGGGACAACTGCTTGATGTTCGAGTCACCGTCGCCGACCACGTCGGCAACGTCGATACCCGATCCGCGCGGAATCACGACGTCGCGCGAGGCGACCACTGCGGCGATGACGAGACCGGCGAGTCCGAGACCGACGATGGCTGCGAGCGGTCGCTGCACCTTGAACGGTTCGGTCGTGATGTCCTCGGCGCGATCGACGCCGAGCAACATGATGACGAACAAGAACAGAACCACGATCGCCCCCGCGTACACGATCACCTGCACGGCCGCGAGGAAGTGCGCGTTCTGGGCCACGAAGAGCACGGCCACACCAAACAGCGTGAGGATGAGGCTGAGCGCGGCGTGCACGGGATTGCTCCGCACGATCACTCCGACCGCTCCGACGAGAATCATCGCGGCGGCGAGAACGAAGACCACCAACTCCATCAGTGATCTCCCCCGTCGCGCACGCTCTGAGTGGGTTCGGGGGCGCGCT
>JBJTIO010000009.1:0-8350 GCA_046095045.1 Actinomycetota bacterium
TCGCTAGTCTGCGCACGAGTGCCTCCGAAGAACGCAAGTCCGAGCCGAACATTCACCAGTTCGCGGTTGCTCGTGGTGGCCGGCAAGGGGGGTGTCGGCAAGACAACGGTAACCGCCGTGGTGGCGCGCGCCTCAGCCGACGAGGGTCGTCGTGTGCTCGTTGTGACCCTTGACTCGCGCACCGGCCTCGCCGAACTGCTCGGCGGTTCGGCTTCCGACGGATCGACCTACGAGGGCACCACCATTCGTTCGGGTCTCGGCCCACACGGCACCGGCAGCATCCATTTGCGCACCATCACGGCGAGCGAGGCGTTGCAGGACTATCTCGCGACGCAGGGATTGGCGCGCATCGCCAAACGACTCGTCTCCACTGGGGTCGTCGGGGTGGTCTCGAGTGCCGCACCCGGCATCGACGACCTCTTGGTTCTCGGCAAGATCAAACACCTCGTCGGTCTCGCCGGGCCCGACGGCGAACACGACCTCATCGTGGTCGACGCACCGGCGGCCGGACACGCGATCAGCTTTCTGCAGGCCCCAGGTGCGATGGCCACCACCATCCGCGGCGGACCGATCAGATCACAGGCAATCGAGGTGCAGCAGATGCTGAGCGACCCCGACAAGTGTCGCGTGTTGATGGTGACCTTGCCCGAGACCACACCCGTGAACGAGTTGATCGAAACGACGGCGTTGCTGCGCGACACCGTGGGAGTGAATTTCGGTCCGGTCGTGGTGAACAACGTCGACGTGGCACCCGACATCGAGCGTCTCGTCGACGCGGGGGCCGCCCCCGATGACGAACTCGGCGACGCCGCGCGTTACCGAGCCGAACGCAGTCGCGGACACACCGAAGCGATCCGCCGACTGGAAGGTGTGGCCGAGATCGTCACCCTGCCGCACATCGCCACCGCCGATCTGAACAGCGACGATGTGATCCGACTCGCCGACATCGCGCGCGGCGTGACGCCATCGACCAAGGGTCGCCGGAGGAAGTCGTGAAACCCTCGTTCGGCCGATTGATCGACGACGCCAAGGTGATGGTGTGTTGTGGTTCGGGTGGCGTGGGCAAGACGACCACCGCTGCCGCACTCGCACTCGCCGCGGCTCGACGTGGTCGACGCGTGGTGCTCATCACCATCGACCCGGCCAAGCGACTCGCCGATGCGCTCGGCATCGGAGAACTCTCGAACGAGCCGTCTCTCGTGGTCGCCGAGGATGGAACACGAATGTGGGCGATGATGCTCGATGCACGCGCCACTTTCGATCAGGTGATTCGCACACAAGCGCGCGACGAGGCTCAGGCCCGACGGATCCTCGGGAACCCCTTCTACGTCAACATCGCGAGCAAGTTGTCGGGAAGCCAGGAATACATGGCGGCCGAGAAGTTGTACGAGTTGGCGAACGACGATCGGTTCGATCTCGTCGTCGTCGATACTCCTCCCACGCGCGAGGCCCTCGACTTTCTCGAAGCGCCGCAACGCTTGATGAATTTCCTCGATCATCGCGTGTACCGATGGATGGTGGCGCCAGCGCGCGGTGGCCTGAAGGTGCTCAACCTCGCCGCTCAACCGATTCTGCGCACGATTGGGCGAGTGATCGGTGCCGACGTGCTGGCCGATGCGATCGATTTCTTCCAAGCGTTCGAAGGAATCGAACCCGGGTTCGTCCGCCGAGCCGGTGCGGTGCAGTCGTTGTTGAAGTCGGACGACTGTCGTTACGTGGTGGTGAGTTCGGCCCGCCGCGACACGGTTGGCGAGGCGATCTATTTCGTCGGGCGACTCGAGGCGCGCAACGTGAGCGTGGCCGGACTCGTGGTGAACCGCTTGCAGCCGAACTTCGGCAAGGGGGCCGCTTCCACCGCCGAAGCGGCATCTCGCAAAGCCACCGATCCCGAGCAGGCCGCGCTCCTCGCCAACCTCGCCCACCTGCGCCGCGTCGCCGAAGCCGAAAAGACGATGATCGCCCCGCTGTTGGCCCGCGCTTCGAGTGCGGCGGTCGCGCGAGTGCACCAACGGGCGTCCGACGTGCACGACCTGGTGGCGATCGACGAACTCGGTCGCGAAATCGTGGGCTGAGAACGCCCGCTGTTCGCCCCGCACCGGCGACGCAAGGTAGCGTTCGAGTCGTGCACGTGATTCTCGCAACCGACGCCGATTGGCTGGTCGACGAAGTCGCCGCCGCTCTCGGCGGACCCGACACCACTTTCACTCACTGTCGCGATGGTCGCGCGGTCGCAGGCATCATCAAGTCGCGCACGCCTGATCTCGTGATTCTCGATCTGCAGATCGGAACCATGGGTGGCATCGCGGTCACCATGGATCTGCGTCTCGACGAGAGTGCGGGCACGTTGCCGCGAGTTCCGATCCTGATGCTTCTCGACCGCGACGCCGACATTCATATGGCGCGCCGTAGCGGAGCCGATGGTTGGCTGATCAAGCCGCTCGATGCGTTGCGCCTGCGTCGTGCGTCGCGCGCAGTGTCCGGTGGCGGTTGCTACGCCGAAGGCCTGCCCACGGTCGACGAACCGGCTGAGCCGGAAGCCGAACCCGCCCTGTAGCCTCGGGGTCTGCACCGCGGGGTGTAGCGCAGTTTGGCTAGCGCGCCACGTTCGGGACGTGGAGGCCGGAGGTTCAAATCCTCTCACCCCGACCAAATCAAAGGGCCCCTGCTTGCGCAGGGGCCCTCTTCACATTTCCGACTCGAGGTCGGTCGCACCGAATCAGCTGGATTCAGACGCCGAGCGAGCCTTGGCGATCGCGAGAATCGCGAGTCCGTAACCGGCCTTCGCCGTGATGTCGGCGATGGTGTAGCCGAGCTGACGAGCGGTCTCCGCACCATCGTGCGGGTACTCGAAGAACACCGGGAACAAGTAGGTGATCGGGTACACGCACCACGTGATCAACAGGATCTTGGTTGCGTTGTTGATCAAGCCAGCGACCGTCGCGTTCTCGCGGGCCTTGACCTGCTTCAACTCGCCGACGAGTGCGTACAGGATGTACACGAACGGCAGCATCGCCAACACCCAGAACAACCACTTGGTTCCGTCATCGGTCGACACCTCACCCGGGTATCCGAGACCGACCATCAGGGCGGTCGCGGGAACGAGCGTCTTCATCAACGACTTGCGACGCTCGGGCGACGTGCCCAGAACGATCAGGAGTTCGACGATGAGCAACGGCACCGTGATCAGCCAGTCGGCGTACCGGTAGCCCTCGTTCACTTCGCCCGACGCCCAGCCACTCCAGATGCGGTAGTAGTGGTAGCCGGCGATTCCGACGACGACGGCCGATGCGGCGACCGAGGCCTTGTACTTCTTGGCGACGCTCGAAATCTGCGTCAAAAAGTAGACGAACGCTCCGAGCATCACCGCTGTGCCGAACGACAGAGCGTTGTAAACAAGGAGATTCAGATCTGCATTTTCAATCATAACAACCTTCCTTCTCGAGGTCCGTCGGGGGTTCGGGACCGCTGAAATGGAAAGTACGCCTCATCGAACTTCGGGTGTCTAGTCGTGGTGGCAGAAATCGGCACCCTGAGCAGAATTAGCCCCATGCAGGGCATGAATGAGCGGATGACGGAGGCAACCACGCGTGTGTCGGGGCCCCAACCGACCATAGACGGTCCGTCCCCGAAGCCGATCCATCTACGGTGGACCCATGAACATCGCGGATTTCCAGAACGTCATCGAGCGCACCTACGGCGAGCGTGATCGCACCCGCGGTGTGCCATCGACCGTCGCCTGGTTGGCTGAGGAAGTCGGCGAACTCGCCCAAGCAGTCCGCAAGGGCAACCGCGATCAGCAACTCCACGAGTTCGCCGACGTTCTGGCATGGGTCGCGACGCTCGCCAATCAGATGGGCATCGATCTCACCGAGGCCGCGGCGCGTTACGCGAACGGCTGTCCCACGTGCTCGGCGCTTCCCTGCGCGTGCTGACGCGTTCTCGGTAGGCGAGCGCGCCGAAAACCGCGACTTTCGAGACCGAGAACGCGCTTAGAGGAAGAGTTCGGCGATCTGCACGGCGTTGAGCGCCGCACCCTTGCGCAAGTTGTCGTTGCTCACGAACAACACCAGACCGCGGCCGTCGTCGAGCGACGCATCCTGACGAATACGCCCGACATAACTCGGATCCTTGCCGGCGGCTTCGAGCGGCGTCGGAACATCCATCACCACCACACCGGGCGCGTTCTTCAACAACTCGGTCGCGCGAGCCACCGAAATCGGTCGTGCGAACTCGGCGTTGATGCTCAACGAATGTCCCGTGTACACCGGCACGCGCACGCACGTACCAGACACGCGCAGATTCGGAATGGCGAGAATCTTTCTGCTCTCGTTGCGGAGCTTCTGTTCTTCGTCGGTCTCGAACGAATCGTCCTCGACGTACTTGCCCGCGTACGGCAATACGTTGAAAGCGATGTGCTTGGCGAACTTGGTCGGCGCAGGGAACGACACAGCTTCACCGTCGTACGTGAGATCGCGCGCCACGTCGGTCACTTCGCGCGATTGCTTGTCGAGCTCGTCGACTCCGGCCAAACCGCCACCCGACACCGCTTGATACGTGCTCACCACGAGTCGCTCGAGTCCGGCCTCGTCGTGCAACGGCTTCAGCACGGGCATCGCCGCCATCGTGGTGCAGTTCGGATTGGCGATGATTCCCTTCTTCGCGTTGCGGATCTCGCCAGGGTTGACCTCGCTCACCACGAGCGGCACCTCGGGATCCATGCGCCACGCCGACGAGTTGTCGATCACGGTCACACCAGCGGCCGCGAAGCGAGGCGCGAGCACTCGACTCGACGTCGCTCCCGACGAGAACAACGCGATGTCCAGTCCGCTCGGATCGGCCAACTCGGCGTCCTCGACGGTCACCTCACCGCCCTTCCACGGCAGGGCGCTACCCGCCGAACGAGCCGAGGCGAAGAACCGAATCTGTTCGATGGGAAAGTTCCGCTCGGCCAACAGGGTGCGCATGACGCCACCCACCTGTCCGGTTGCTCCTACAACTCCGATACGCATGACTTCGCAGGCTAACGGCGTGCTCAGGAAGCCCGACGGGCAATTAGCCACCAGTGACTGCGATCGACACCGATGAAAATGCGCACGGGCACCGATTCGACGCCGCGCAAACGACGCTCGTTCTTCAGCCACACGGTGGGGTTGTCGAGTGCGACGCCGGACGCGGCGAGGTGCTCGAACACGAAACGAGGTGCCAGTCGGTTCGCCTGCCAACCGAGTCGGGTCGACCAACGTTGACGGGCCAACCACGGACCGAGCGTCGGCACGCGCCACAGTGCGCGCGTGAGAACGCCCGCCGGGTACAGCGCCACGTCATCGGGGATCCAGGTGCGGTAATTCAACACCACTACTCCACCGGGCTTCACCACGCGCAGAGCCTCGCTGGTGAGGGCGAGCGCGTCGGCCCGCTCGCAGTGCTGCAAGGTGATGTAACTGAACACCATGTCGGCCGACGCCGACGGCAGCGACAGCGTTCGTCCGTCAGCCACGTGCGACGTCGACAATCGTTCGACCACGCCGAAACGCGACACCGTCTCTCGGCATCTCTCGAGAAATGCCGCGTCGAGGTCGGCCGCGGTCACAGTGGCGAAGCGCCGAGTGAAACCCGCCGTCATGCGACCGATGCCCGAACCGATCTCGACGAGACTCTGATTCGCGAGCACGTCTCGGTCGAACCCGAAGTACTCGAGGTAAGCGCCCACCTCGTGCTCGCCCGAGTTCACGAACTCGGCGAGCGTCAGTTCGCTGCCGGTCGCGTTGTTGAACACCCAGCCGGTGTCACGCACCACGCTGTCGCCGTCGCCCCGACCCTCGGCCGCGCGCCCCGCCGCGTTCCACGGCAAGTGCTGGCGTCGACGCAAACGGGACACGGACGAGTTCCGCTTACTTCCGCTCGGGCAACGGTGCGCTGTACGACTGTCCGCTGTCGAGACCGAACGCGGTGTGCAGCGAACGCGCCGCTCGCTCGAGATCGGCGGCACCGACGACAACCGAGATACGAATGGTCGACGTCGAGATCATCTGGATGTTGACGTCGTTCTCGGCGAGGGTGCGGAACATCTTCGCGGCGATGCCGGGACTCGTCTTCATGCCGGCACCAACGAGCGAGATCTTGGCGATCGCGTCGTCGTTCACGACACCTGCCGCACCGATCTTCTTCGCCACGTCGTCGACGATCGACTGCGCCACCTTCATGTCGGATTTGGGCACCGTGAAACTGATGTCGGTCGTTCCATCCTCGGAGGTGTTCTGGACGATCATGTCGACGTTCACGTTCGCCTGCGCGAGTGGCTCGAACAACCCGGCCGATACTCCCGGCTTGTCGGGCACCTTGCGTACGGTGACCTTGGCCTCGCTCACGTCGGTGACGACACCGGAGATGATGGGATCTTCCATGGAAGGCTCCTGACTGGTGACCCAAGTTCCCGGCTCCCACGTGAAGCTGGAGCGGACCTGGATGGGGACGTTGTGATTGCGGGCGAACTCGACCGAGCGCAGCGCCAGCACCTTGCTGCCGGCGCCGGCCATCTCGAGCATCTCGTCGAAGTTGATGTGTTGCAGTTTGCGCGCCTGCGGCACGATGCGCGGGTCGGCGCTGAACACGCCGGTGACGTCGGTGTAGATCTCGCAGCTGTCGGCCTCGAGCGCGGCAGCCAAGGCGACCGCGGTCGTGTCGCTACCCCCGCGTCCGAGAGTGGTGATCTCGCGCTCGGTACTGACGCCCTGAAATCCGGCGACGACGCAGACCTTGCCCTGCGCCAGTGCCTCACGGGCGCGATCGCCCTTCACTTCGATGATCTTGGCCTTGGTGTGCACCGTGTCGGTGATGATGCCCACCTGACTGCCGGTGAAGCTGACGGCCTCCACGCCGAGGTCGGCCAGAGCCATGCACACGAGCGCCATCGAAATGCGCTCGCCCGTGGTGAGCAGCATGTCCATCTCGCGCGCGGGCTGGGTCGACGACACGTCGTTCGCCAACTTGATCAGGTTGTCGGTCGACTTGCCCATCGCCGACACGACCACCACGACGTCGTGTCCGTGACGCTTGGTGAACGCCACGTGTTCGGCCACCGCTCGGATGCGCTCGGGGTCAGCCACCGAGGTTCCGCCGAATTTTTGGACAATCAGGCCCACGAGCATTGAAGGCTACCCGCCGACGGGCGTCGGAAGGGGTGAGATTGCTAGCCTTCCTCACTCGTGGGAACCGCCAAACGCGAACGAAAAAAGCAGAACCGTCAGATGGGCCGCGATCTTCAAGTGCAGACCGCGCGTCGACAGAAGACCACTCGCACGGCCATCCGAGCCGCCTCCGCCATCATCGTGATCGTCGCCATCTTCTTCGTCATTGCGTTCATCACCAAGGACGACTCCAACGATTCGGCTGCTACCACTACGACGGTCGCGACCGCTGATTCGACCGCGCCGTCATCGGTTGCTCCCACCGAGTTCACGTACGGCACCACCGAGTGTGCTCCCGTCGAGGGCACCGCCGAACCGGTGCGCGAGTTCAGTGACTCGTTCGCACTCTGCATCGACCCCACCAAGACCTACACCGCCACGGTCACCACCAACTTCGGCGTGTACACCGCGGTGCTCGACGCGGCCAAGGCTCCGGGAACCGTGAACAACTTCGTCAACCTGGCGCGCTCCAAGTACTACGACGACACAACCTGCCACCGCGCGATCCCGAACTTCATGGTGCAGTGCGGCGATCCCACCGCCACCGGTTCGGGCGGCCCCGGCTACAAATTCGCCGACGAACTACCGGCCGCTGGTGAATACCAGGTTGGTTCGCTCGCGATGGCCAACTCGGGGCCGAACACCAACGGAAGTCAGTTCTTCGTCATCACCGGGTCACAAGGTGTCGGCCTCTCCCCCGATTACACGTTGTTCGGCCAGGTCACCGACGGGCTCGACACCACGGTCTTCGACATGGATCTGGCCGGCAACGACGATCCCGCCGCCAACGGCATGCCACCCAAGGGTGAGATCAAGATCGTGTCGATCACGATCACCGAATCCTGAGTTAGTTCAACCCGAACTCGCTCAGCGACACCGGACGTCCCTCGTTGATGCTGCGGTGGGCCGCCGCACCGACCGCCACGCTCCACAAGCCGTCGTTCACGTCGACATCCGGACGAGCACCATTGCGCACCGCGTCGCAGAAGCGCGCCACCTCGACGTAACTCGCTCCGAAGTGGAATCCGGCGTGGGCGACCGATGCATCCATGCTCGCCGCAACCGTGCGCACCGAACGATCGGCGCGTCGACCGACGTGCACCATGCCATCACCCGGTAAGGCGGCCTCGGCCTTGCCCCGCGAACCAACCGCGACGATCTCT
>JBJTIO010000010.1:0-8307 GCA_046095045.1 Actinomycetota bacterium
ACACCACCGGCATCGAGCCCGACCTCGGACTCGTGAAGATGAAGAAGCTCGTCGGCGGCGGCAACATGGTGATCGTCAACGAGACCATCCCGCGCGCCCTGCGCAAGGTCGGTTACAACCCGCAGCAGGTCGACGACATCATCGCCTACATCGACCGCGAGAAGTCGATCCTCGGTGCGCCGCACTTGAAGGCCGAGCACGTGGCGATCTTCGCCTGCTCGATGGGCGACAACACGATCCACTACGAGGGTCACGTGCGAATGATGGGTGCGGTGCAGCCGTTCATCTCAGGCGCGATCTCGAAGACGGTGAACATGCCCGAAGAGGCGAGCATCGAGGACATCGAGGCGTTGCACATGCTGTCGTGGGAACTCGGCCTGAAGGCCGTGGCGATCTACCGCGACAACTGCAAGGTGGGTCAGCCGTTGTCGACGGCCAAGAAGGACGACGACAAGTCCGACGCTCCCGCCGCCACCGCGTCGGCCGTCGTCGAGCGCATCGTCGAGAAGGTCGTCACCAAGCCGGTGCGTCAGAAGTTGCCCCGCAGCCGCCGTGGACGCACGTTCGAATTCCGCGTGGCCGACTGCAAGGGTTTCGCCACGATCGGCGAGTACGACGATGGTCGTCCCGGTGAGGTGTTCCTCACGGTGTCGAAGCAGGGTTCCACCCTCTCGGGCATCATGGACGCTTTCGCCAAGAGCATCAGCTACGGCCTGCAATACGGCGTGCCGATGCGCGCCTTCGTCGAGGCCTTCGTGAACATGCGCTTCGAGCCCGCCGGCATGACCGACGATCCGGACATCCGTTTCGCGGCGTCGATCATGGACTACTTGTTCCGTCGCCTCGCGCTCGAATACATGACCTACGAGGAGCGCGAGGAACTGGGCATCTTCTCGATCGACGAGCGCTTGCAGCCGACGTTGCCCGGTGTCGAGGAGTCGGCGATTCAGTCGGCTCAGGGCACCGAGGTGGCCGCCGATCCCAAGAGCATTCCGTCGGTCGATGAGTTGATGACTCAGATGGAACTCGGCATCGCGCCCGAGGCTCCGGTGAGCGACATCTCGGCCGAGATGAAGCGCCCAGGACAAAAGCACAGTGACGCTCCGATGTGCATGCAGTGTGGGGTGCAGATGAACCGCGCCGGTTCGTGCCACGCCTGCCCGTCGTGCGGCAGCACCAGCGGCTGCAGCTGACAACGACGCGCACCAGCGCACACCCCCGATCTCGGTCGCGAAAGTGCCGGTTTTCGCCACTTTCGCCGACCGAGATCGGGGGCTTTGTGTTACAGCGGAGTGTTGAGGGCCTCGCGACGCGCCAGGTCGTAGGCCACCATTGCTCGTTCCTTGTCGAACAGGTGATGGGGGAGAGTCGCCGCACGCGAGGTGAGATGTGACGGTGCGAAGAGCACCACGCGTCCGCTGTGCGTCGCATGCCATCCGGCGATCTCTTCGTGCGTGTTGCGCTCGACGATGTCGTTGAACGGCCCGAACATCGCCCCGGCCAATGGCGCGATCACGATCAACACGTCGGCGGGCGCGGCCAAGTCGACGCTGACGCCCGAGCGCACGCCACCATCGACGTACAAGGTCCCCTTGATGCGTTGCGGAGCCAACAGGGCGGGCACCGCCGACGAGGCCGCCACCATCTGGTGAATCGGAGTCGATGCTCCGTACAACTCGACCCGCTTCAGGCGTGGAAGCGAACAGGCGACGGCGTTCACGTTGGGCACGAATCCGGCGCCGAACACTCGTCGCGCGGAACGTGCCAACACGCCCGAGCGCGGGTTAGGGAAGCGGGGCACTTCGAGGGCGCTCAATTGCTCGTACGTGACGCCGAGTGCGGTGGCCGCGGCGGCCCACGAACCAGCCGAGGTGCCGATCATCGGGGCCCGCGACATATCAACACCGCGTTCGCGCAAGGTGTCGAGAATCCCGAGGGCGTATCCGATGCCGAACAGTCCGCCACCTCCGAAGGCTCCCGCAATGGGGGCACGAGCGGGCTCGGTCATGCGGTCGGGCTCATGGTGCGTTGCCGATCGGTTCGAGCAGCACGAGCGGAATCTCTCGTTGGGTGCGCTGTTGATAACCCGCGTAATTGGTGTGCTTGGCGGTGATGGTCGACCACATCGTGGCGCGTTCGTCCGAGGTCGCGACACGGGCGTGACGAGCGGTGCGTACTCCGCGAATGTCGATCTCCACTCGCGGATCGGCGACGAGATTCAGGAACCACGCTGGGTGATCATCGTCGCCGCCCTTGGACGCGACGATCACCCACGTGTCGCCGATCTGCAGTGGCGACGTGAGCATGACCTCGCGCTTGATGCCCGACGTGCGACCGGTGGTGATGAGTTTCAGTACGGGCATGTTTCCGGCGTTCCATCCGATGCGACCGAACGACACCGCGAGCAGTCCTTTGTGGACCGCGTTCATTCCTTTGAGCACGAAGCGACTGGGCATGACATCGACGGTATCGGGCTCACCACTCGCCGCGACGCCCCGCCTTTTTGTCGCCGTGCTTCTTCTTGCGGGCGATGCGCCGTTCTTGCGCACTACGCGAGGGTTTGGTGGGTCGTCGCGGGGCGGCCGGAGGTGCGGCGGCTCCGTCGATGATCTCGACCAATCGCTCGATGCACGTGCGACGGTTGCGCCACTGACTGCGACTCTCCTGGCATGACACCACCACCGACTCACCGAGTCGATCGCGCACCCGCGCCAACTTGGTGGGGGACCCGAGCAGATCAGCGGTCGCCACGGTGAGGGTGGCTTTCGATGCGGTCTTGTTCACGTGTTGCCCACCGGCACCCGCGGCGCGAGCGAAGGCCCACTGCAGACACTCCTCGGGAATCTCGATGCCACGTTGCGTGATCACATCGACAGTCTCACCGATTCTCGGTCGGCCAACGTGGCGGAAACCTCCACTTTTCAGACCGAGAACGCGAGAGGTATCAGTTGCGGGGGACCTTGATCCAGGGCAGGTCTTTGTCGACGCGAGGTTCGCCCGGCAGACCGAGCACCTGCTCGCCGAGAATGTTGCGCATGATCTCGCTGGTGCCACCTTCGATTGAGTTGGCGCGCGACCTCAGGAACGAGTGGCGCACGCCGCCCTCGGTGCCGTCGACGCTCAGGTTGTCGGGGCGACGGAAGGTGTAATCGAAGTCGATCATTCCCGACGCTCCCATGAGCTCGATCGAGAACTCGGTGACCTTCTTGTTGAACTCGGCGAGCATCAACTTGGCGATCGAACCCTCGGGTCCGGGGTTGCCGGCCTTGGCGGCTTGAGCGGCGCGCATGTTGGTCAGGCGCAACGCTTCGCTCTTGCACCACAGTCGCATCAATTGATCGAGGTGCGCGGCATTGCGCTGCTCAGCCGGAGAGTCGCGCCAGATGCGCACGGCATCATCGATCGGACCGCGGCGCTTGGCGTTGCCTCCGCCACCTCCGCCGATCGCGGTGCGCTCGTTCATGAGAGTGGTGAGCGCCACGCGCCACCCTTCGCCCACCTCGCCGATGCGGTTGCTGTCGGGCACGCGCGCATCGGTCATGTAGACCTCGTTGAATTCGGCCTCACCGGTGATCTGGCGCAAGGGGCGCACTTCGACACCGGGCGAGTGCATGTCGATCGCGAAGTAGGTCATGCCCTTGTGCTTGGGCTGATCGGGATCGGTGCGGGTGACGAGCAGTCCCCAGTCGCCGAGATGCGCCATGGTGTTCCACACCTTCTGGCCGTTGACGACCCACTCGTCGCCATCGCGCACCGCGCGCGTGCCGAGCCCGGCGAAGTCCGAACCGGCGCCCGGCTCGCTGAACAGCTGGCACCAACGCTCCTCGCCCGTGAACATCGGACGCAGGAAGCGCTTCTTCACCTCGTCGTTTCCGTGGGTCACGATCGTCGGTCCCGCGAGTGCCATGAAGAACGACGCCGGATCCTGCGGCTGGGCACCGGCCTTGCGCAGACGCTCCTCGATGATGCGGTTCAGTTCGGGACGTACGCCGAGACCGCCGTGACCGACCGGGAAGTGCACCCAGGCGAGTCCGGCATCGAAGCGAGCTCCACGGAACGCGATGTTGTCCATCTTCTTCGGGTCGTTCTCGGCGAGGAAGGCGTCGAGGGCGGCCTCGACGGTCGCGCGGGCGGTATCGGTGATGGTGGCGGTCGACATGTCTGAAGTCTCCCAGTTATGGTCCCGATGGGGCAAAGCCGACCGGCCCTTTCGGCGCACACTTTGCCCGTTCCCGAGCGTTTTGATTGGTGAAGGACTCGAGAAAGGAACCCCAGATGGGATTGTTCGGTGCGTACCTCGCCTACCGACACGGCAAGAAGAAGGCCGAGCGTCGGGCCGAGATGGAAGCGATCCGCGACGAACGTCGACGCCGGCACGACGCCGCCTTCGACGAAGACGACGATCCGACCTGTGATGACTGCGGCTACGCCCTCAGCAAGCACAGCGATGACGACCCGCCCCTTTGCCCCAACTACTGACCCGAGGAGGAAAATTGTCCATCGATCTCGACCGCATGACGCGACTCACGATCCTGGTGCGCACCGCACCCCACGGCATGGCCGAGGAAGAAGCAGCCACCCTGGAGGAGAAAGCGTTCGTCGCCGAGTTGCGCGCCAATGAACCCGAATTCGTCGAAACTCTCCCGGACGACTTCGAGATTTCCCCGCAGGATTCGCCGGATTTCGACTACGACCGGTGGGAGGCCGACGGCTTTCCCGACAACGAGTGGGATTACGTCGGTGAGTACAAGCCGAAGTCGTACCTGCGGGCCCGCTGGGATTTCTTCTGGCAGCGTCGTCGCGACCGTCGTCGACGTTGACCCGCCCAACCCGCGGCGCTGACCGCCCGTCGAGGGTCAGTGGGAATCGCCGAGTGACGCCCGCACGTCGGGGTGAACGACACGACCGCCGTCGACATTGACGGCCCCGCGAAGTTCCGGATGACGTTTCACGGCTGACTCCCAGCCTCCGGCGAGAGCGCGCACGTACGGAAGCGTGGCCGCGGTGAGCGCCGCAGTCGACGTGCGCGGAACGGCCGCGGGCATGTTCGGGGTCGCCGACACGCGCACGTGACCCATCGTGCGAATCGGATCCTGATGCGTGGTGGTTTCGACTCCCTCGACGCACCCTCCTTGGTCGATCGCGATGTCGATGATCACCGACCCCGCGGGCATGAGCGACAACGTGTGCGCGCTGATCACGACCGGTGCGCTACGACCAGGTATCAACACCGCGCCGATCATCACGTCGCACGTGGGTGCGAGCTCGTCGATCACGCCCGGTCCCGAGGCGATTCCGCGCGTCAGTCCACCGATGTCGGCGGCCACCGACTGGGCGCGTTCGAGATTCAGGTCGGCGATGATCACCTCGGCGCCCATGCCCGCGGCGACTTCGGCGGCGTGCCGTCCCGAGACTCCGGCACCAATGACGAGCACACGGGCCGGTGTGACACCCTCGATGCCGCCGTACAGAACTCCGCATCCACCGTTGCGCGCCTCGAGATACGTTGCGGCAGTCTGGGCGGCCAATCGACCCGCGACGGCGCTCATGGGCGCGAGAAGGGGATAACGACGGTCGACCTCGACCGATTCGTAGGCGATGGCCCGACACCCCGACGTAACGAGGGCGTGGGCCACCTCGGGTGCCGCCGCGAGATGCAGGTAGGTGAAAAGAGTGTGGTGCGGCGCGAACAGCGTGAACTCCGACTGCTGTGGTTCCTTGACGTGGAGCAACAAGCCAGCGCGATCGGCCACGGCGCGCGGTCCATCGACGATCTCGGTTCCGGCCGCGCGGTATTCGTCATCGGAGTGACCAGCGCCGTCACCGGCTCCCGTTTCGACCACGACGGTCCGTCCGTCGGCGACGAGGGTCGCTGCTCCCGCGGGCGTGAGCGCCACGCGACGCTCGAACGCCTTCACTTCTTTCAACACGCCGACGATCTGCACCGAGTCCCGCGACATGAAGCGAGTGTACGAAGACGCGGGTGTCCCGCGAGAGGGACCTTCGTCACGATCGACGGAAGTCGTCGATCAGTTCTCGGTGAAGCGCAGGGCTCCGCGTGCCTGCACCCGGGTCATGAAGTCGGGCAGGTAGGCATCCTCGGGATTCTCCCGCACCATTTCGTCGAGGATCACGGCGTCATCACCCACCAGAACGCGCCAACGGTCGGCGCGTACGGCGTCGAGAATGATCTTCGTGGCCTGGGCGGCCGACGTGGGTGCATTGTCGCGAAACGCCTCGCCTTGTGCCTGCAGACCGACGCGCAGGTCCTCGTCGCTCGCCCCGCTGACATCGAGTCCGGCCCGCGAGAGACGCTCGCGAAATTGCGCCACTTGTTCGGTCGTCATCTCCTTGGGATCGGCGCCCAACAGTTTGCGCGAGTTGATCGCGATCGACGTGCCGATGTGTCCGGGCATCACCACGGACGCGCGCAGGTGCGGTGCGTTGATGCGGAAGTCGGTGATGAGCGCCTCGGTGAATCCCTTCACGGCGAACTTGGCCGCGCTGTAGGCGGTGTGCGGGATACCGGGTCCGAGTGAGGCCCAGAATCCGTTCACGGAGCTGGTGTTGATCACGTGTCCGACGGGAGCGGCCAGGAGCATCGGCATGAAAGCACGAGTGTTGTAGTACACGCCGTACCAACACACGCCGAACGTCTTCTCCCATTCCTCTCGACCGTCAAGAACGATGCTTCCGCCGCCTCCGATACCGGCGTTGTTGAAGAGCAAGTGCACGCACGGCCGCCAAGCGGCGACGGCGTCGCGGAAGGACAGAACCTGGGCTTCGACCGACACATCGGCGGTGACGGCGAGAACCTCACCCGCGTTACCACTGGCCAAGGCCACGGTCTCGTCGAGATTGTCGGCGATCACGTCGCAGGTGGCGACGTCGCACCCATCGGCGGTGAGCTGCAAGACCATCTCGCGCCCCATGCCGGTGCCGCCACCCGTCACGACCGCGACGCGGCCAGCGAAACCATCCTCGAAACGTTCACCCATGTCGTCCCCCTCGGGTCCGTGTACTTGACGGACCCGAGAGAGACGGTAACCGATGACCACTCCCGCGAGGGAAGGGGTGCGATCAGAACGGGTTGTTCGGATCGAAGCGGTTGCGACGACCCTTGCTCGACTGCCGGCTCGATGACCGCATGCCCTTCATGGTCATCTCGTCGGTGTTGTGCACCTCTTGGGCGAAACGGAGCAGTTCGCGCACTTCGTTGGAATCGCCTCCGATGTCGATCAAGCATTGGGCCGCCTCGTTGGCGAAGCGACGGGCATCGTCGAAGCGACCATCGCGCGCGGCCTCGATGGCACGACGACGTCCGTCGGCGGCCTCGAGCGACGCGATGTGCTCGACCACGTAGCGGTCGGCGGGTGGACGTCCCGAATCGGACGACACGCTGTTGACCGTCACCGGGATGATCAACTCGTGCAGGGCGACCGAACCGACCGTGGAGGCCCAGCGCACCACCAACTCGGCGATCAACACCTCGTCGGTCGTGCTCACCGGGCGAAGCGAGAAGCGCAACGCCACGCGACGAACCTCGTCACCGTAGGCATCACCGATGTTGATGACCTGATACGTGTCGTGCCCGGGCACCGGCGTGGTGTCGAACTCGTTCAGGCATTCGAACGCGGCGGTGGCCACGGTGGGGCGAACCTCGATCGACAGATTCTGCGCCACGACCGACGCGAGACCCGCGAACTCGGCGGTGAAGACATTGAGCGCCTGATCGGGACCGGCGCACCAATAGTCATTGCCACGTCCGGCGTCGGCCAATGAAGCGATGAGCTCTTCGTCGTGTCCGTCGGCGAATCCGATGAGCGAGGTGGTGATGCCGTGATCGGTGGCGCCGCGCACCATCGTGCACAGTGCGTCGCGTTCGGTCACGCCGGTGTTGGCGTGACCGTCGGTGAGGATCACCACGCGAGCGATGGCCTTGTCGCGCTTGCCCGCGGTGAGGACCTCGACGCCCTTCAGCCAGCCCGCCGAGAGATTGGTCGAACCACCGCTGTGGATCGCGCGCACGCGGCCCGCCACCGCATTCGCGTCGTGGTGCTCGAGCGGCAGCACGACATCGACCGACGTGTCGAACGTGACGACGGCGATGCGATCGTCGGGTCCGGCGACGCGGAGCAGTTCGAGCACGGCCCTGCGAACCGAATCGAGGGGGCGACCCTCCATCGAACCGGAACGGTCGAGAACGAGGGCGATGTCGAGGGGCGGGCGCTCGAGGGCCGGTGCCGGCGGGGCGGCCAGTTCGACGAGGGCGTTGATGGTCTCGTCCTCGCGGGCGACGATGATCGA
>JBJTIO010000011.1:0-8963 GCA_046095045.1 Actinomycetota bacterium
GGGCAACGGCACCATCGGTGTCATCCCGATCGACGCCATCTTCTCGCCGGTGCGTCGAGTGATGTTCGATGTTCAGCCGACCCGCGTCGAGCAGAGCACCAACTACGACAAGTTGATCATCGACATCGAAACCGATGGCACGTTGTCGCCCCGCGAGGCTCTGGCGTCGGCTGGTGCGACGCTGCGCTCGCTCGTCGATCTGGTCGCCAATCTCTCCGATGAGCCCAAGGGTCTCGAATTGGGTGAGGTCATCTCGGCCAGCACCACCAGCCCCGACCTCGACATCGCCATCGAGGACCTCGACCTGTCCGAGCGTCCCCGCAACTGTCTGAAGCGCGCTCAGGTCAACACCATCGGTGAACTCCTCAGCAAGACCGAGGACGATCTGTTGAACATCACCAACTTCGGTCAGAAGAGCCTCGACGAGGTCAAGCAGAAGCTCGATGAGCGCGGCTTGTCCCTGCGTGGCTGAATCGAACGAGTCACGAGTCAAGGAAACACACCATGCCCGCAACACCTCGCCGCGCCCGCAAGTTCGGTGGTAGCTCCGCGCACCAGAAGTTGATGATGGCCAACTTGGCCGCCTCGCTCATCGCTGCCGAAGCCATCGAGACCACCGAAGCCAAGGCCAAGGCCCTGCGCCCCATCGCTGAGAAGCTCATCACCAAGGCCAAGAAGGCCCAGGACGGTGACGCCTCGAGCATCCATCGCATTCGTCAGATTCAGAGTTACCTCGGCGACAAGGAGATGACCCACAAGTTGGTCTCCGATGTTGCCCCGCGTTACCTCGAGCGCAACGGTGGTTACCTGCGCATCCTGAAGCTCGGACCGCGTCAGGGTGACAACGCGCCGATGGCGCGCATCGAGTTGGTCTGATCGCTCGCAACCCGCGACATCACGACCGCACGTCGACATGAACGAGACCGAGCCCGCCCTCCGGCGGGCTCGTCTGTCGGTGGCCTACGACGGTTCTCATTTCCACGGTTTCGCCGACAACGACGGTGTGCGCACCGTCGCCGGCGTGTTGAGCGAGGCACTCAGCCGTATCGCTCGGATGCCGGTTGAAATCACCGGGGCCGGTCGCACCGACGCCGGTGTGCATGCGTGGGACCAAGTGGTCAGCTGTGATCTTCCACGCGATCTCGACCTCGATGGTCTGGCGCGACGTCTGACGAAGTTGTGCGTGCCCGGCATCGTGGTGCGCTCGGTCGAATGGTGTTCCGATCCCGAATTCAACGCGCGTTTCTCGGCGCGATGGCGTCAGTACCGATACACCGTGCTGAACGATCCGATCGCCGATCCGTTCCTCACCCCGACGGCGTGGCACGTTCCGGCACCCCTCGATCTGTCGCTCATGCATCTGGGGTGCGACCCCTTGGTCGGCGAGCACGACTTCTCGGCTTTTTGCCGCAAGCCCAAACTGAGCTCGGATCAGATCGAGCGCGGCGACCCGGGCCCGAGCCTCGTGCGGCGGGTGACGTCGGCGGTGTGGACCGAGCACCGCAGCGACCACGGCGCGCGGATCCTGCGATTCGAGATTCGGGCGAACGCCTTTTGCCACCAGATGGTGCGCTCGATCGTGGGGTGCCTCGTCGACGTGGGGCTGGGCCGGATCTCGGCCGGCGAGGTGTCGGGCATTCTGCGGCGGGGCGAGCGCACCGGGACCGTCGCCCCTCCTCAGGGTCTCACCCTGTGGGAGGTCGGCTACGCCGACCCCGTGTCGAGCGGGTCGTGACCGGTCGTTTTTCCCCCGTTTCCCCGTATCATTCACGGGTCCCCGCGGACCGTCGTCCCGGGAACCGTTCGTGAAAGAAGCTTCCATGACCACCTATTCGCCCAAGGCCAGTGAGATCACTCGCGAGTGGCATGTCCTCGACGCCGAGGGCATGGTGCTCGGTCGTCTGTGCACCGAGGCCGCTCGCCTTCTACGTGGCAAGCACAAGCCGACGTTCGCTCCGCACATCGACACCGGTGATCACGTGATCATCATCAATGTCGACAAGGTCGTTCTCACCTCGGGCAAGGCCGACTCGCGCATGGTCTACAACTACTCGGGTTATCCCGGCGGTCTGAAGAGCGAGACGTTCGGCAATCTGCTCTCGCGTCGTCCCGACGAAGCAATTCGTGGCGCGGTGCGGGGCATGTTGCCCAAGGGCCCGCTCGGTCGTCAGATGATCAAGAAGCTGAAGGTCTACGCCGGTGCCGAACATCCGCACGGCGCACAGAATCCCAAAGTCCGCAACATCGATCACGCCAAAGCCCGCTGAACGCAAGGAAGACATCAATGAGCAAGCCTCTCACCCAGACGACCGGACGACGCAAGGAGTCGGTCGCTCGCGTTCGCGTGCGCCCCGGAACCGGAAAGGTCACCGTCAACGGCAAGCCGTTGAACGTGTACTTCTGCACTGCCACGCAGCAGAACTCGGCCATCGAGGCACTGCGCGTGACCAACACACTCGAACAGTACGACGTCGACGCGACCATTCATGGTGGTGGCGTCACTGGTCAGTCCGGCGCGATGCGCATGGGTCTGGCTCGTTCGCTCGTCGAGATCGATCCCGAATCGCGCCCGGCTCTGAAAAAGGCCGGTCTGCTCACCCGCGACTCTCGTCGCAAGGAGAGCAAGAAGTACGGCCTCAAGAAGGCTCGTAAGGCGCCGCAGTACACGAAGCGCTGATCGCGCCATGACGGGCGAAAGCACGTCGCCCCATCCCAGTTTCGGCACGGACGGTGTTCGTGGCTTGGCCATTGTCGAGGTGTCGCCCGAATACGTGATGGCGCTCGGTCGTGCCGTCGCACGAGTGCTGCAACCAGAACGTGTCGTGCTCGGTCGCGACCCACGCGTGTCCGGCCCCGTTCTCGAAGCGGCTTTCTCCGCCGGAGTTTCGGCCGAGGGTGTTCGCGTCGAGGAACTCGGCGTGTTGCCCACCCCCGCGTTGGCAATGATCGCCTGGCGCGAGAACGTGCCGGCGGTCGTCATCACCGCATCGCACAATCCGTACACCGACAACGGGGTCAAGGTGTTCGCCGCCGGCGGACGAAAGTTGTCCGACGACCAACAGATCGCGATCGAGGCCGAGACTCATCGCATTCTCGACGAAGGCACGGGTCCGATTCGTCGCGATCAAGCGGTCGGTGTGGTGATGCGACGCAGCGATGGTGTGTCGGAATACGTCGATCACCTCGTGAGCGTCTTCGGTGAAGGGGCGCTCGCTGGGTTGCGGGTCGTGATCGACACCGCCAATGGGGCGATGAGCAAGGTCGCGCCCTTGGTTCTGCAACGTCTAGGTGCCGATGTGATCGTGATGAACGACGCTCCCGACGGCACCAACATCAACGATCGTTGTGGTGCGACGTCGCCTCAGGCGTTGTGCGAGTTCATCAGTGGCACCGGCACCGGAGTCTCGGTCGATCTTGGATTCGCCTTCGACGGTGACGGCGATCGCGTAATCGCTGTCGACGAGAACGGACGCATCGTCGACGGCGACCGATTGATCGCATTGTCGGCGATCGATCGTCGAACGACCGGCCGTCTGGCTGGGAACACCGTCGTCGTGACAGTCATGTCGAACCTCGGTTTCCATCGTGCGATGGTGTCGGCGGGAATCGATGTGGTGACCGTACCGGTCGGCGATCGCCACGTGCTCGACGCGATGGAGTCCGGACCCTACGACCTCGGGGGAGAACAGAGCGGACACATCATCCATCGTGATCGTGCGACCACCGGCGACGGTTTGCTGGCCACCGTCGAGACGTGTCTGTTGCTCGGCCGATCGGGGAGTCGTTTCTCGCAGATCGCCGCCGCGGTGATGCACACGTACCCGCAGGTATTGAGGAATGTTCGGGTGGCAAGACCTCCCGACGATGTGGCCGTCGCACTTGCCGACGAGATCGCCGCCGAACAGGCATTGCTCGGAGTCAATGGGCGTGTGTTGGTGCGGGCATCGGGCACCGAACCACTGATTCGTGTGATGGTCGAGGCCGGAACCACCGAGCTGGCCGACGAGGTGGCCGATCGTCTGGTTTCTGCCACTACGCGCAAGTTCGGCTGAGCCACGTCAACCCTGCTCGGTAACCTAATCGTCATGTGCGGGATCATCGCTCTGAGCGCGCAAACGGGCACCCGACCGGTTCCCGCGGGCGACGATCTGCTGGCTCTCATCGACTGCGCGATCGCGAGCGGCACCGATCTCGACGCCGCGATTCCTCGGCTCGTCGAAGTGGACCGATTGCTGAAAGGCGTCACTGGTGTGTCGGCCCTCGTCGGCAACCTCGAGTTGATGAACGGCATCGAAGGGCGTCTCGCCCGCGTGACGACCGCGCTCGACGGCATCGAAGCCGAACTCGACCTGCTCGATGCCGACACCCTCGAATCGCGGGGAACGCAGCTGATCGCGGCTCGCGACGTGCTGTGGGCGATCGGACGCGATCGCCTCCGCACCGCGCGCGCCGTGGCCGACTTCGCGGGTCGCGATGCCGGGCCGGCGGCCGTGGCCGGGTATCTCATGATCCAGCAGGCGTTGGCCGCGATCGATCGCATGGAGGTTCGAGGTCGCGACTCGGCCGGCGTTCACGTGTTCGTCTGGAACCACGGCATCGACCCCGCCACCTTGCGCGATCTCGTGCGCGACCGCGCCACCGATCCGCTCTTTCAGAGCGGGTCCGTTCGTGCCATCGACGGAGTTCTGTCGTTCGTGTACAAGGCGGCCGCCGAGATCGGAGAGCTCGGGGACAACACGCGCGTCATTCGGTCGGCGATCCAGTCGGATGATCTGCTGCGTCGCGCGCTGTCGAACCCGGGTACCCGGACATCGCTCGTCGGACACACGCGTTGGGCGAGCGTCGGCATCATCAGCGAACCGAACGCCCATCCGGTCAACAACGAGAGGTCATTGTCGGACGACGCTCGCCCCTACGTGATCGCGGCACTCAACGGTGACGTCGACAACCACGGTGATCTCCGCATCGCGCATGGTCTCGAATTTCCCGGTCAGATCACCACCGACGCCAAGGTGATCCCGGCATTGGTGACCGCCCACCACCGCGACTGCGGTGAAACGGTCGAAGCCTTTCGTCGTGCGGTCACCTCGTTCGAGGGCTCGGTCGCCATCGCCGCCGCCGCGACCGACGCGCCGGGCCGACTACTGCTGGCCCTGCACGGAAGTGGTCAGGGAATGTTCGTCGGGTTGGCCGACGATCTCTTCATCGTCGCCAGCGAGCCCTACGGCCTGGTGGAGGAGACCAACACTTATTTCCGACTCGACGGTGAGGGACGGGGCTCCGGTCAGATCGTGGTGCTCGACGGAGATCAGGCCGGTTCTCTGGCGGGGGTCGCACGATTCGGCTACGACGGATCCGCGATCCCAGTCGAGCCCTCCGATCTCGTGACCGCCGAGGTGACCACCCGCGACATCGATCGCGGCGATCATCCGCACTTTCTCCTGAAAGAGATCGGCGAGGCGCCGATCAGCTTTCGCAAAACGTTGCGTGGTCGCATCATCGACGATGGCGGTCGCCTGCGCGTCGCGATCGGGTCGCGCGCACTTCCACAGTCCGTGCGCGAGCGTCTCGCCGACGGATCGATCACGAAGATTCGGGTGATCGGGCAGGGGACCGCGGCGATCGCCGGACGCAGTTGCGCCACCTTGCTCGACGAACTGTGCGGTGGAGCGATCGACATCGATCCGATCACCGCGACCGAACTCAGCGGGTTCAATCTTCAACTCGACATGAGCGACACACTCGTCATCGCCGTCAGTCAGAGCGGAACGACCACCGACACGAACCGCACCGTCGATCTCGCGCGCGGACGTGGTGCCGCGATCGTGTCGATCGTGAACCGTCGGGGTAGCGACCTCTGCGACAAGTCCGACGGCGTGCTCTTCACGAGTGATGGTCGTGACGTCGAGATGAGCGTGGCCTCCACCAAGGCTTTCTACGCCCAAGTGGCCGCGGGCGTGCTGCTCGCGTGTGCGATCAGCGAGGTCGTCGGTGTGGGAACCGACCAGCGACGCCACGATCTGTTGACGACCTTGCGAACGTTGCCCGACGCGATGCGTGAGGTCATCGATCGGCGCAACGACATCGGTGAGATCGCCCGTCGCTTCGCGCCGGCGAAACGCTATTGGGCGGTGGTCGGCAACGGCCCGAATGCGATCGCGGCGAACGAAGTGCGCATCAAACTGAGCGAACTCTGTTACAAGAGCATCTCCTGCGACATCACCGAGGACAAGAAGCACATCGATCTGTCGTGCGAGCCTTTGATTCTCGTGTGTGCCTCCGGTCTGGTGGGTAGCACCGCCGATGACGTGGCCAAGGAGATCGCGATCTATCGCGCGCACAAGGCGACCCCGATCGTCGTGGCCAACGCATCCGAAAGCCGATTCGATGCCGCCCACGCCGTGATCCCCGTACCCGACGTCGATTCGAGCCTCGCCTTCGTCTTGAGCGCCGTCGTCGGTCATCTCTTCGGTTACGAGGCGGCTCTGGCGATCGATGCCCTGGCTCGTCCGTTGCGCGAGGCGCGCGAGATCATCGAACACGCCGTGGTGTATGGGGTCGACGCCGAACGGGTGCTCGCGTCGGTGCGTTCCGGCATCCGACCGATGGCCGAGCGCTTCGACGACGTGCTGCGCTCGGGGGCCTACGACGGTCATCTCGAGGCGAGCACTGCGGTCCGCGTGGCGTCGCTGTTGCGCATCAGCCTCGATGCGTCGCCGATCGAGTCGTATCAAACCCAGACCGGCAAGGTCGGTAGTCCGTCCGCTCTCATCGACGACCTGACCGTGGCTCTCACGCGAGCCATCGAGGAACTCACTCGTCCGGTCGATGCGATCAAGCATCAGGCCAAGACCGTCACCGTGGGTATCAGTCGCAGCGACGAGGGAATCATGGATCGTGCGCTGGTCCGCGAGGTGCTGGCCACTGGCGCCGGAAGAGATGTTCTGTCGTATCGCACCCTGAAGGTTCTCGCCGACCTCGACACCGCCGTCGAGTCGGTGACGGGATACACGCGTTACGCGATCGACGGTGACCCGTCGACGAACGCGACGATCGCCATCGTCGATCGCGGAGGCTTGTCGCGCGACGTGCCGAGTCGTGTCGATCGCAACCCGTCGTTGGTCGGAACCAAGCGCCGAGTGGCGAGCGAACGAGAAGTGTTGGTGGCGCGCGGGCGCAGTGACGGTCGAACCGTGATCTTCGTGCCCGAGGTGAAGGCGGGCCAGACGATCGGCATCACCTTGATGCACGTGCGGTTCCACGATCGCCTCCCGGCAACCGCGATGCGCGCGGTGTTGCAGGGTTACGACCGGCGTTACGACCGGCTGGTCGACTGGGTGAGCGAGACCGAGGGCGAGATGCGCGACGATCTCCTGGCCGACATTTCCGTGGCCGATCTCCTGATCCTGCCGATCAGTGACTTCGCCGATCGTTGGCGACGCCCGTCGTGATTCGCGGAATCGGTGTCGACGCGGTCGACATCGAGCGATTTCGCACGGCCCTCGGGCGCACTCCGCACATGAGCGAGCGCGTGTTCGTCGAACGTGAGCATCATGATCTTTCCGCACTCGCCGATCCGGTGCCGTCGTACGCCGCCCGATTCGCCGCCCGCGAAGCGGTGATGAAGGCCATGGGTGTCGGACTCGGAGCGTTCGGATTCCACGACGTCTGGGTCGAGCGAGAGGAATCCGGGCGACCGTTGCTACGTGTCGAAGGGGTGGCGGCCGGGCTCGCTCGCGAGCGTGGCATCGGTTCGTTTCAATTGTCGATCACGCACACCGACGCCATGGCGATCGCATTCGTTGTCGCGACGGACTGACGCCCAGCGTACGATTCACTCATGCGTCCGGTGCTGACCCCCAAGCAAATGAGGGTGCTCGACGCCGAGGCGGTCACCGACGGCACGCCGATGGAGGTCCTCATCGCTCGTGCCGGTGCGGCGGTGGCGCGCGCCGCCAAGCGCATGATGGGCGGACTGTACGGACGCACCGTCGTGGTGGTCACCGGCAAGGGCAACAATGGTGCCGATGGTCGGGTGACGGGCCGATTGCTCGCCGATCAGGGTGTGCGGGTGATCGTGCTCGATGCGGATCGCATGCCCCCGCGACTCCCGGCGTGCGACCTCATCATCGACGCGGCGTACGGCACCGGCTTTCGGGGCGATTGGCGGCCACCGTCGACCAATGGTGTGCCGGTGCTCGCCGTCGATGTTCCGAGCGGACTCGACGGACTCACCGGTCTCGCCGCACCCGGCGCCTGGATCGCCGATCGCACCGTGACGTTCGTGGCCTTGAAGCCCGGGCTGTTGCTCGGATCCGGCCCGGCACTGAGTGGCGAGGTCGAACTGGCCGACATCGGCATTCTGCTCGGCATGGGCAATGTCGACATCAACGAGGTCGAAGCATCCGACGTCGGTTGTTGGTTGCCGAGGCGAGCGATCGATGCCCACAAGTGGAAGGCCGCCGTGTTCACTCTCGCCGGAAGCCCGGGCATGATGGGCGCTTCGCACCTGAGTGCACTCGCTGCGATGCGCAGTGGTGCGGGAATGGTGCACACCGCATCACCCGGCATCGTGAGCGATCGTGGCACGCCGACCGAGGTCGTGCGCAAGTCGCTTCCGGTTCTCGGTTGGTCGCACGACGTTCTCGATGAGGTGAACGCTGATCATGCTCGCTTCAAGTCGATGGTGGTCGGTCCCGGACTCGGTCGTGACGACGGCACGATGACCGAGACGCGCAAGGTGATCGCCGGTTCGCGAATCCCGATGGTCATCGACGGAGACGGATTATTTGCCGTCGCGTGGGGAGGCGACGGCGCGCGCGACATCGTGCGCACCCGCGCCTCGGGAACGGTGCTTACGCCCCACGACGGCGAATACACGAACCTCCTCGGCTATCCGCCTCCCCACGCGACGGCAAATAATCCGTCTCCGTCGATGACCATCGGGATTCGCGAACCGGCGA
>JBJTIO010000012.1:0-19447 GCA_046095045.1 Actinomycetota bacterium
CAAGGGTGAGTTCGTGCTCGTGATCGACGGCGCACCGCCGACCGCCGCAATGGGGATCGACGACGTGGATCGATTGCTCCGCGCCGAACTGGCCGGAGGTGCCAGCGTGCGTGACGCGTCGAACACCGTCGCCCACCTCACGGACGTGTCGAAAAAGATCGTTTACGAACGGGCCGTCGAGATTTCACGCACGAAGTGATCAAGGGCGCGGCGCGCCTGAAATCTACGGGCGCGGCGCGTTTGATCAAGAGCGCGGCGCCAGGGCCAACTGGCGACTCTGCGCGACCAACACACCGCTCGAATCCCACATTTCGCCGTCCTCCTCGAGCAATCCGTTCTGCACGAATCTGGTGGTGAAGAAACAGGCGACCGGACCCGGCGCGGGTATCGCACGAACGTGAACGGTCAACTCGACCGTCGGCACCCAGCCCGCGGGCAAGGGCAAGTTGAAGACAGCCGGTGGGAACGCGTCGCTCGCGAGCAAGAGCGCGGTCGTGTCGACCGGCCGTTCGTCGGCGAACTCGAACCACCCGCGCATCGACGCCCGACCCGACGGTTGGCCGTTGCGAAACGCGATGTCGGAGGCCTGACCGCGAGTCGCCAGACGTCCGTGCAAATGCGCGAAGTCGTTCACTGCGGTGCTTCGCATCAACACGCAATCCTCGTACGCGTCGATCTCGGGCATCGTGGCCTGCATCGCCGACTCACCGCCGGGATCGTTCGCCAGATCACCCGACGTGACGAGAGCTCGCAACACCTCTCGTTCCGATCCGTCGGCATCGACACGAAACAAGCTCGCGGTCGACGTGGCGAATCGTCGTCCCGATCGAACGGGACGAACTTCCAGACGCGCGCGACCCGCCGGGCACGGTGCGAGGTAGTGAGCGGTGATCGTCACGCAGTCGGGACGACCAGTCACACTCGCCACTGCTCGACCCACGATCGCGAGCAAGTAACCACCGTTCGCGTTACCCATGATGTCCCAACCGGGCTGCACCTCGGTCTCGAGGTGATGGGTTCCGTCGGCGACATGCGCCGGTGATGACGCGATGGCGTGATCGAAATCGAACAATTGCATCGTCGTCCACGGTAGCGAGGTCGTAGCCTGCAACCCGTGGTCGACAATCGCGCGTTCTACGCGACTACTCCCATCTACTACGTCAACGCCAAGCCGCACCTCGGCCACGCCTACACCACGATCATCGGCGATGCGCTGTGTCGGTGGCACCGATTGCTCGGTGACGATGTGCACTTCCTCACCGGCACCGACGAACACGGCCTCAAGATCCAACAGGCCGCCGACGCCGCCGGGCTAGCGCCTCAGGCGTTCGCCGATTCTATCGCGCCACTGTTCGCCGAAGCCTGGGCCCGACTCGACATCTCGAACGACGACTTCATCCGCACCACCGAGACCCGACACCACGTGGGCGTCCAGAAATTGCTGCAGGCCTGCTACGACAACGGCGATATCGAACTCGATACTTACCGAGGTCTTTATTGCGTGGCGTGCGAGGCGTACTTCACCGACGACGACCTGATCGACGGCAATTGCCCGATCCACAAGCGTCCGGTCGAGCACGTGGAGGAGGAAAACTATTTCTTCCGCCTCAGTCGTTACGGCGACCGCCTGTTGCAGTGGTACGCCGATCATCCCGGCGCGATCGTGCCGGATCATCGGATGAACGAGGTCATCGGCTTCATCAAGCAAGGACTGCTCGATTTCAGCATCAGCCGAACGAGCTTCTCGTGGGGAATCCCGTTGCCGTGGGACGATCGCCACATCACGTACGTGTGGTTCGACGCACTGGCCAACTACATCACCGCGGTCGGATACGGCACCGACGAAGACATGTTCGCTCGTCGCTGGCCGGTCGACTTCCACATGATCGGCAAGGACATCATCAGATTCCACTGCGTCTATTGGCCCGCGATGTTGATGTCGGCCGGGATCGAACCCCCCAAGGGTTGGGCCGTCGGTGGTTGGCTGCTCGTCGGTGGCGAGAAGATGTCGAAGACGACCGGCAACGTGGTCAATCCGCTCGACCTGATCGACGACGTCGGTGTCGACGGCTTCCGCTACTACGTGCTCGCCGAGACGCCCTACGGTGCCGACGGTGACTTCACGTACGAGGGTCTCATCGGTCGCTACAACAGCGACCTCGCGAACAACCTCGGCAACCTGCTCAGCCGAGTCGCCACGGTCGTGGGTAAGAAGTGCGACGGTGTCGGGCCGCGACCACGACCCGACAGTCCGCTGGCGGCCGCGGCGATCGAAGCCCTCGAGGAAACGACCGCGAGGTGGGGTGACGTGCAGCCGAGTCGCGCTCTCGAGGCGACGTGGCAACTCATCCGCGCGACGAATGCGTACCTCGAGAACAACGAACCGTGGAAAGCAGAACCCGGTCCGCTCGTCGATGCGGTGATGGGTGACGCCCTCGAAGCGCTGCGCATCGTTGCGATCCTCGCCTCCCCCGCCGTGCCGACTACCGCGCAAGCAGTTTGGGAGCGAATCGGTCTCGACGGATGGGTCGCCGATCAACGGCTACCGCACGCGGCGGCGTGGGGTGGCTATCCCGGTGGTGTCGCCGTCACGAAGGGCGAGCCGCTCTTCCCGCGACGACAAGTGTGATCGAACATGTGGACCGACACCCACTGTCATCTCGATGACGATCGTTACCGCGGTGAGGGATCACGCGACCTTGGCGGCACGTCGGCGGTGCTCGACGCCGCTCGTGCCGTTGGTGTCTCTCGATTCATCAACGTCGGGTGCGACCGGCAGACCTCCTTGCGCGCCATCGAGATCGCGCGCGACAACGACGACGTCTGGGCCAGCGTCGGCCTCCATCCGCACGAAGCCACGCGCGGAGTCGAATCGATCGTCGACCTCGTCGACTCCGACCGGGTCGTCGCCATCGGAGAGGCCGGACTCGACTTCTACTACGACCATTCACCTCGTGAGGTCCAACGCGAGGCCTTCGCTCGACAAATCACGCTGGCGAACGAGCGCGACCTGCCGTTGATCATCCACACCCGCGACGCGTGGAACGACACGATCGATCTCCTGAACACCAATGGCGTGCCGCATCGAACGATCTTCCACTGTTTCTCCGGCGGACCCGAGGAAGCCGAGCGGTGTCTTGCGCTCGGCGCGTTCCTCAGTTTCTCGGGGATCGTCACCTTCAAGAACGCCGCGGATGTCGCCGAGGCCGCACGTATGTGCCCGATCGATCGCATCCTCGTCGAGACCGACAGTCCGTATCTCGCTCCCGCACCGCATCGCGGCCGCACCAATCAGCCGGCCAACGTCGCCGTGGTCGGCACATTCATCGCTGACATGCGCGGACTCGATGTGAACCATTTCGCCTCGATCACCTCGGCGAATGCCCGCATTGCGTTCCCCGCGATGGCTTCATAGCCTGATCGGACCAACATGATGACGACCACCGAACGACGCCGATTGATCTTTGCCGCCGTCGTCACTCTCGTCGCCATCCCCGCGTTGCTGATGTCCCGCGGATCCGATGAACCCGCCGACGGAGCGGTCGCCAGCACCAGTGCCCCCACCACGACCGATCCCGGTCCGGCCGATCCGGCATTCCTCCCGGAGGACAATGGAGCGACCGCACCGTCGATCATCACCGTCAACGTGCCCGCGCCGCCGAGCGGAACGGTGCTCACCGGAACCGCGTCGTTCATTCGCTGGCCCGAAACTCTCGGACTGCGACCGTGCGCGACTCCGAACGCACTGATCGGAGCGATCATCACCGTGACGAACCTCGACAACGGACGCTCGGTCATCTGCAACAACGTCTCGATCGAGCGACTGCCGGGCAAGGCCATCATCATCATTCACACCGATGTCTTCATGGAGATCGCCGACCTGGTCGACGCTCCGATCCCCGTGCGGATCGAGTTCTGAACATGACCCACTCGCGGGCCGACATCTCCCGGTTACTCGAGGAACACGGCCTCTCACCGCGCCGAGCGTTTGGACAGAACTTCGTGGCCGATCCGAACACGGTGCGTCGCATCGCTCGACTCGCCGACGTCGGCCCCGGAGATCATGTGATCGAGATCGGTGCCGGTCTCGGTTCTCTCACCCTCGCACTCGCCGAAACCGGAGCGCGGGTGACGGCCATCGAGATCGATCACGGCGTGGCACCGGTGTTGCGCGAAGTGGTGAGGGATCACGCGAACATCGACGTTGTCGAGGGCGACGCCCGCCTCATCGACTGGAACGACATCGTCGCTCCCGACGCGCGTGCGGTCGTCGTCGCCAATCTCCCGTACAACGTGGCGACACCTCTCGTCGCCGATCTTCTCGACGATGTCCCCCAACTGCACCGCTTCGTGGTGATGGTGCAAAAGGAAGTTGCGCTACGACTCGCGGCGCGTCCGGGCACCCCCGAATACGGAGCGGTGAGTGTGAAGGTGGCGTATTGGGCGACGGCGCGGCTTCTCGGCGACGTTCCGCCGACGGTGTTCGTTCCTCGCCCGAAGGTGACTTCGTCGATCATCGAGATCACACGTCGCGACGCTCCTGCCCTCGGACCCGACGTCGAACCTCGTGATCTCTTCGACATCGTGCGCACCGCCTTCGGGCAACGGCGCAAGATGCTTCGTCGATCGTTGTCGTCGATCACCACTCCCGAAATCTTCGTCGCCGCCGATGTCGCACCCGAGGCGCGACCGGAGGAACTCGACGTCGATCAATGGGGTCGACTCACGCGCACGATCGTCGGGACGAGATCGTGAACGTGTCGATCAGTGCTCCGGCAAAACTCACGTTGTCGTTGCGCGTCACCGGAGTCCGGAACGACGGCTACCACTTGATCGACGCCATCATGACGACGCTCGACCTCGCCGACGAATTGTCGATCGATCCCTCGGTCGCGCCCAGTCGACTCGACGTCGACGGTCCGTTCGCCGAAGGAGTTCCGACGACGTCGGACAATCTCGTCCTGCGTGCGCTCGATCTCGTCGGTCGCTCCGCCGTGGTGCGACTCACGAAGAACATCCCGCACGGAGGTGGATTGGGTGGCGGCTCGGCCGATGCCGCCGCGGTGTTGCGTTGGGCCGGACACAACGATCCGATCGCGGCCTCACGTCTCGGCGCCGACATTCCGTTCTGCGTTGCCGGCGGTCGAGCGCGCGTTCGCGGAATCGGAGAAGTGGTCGATCCCCTCACGCACGAGCCGAATTCTTTCACGCTCGTCGTGCCACCGCTCTCGGTGTCGACCCCCGCGGTGTACCGCGCCTGGGATGCGCTCGGTGGACCGACCAGCGAACGCGAACACCATCCGAACGATCTCGAGCCGGCCGCACTGGCGGTCGAGCCTCGACTGGCCGTCTGGCGCGATCGCATCCGCGAGGCGTGCGGCGAGGCGCCGATTCTGGCCGGTAGCGGGGCGACGTGGTTCGTGCCCGGACGGCACGACGTCGCAGATGCCCTCGCGCCAGCGCGCGTGGTGATCACCGAAGGGTGTTGAGAACTACTTGCGACGCTGGTGACGCGTGCGACGGAGCATCTTCTTGTGCTTCTTCTTCCGCATGCGCTTGCGGCGCTTCTTGATCAACGAACCCATGGGACCTCTCCAACGACAGACTTCGTACGCTAGCGAGACCGACCCTCGTTCGCCAACGGCGGCGTCGATCCTCCGGATCGGAGCATTGTCACAGCGTGCCAGCACGCTCGTTCGGGTACCTTTATCGCATCGCTCGGCCACAATGGGCGGGGCGGCGGTCCGGGGTCGTCCAATGGTAGGACAGCTGATTTTGGTTCAGAGAATAGGGGTTCGAGCCCTCTCCCCGGAGCCAGTGCTCCTCGTCGCGACTCGTCGCCGCGTGGTATGACGTGTCGGTGCCAGTTTACGCGATCGTCCTCGCCGCAGGAGAGGGCACTCGCATGCGATCGCAACGTCCCAAGCCGTTGCACCTGATCTGTGGTCGTCCCATGGTCATGCACGTGTTGCATTCGCTCGAATTGACGAAGCCGAATCGTGCGGTGGTGGTGGTCGGGCACGGTGCTGACAAGGTCGTCAAACGCATCGTTGGCGATGCACCTTCGTGGTTGCGGCCGATTTTCGCCGAGCAAACCATCCAGCGCGGCACCGGTGACGCCGTGATGGTGGGGCTCTCGGCACTCGACATCGAGATCGGAGACGAGGGTTTCGACGAACTCGACGACACGTCGACCATCGTGGTGCTACCGGGTGACACCCCCCTGCTCCGACGCGAGACGATCGACGAACTGGTGACGGCCCACGAATCACAGGGGAATGCCGCCACCGTGCTGGTCTCCCGAGTCGATGACCCGAGTGGATACGGACGCATCATCCGCGGGCGCGATCAGCGCGTGCAGAGAATCGTCGAGCAACGCGACGCGACCGACGACGAGCGCCGAATCGACGAGATCAACACCTCGATCTACGCCTTCCGCCGCGACCTTTTGGCACCCGCACTACGTCATCTCTCACCGAACAATGCCCAAGGCGAGTTGTATCTGACCGACGTCATCGCCGTTCTCGCTGGCATGGGCCACAAGGTTGGCGCGATCGAGGCTCCGGCTCCCGAGACGCAGGGTGTGAACGATCGATGGCAGTTGGCGCTCGCCGAACGCGAACTGCGCGCCCGAACGAACCGTCATTGGCTGCTGAACGGTGTCACCATGATCGATCCGCGCCAAACGTTCATCGACATCGGCGTGAGCATCGGCCGCGACGTCACGTTGTTCCCCGGCACCATGCTCCAGGGTCGTACCGTCATCGGCGATGGGTGCGAGATCGGCCCCGACACTCGACTCGTCGACAGCAAGGTCGGCGACGGATCGCGGGTCGAGAACACCGTCGGACGTCAAACCGAGATCGGTTCGGATTGCCGAGTCGGTCCTTTCGCTCACCTCGCACCGGGAAGCGCCGTGGCTGACGGCGTGACCACCGGCGCGTTCTATGATTCGGAGACCGGTCCGTCGACATGACGACGGACCACGAACGGATGGGATGGACGGGGGCGTGAGTCAGGTGGACAAGGTCACGACCAAGCGGATGGCGCTCTATTCGGGCCGCACCCACATGGCTCTGGCGCAAGAAGTGGCCGGTTACCTCGGGATCGAACTCGGCGAGCCCAATCTCGTCGAATTCGCCAACGGTGAAGTGCGACCTCGATTCGGCGAGAGCGTGCGCGGCTCCGACGTGTTCATCATGCAGAGCCACTACGGGTGCGACGGTCGCTCGATCAACGATTCGATCATGGAACAACTGATCATGATCGACGCCGCACAACGCGCCTCCGCCAAGCGCATCACGGCGGTGTGCCCCTTCTACGGATACGCGCGGCAAGACCGCAAGGCCGAAGGGCGCGAGCCGATCACGGCTCGCCTGATCGCCGATCTCTTCAAGGCCGCGGGCGCCAAGCGCATGGTGTCGATCGACCTTCACAGCGGTCAGATCCAAGGCTTCTTCGACGGTCCGGTCGACCACCTCACCGCGATGCCCGTGATCGAGCAATACATCCGTGACAACGCCAAGAATCCGGTGATCGTGTCCCCCGACGCGGGCCGCATCAAGGTGGCCGAGCGCATGCAACAACACCTCGGCGCCGATCTCGGCGCTGATCTCGCGTTCGTCTACAAGCGCCGTCCCAAGGGAAGCACCAACGTCGCTCAAGCCCTCGACGTGATCGGTGAAGTCGACGGTCGTCTGTGCATTCTGACCGACGACATGATCGACACCGGCGGCACCATCGTTTCGGCCGCGCATCTCTTGCTCGACAAAGGAGCCACCGAGGTGTGGGCGATGGCGACGCACGGCGTGCTGTCGGGTCCGGCGGTCGAGCGCCTGACCAACTCGCGCATCGATCGAGTGATCCTGACCAACACCCTGCCGCTGCCTCCCGAGGCGCAGATCGACAAGATCAAGGTCTTGTCCGTCGGACGCATCATCGCTGACGCCCTGGCCGCGGTCTTCGATGACACCAGCGTGAGCGAGATCTTTGGCGGCGAAAACCAGGCATGACCGCCCGTTTCAAGCCCCGTATCGGGGTAGTGAACCCGCCCTGATCGCCCCTAGGCTTGTCCCCCGTTGTCCCGCCCGTCCGGCACGAAAGGCCGTCGTCATGTCCACCACTCTTGTTGCCACTCCTGGTCGCGTCTCCGGAAGCGCCGAAGCCCGTCGCATCCGTCGTGAAGAGAAGATTCCGGCCGTCATCTACGGCCAGGGCATGGCGCCCGTGTCAGTGATCGTCGATCGCCGCGACCTCCGTCTCGCTCTGTCCGGCGCCGCCGGCACCAACACCATCCTCGAGATCAATGTCGAGGGCAACCTGTACCCGGCCGTGATCAAGGATCTGCAGCGTCATCCCGTGCGTCGCACCGTCGCCCACGTCGATTTCCTCCGCATCAACATGAGCGAGGAACTCACGATCGCCGTTCCAGTGCGTCTCATCGGCGAGGCGAAGGCCGTTCTCTCCGAGGGCGGACTGGTCGACGCCTCCGAGGACACGATCGACATCGTGACCACGCCGGCCAACATGCCGAGCGAAATCTCGATCGACGTTTCGGCCATGCAGCCGGGCGAAGTCATCCGTCTCGGTCAGATCACCTTGCCCGCGGGAACCCGCGCCCTCGGCGATCCCGATCTCGCCATCGTCACCGCTCTCGCCGGCAGCAAGATCGAAGAGGCACCCGCCCCCGCGGCGCCGGCCGCTGGCGACGCTGCTCCGGCAGCCCCGGCTGCGGGCGACAAGCCCAAGTCCTGACCCATCATGGGCCTGCTCGGCCGTTCGGGCGGCGCGGCTCGTTCATCGGTGTTCGACGCACTCGTTGTCGGGCTTGGCAATCCGGGCAAGCAGTACGCGCGCACGCGCCACAACGTCGGCGAAGAAACCGTCGTCGAGTTGGCACGCCGTTGCGGTGAGTCGCTGAAAGCAGGACGCGATTCGGCTCTCGTCTCCGAGGTGCGCATCGGCGACAAACGTGCCGTGCTGGCTTTCCCCACCACCTTCATGAACGAGAGCGGCCAAGCCGTGCGGAAGTTGGTGAAGCGATACGGGTTCGCCGGGCACGAAGGTCTCATCGTGATCCAAGACGAACTCGATCTGCCTCCCGGAACCGTGCGCTTGAAAGTCGGCGGAGGTCTCGGCGGTCACAACGGTTTGCGTTCGATCACCAGCCACATGGGAACCCAGGACTACGTGCGCGTACGCATCGGCGTCGGCAAACCCCCCAACAAGGACCTCGGCGCCGATCACGTGCTGCGCAAGGTTCCCGCCGACGAACGTCGGCTGCTCGACGTGGCGATCAACGTCGCGGCCGATGCCGTCGAGTCGATCCTCGCGGTGGGCATCGACGCGGCGATGAACAAGTTCAACTCGCTGTGAGGCGGCGATGACGGTCGTCGACGCACAACTCGCCGCAGGTGTGCTCGCATCGATACCGGCTCGATTGCGCGACAACTCGGCGCTCACCTCGCTGATCGGTCGTGTCGATGGCACGGTTGCCGTGCCCGAGGCCGCGCGCGCTCTCAGCATCGCGGCCCTCGCCGAGCTCTCTGGCCGTCGACCCGTCGTGGTTGCTTGTCCGACATCGACGCTCGCCGCTCAGCTGGTCGACGATCTCGGTGCGCTGCTGCCCCCGAGCGAGGTTGCGCTCTTCCCCGCTTGGGAGACGCTCCCCTTCGAACGGGTGAGCCCCTCGGTCGAGACCATGGGGCGTCGACTGGAAGTGCTTTGGCGTCTGCGTGACGAGAAACGCACCCCGCGCGTCGTGGTCGCGAGCATGCGTGCGTTGCTACAACAACTCGGCCCCGACACGGTCGATCTCGATCCCGTGATCGTGCGCAAGGGAGCGACACTCGACCCCGACGAACTGTTGCGATCCCTCGTCGCGGGCGGGTATCGACGCGAGGAACTCGTCGAACATCGGGGCGAAGTAGCCAAACGTGGAGCGATCATCGACGTGTTCCCGTCGACCGCCGACGCGCCGATTCGTATCGACTTGTGGGGTGACGAGGTCGATCGTCTCACGACCTTCTCCGTGAACGATCAACGCAGCGAGCAGAATCTCGATGAAGCGATCCTCTTTCCAGCACGTGAGTTGATCCTCGGAGACGACGTGCGCGCGCGCGCGAGTTCTCTCGTCGCATCAGAACCATGGGGTCGCGAGCATTGGGAGAGACTGAGCGAAGGGTTGCTCTTCGACGGCATGGAGAGTTGGTTGCCGTGGCTCACCGAGCGACCGGTGCTGTTGAGCGATGTCCTGCCGCGTGGATCGAAGATGTTGCTGCTCGAGCCGCGACGCATGCGCGATCGCGCGACCGATCTGCTCGCCGAAGAGGCCGACCTGGCTCGAACGCTCGCTGGAACGTGGGCCAGCGACCCGAATCGGGACTTCCCTCGCCTCTATCAACAGCCCGATCGACTGCTGAGCGACACCAGAGGTTCGTGGAATCTGATTCCGGTCGCCGATGGCCCGGACATCGCGATGGTCGAAGCGTCCGGTTGGGGCGCCATCGGCAATTCGGCCGACGGATTGACCGAGCGCATCAAACAATTGCTGTCCGACGACTATCGAGTGGTCGTCACCGCCGAGAGCGAGGCGTCGGCGCGACGTCTGGCGGAGAGTTTCGCCAACGCCGGCTTGCAACTCGACCTGCACGTTCCGGGCACCGTTCCCGATCTGTCCGGACGCGGAGGCGCGATCGTCGTGACGACGATGTCCCGAGGTGTCACCATTCCTTCGGCTCGGATCGCCATCATCACCGAGGCCGATATCACGGGTCGACGCACCTCGCACCGCCGACCTCGACCGCGCAAACGCTCGGGAAGCACGATCTTCGAGGACCTCAAGCCCGGCAATTATGTCGTGCACTACATCCACGGAGTCGCCAAGTACGAGGGCATGACGAAGATGACCGTCGCCGGAGTCGAACGCGACTACCTCGTGCTCGCCTACAAGGGCACCGACAAGTTGTATCTCCCGTCCGATCAGATCGATGCCGTGCGTCACTACGTCGGTGGCGAGGCACCGACATTGCACAAGCTCGGCGGAGGCGACTTCGCCAAGGCCAAGTCGAAGGTGCGCAGTGCGGTGCGCGCCATTGCTCAAGAACTGGTCGTTCTGTATCAAAAGCGCGTGAATGCTCGCGGACACGCCTTCGGGTCCGACACCCCGTGGCAATTCGAGATGGAACAAGCCTTCCCCTATGTCGAGACACCGGATCAAAAGAAGGCGATCGATGAGACCAAGGCCGACATGGAACGCGAGTTCCCGATGGATCGTCTGGTGTGCGGCGACGTCGGTTTCGGCAAGACCGAAGTCGCCGTGCGCGCCGCGTTCAAGGCGATCCAGGACGGCAAACAAGTGGCGGTTCTCGTCCCCACCACACTGCTTGCGTCGCAGCACGGCAACACGTTCGCTGACCGTTTCGCCGGTTACCCGATTCGCGTCGAGACCCTCTCGCGATTCCTCACCAACGCCGAAGCGAACAAAGTGATCGCCGGGCTCGCATCGGGCGAGGTCGACTGCGTCATCGGCACGCACCGACTTCTCTCGAAGGGAATCACGTTCAAGAATCTCGGCCTGCTCATCGTCGACGAGGAACAACGCTTCGGGGTGCAACACAAGGAGGCGATGAAGCACCTCAAGACCGACGTCGACGTGCTCACCCTCACCGCCACACCGATTCCACGTACCCTCGAGATGAGTCTCGTCGGCATTCGCGATCTCAGCCTTCTTCAGACTCCCCCGGCCGATCGCCAACCGATTCTCACCTTCGTCGGCCCGTACGACGAGCGCGTCGCCGTCGAAGCGATCCGCCGCGAACTACTTCGAGAAGGACAGGTCTTCTGGGTGCACAACCGCGTTCAGTCGATCGAGGAATGCGCGATGCGCCTGCGCGAACTGGTGCCTGAAGCGCGCATCGCCATCGCTCACGGTCAGATGGACGAAGGCGCGCTCGAACAGGTCGTGATGGATTTCTGGGAAGGCAACTTCGATGTTCTCGTGTGCACCACCATCATCGAAAGCGGCATCGACATGCCCACCGTCAACACGCTCGTCGTCGAACGCGCCGATGTGCTCGGTCTCGGTCAATTGCATCAGTTGCGCGGACGTGTCGGTCGAAGTGGGCAGCGGGCATACGCGTATCTCTTCCACCCCCGCGACAAGTCGCTCACTGAAGAGGCGTACGAACGCCTGAAAACCATCGGCGAGGCGACCGACCTCGGAAGTGGATTCAAGATCGCGATGCGCGACCTCGAGATCCGCGGTGCGGGAAACCTGCTCGGCGAGGCTCAGAGCGGACACATCGCGGCCGTTGGCTACGACCTCTATTGCCAGATGGTGACCGAGGCCGTCGGCGAGATGAAGGGCGAACCAGTCCGAGAACCATCGGAGATTCGTCTCGACGTGCCCACCACGGCGAACCTGCCCAAGGACTACATCGCCAAGGAAGAACTACGGCTCGAGGCCTACCGCCGTCTCGCTCAGGTGACGACCCCCGCCGAGGTCGAGGACATCCGAGACGAATGGACCGACCGCTACGGACCCATGCCCGCTCCGGCCGCGGCACTTCTCGACGTGGCGTTGCTTCGCGCCGAATGCCATCGCCTCGGCCTGAACGAGTTGTCGATCTCCACGAGCGAAGCACGCATCGGACCGATCGATCTGAAAGCGAGTGAATCGATTCGGTTGCGCCGGCTCGCCAAGGACGCCATCCACAAGGAAGGTGCGCGACAACTCGTGCTCTCGATCCCCCGCGGACGGCAACCCGCCGAGTTCCTCGTCGGATTCCTGCGCGAATTGGTCGATCCACCAGCGGGATGGACCGATCCCCGACCGGTCGCGGCAACTAGTTTGTGAACGTGATTCGACTTCGAACTCCCCTCTTCGTCGCGCTCGGTGCCTCCATCGTCTTGTCGTCGTGCGCCACGTTCTCGAACGACGCTGCCCGAGTCGATGGTCGATCCCTCTCGAAGTCCGACCTCGATGCGCTCGTGGGTGCGTACACGGCTTCGGCGGGCACCGCCGAGACCGCCGGGCCACAGGATGCCGAATTGGTGCGCAACCTGGTCACGACCTGGGTCACCACCGAGATCATCACCGAACTGATCGCCCGTTCGGGCGGCAGTGTGACCGACGAGGATCTGACGGCAGCGAGCGACAAACTCGATGCCGCCGCCGGCTTTGCCTCGGCCGGTGACGAGGTGCGTGATCTCTTCATTCGCAACGAAGCCGCCTCGCGACGTCTCGCGGTTCTTCTCGCCCCGGATGCATCCGAACTCGAAGCGTCGTACGAAGCAGGTTCGGCCGAATCCGGCGTGGTGTGCGTGCGAGCCATCCTCGTCGACACCAAGGACGCGATCGACGCCGTCGTGTTGCGACTCGTTGCCGGAGAATCGTTCGCCGACGTCGCCACCGATGCCTCGATCGATCCGTCGAGCGCCGACGGAGGCGCCTTGCTCGGAGACGGCGACAACGCCTGCATCGATTACGCCTCGGTCGTCGAATCGGTAGCCCCCGAATTCGTCTCCGCCCTCGACGCGACCCCCATCGGATCCCCCTCCTCGACCTTCGAGATCCCGAGTGTGGGTTGGGCGATTCTGTTGCCGCGTCCGTTCAGCGAAGTGAGTGACGATGTCGGCGAGCTACTCGGAGGTCAGATCGCGAGCGAAGCGATAGCGACCGCCCTCTCCGAGGCGCACGTGTGGATCGACGCGACCATCGGTCAGTGGAACACCACACTCGCCGCGGTCGAGAAACTGGGCTGATGTCGTCGAGCCCCGACCTCCCCGTCGTCGAGGTCGTCGGACTCGGACCGGCCGGACCCGAGTACGTGTCGCAGCACACGCTCGAACGGATTGCCGAGCACGAGCATCGCTGGTTGCGCACCTCGCGGCATCCGAGTGCGTCGGTGATGGGTGAATGCCCGTCGTTCGACCATCTCTATGACTCGGGAAACTCGTTCGACGAGGTCTATGACGCGATCGTCGAGGCTCTCGTGTTCGAGGCGCGTGCCCACGAAACGATTCTCTACGCCGTACCTGGTTCTCCCGATGTTCTCGAGCGGACCGTTCGCCTGTTGCGAAACGATGACCGGATCCGCTGCGTCGTTCATCCCGCGATCGGCTTTCTCGAGTTGGCGTGGTCACGACTCGGCATCGATCCGATCGAGGAACGCGTCACCTTGATCGATGGCCACACGTTCGCGACCGGTGCCGCAGGAATTTCCGGTCCTTTGTTGATCGCCCATTGCCACGCCAACTGGGTCCTTTCCGACATCAAATTAGCCGCCGACGACACGGTCGACGCGACGAACGACGACTGCGAGGTCACGATCCTCCACCATCTCGGACTCGACGACGAGCGCATCGATCGAGTGCGCTGGAGCGAACTCGATCGCACTCTCGACGCGGATCATCTGACGTCGGTCTACGTGCCTCGACTCTCGGCCCCGGTCGGAAGAGAACTCGTTTCGTTCCACGAATTGGCGCGCACCTTGCGCGAACAGTGCCCGTGGGATCGCGAGCAAACCCACCGCTCGTTGATCACCTATCTACTCGAGGAAACGCACGAGGTCGTCGACGCGATCCTCGCGCTCGATCCCGCCGACCCGTCGACCGACGACGCTTTCGCCGAGGAACTCGGCGACTTGCTCTATCAGATCGAGTTCCACGCCGCGATCGCCGAACAAGAGGGGCGCTTCACGATGGGAGACGTGGCGCGCGGAATCAACGACAAGTTGGTACGCCGACACCCGCACGTCTTCGCCGAGCAGTCCTCGAACCACACGACTGCGGAACTGATCGCCTCCTGGGACGAGATCAAGAAGGCCGAGAAAGCCGCGCGGGGAGTCACCCTCGGGCCCTTCGACGGAATCCCACGAACCCAGGGCGCCCTCGGGTACGCCGCCGCCGTTCTCAAGAAGGCGGAGAAGGCCGGTGAGACCGTGTCGACGGGGGAACTCTCCGACGTCGACGACCTCGGACAGCATCTGTTGGCCGTGGTCGCCGAGTGCCGTCGGCGCGGCATCGACCCCGAAGTCGCCTTGCTCGAGGTGACCAATGCCCGCCGTTCCGACATCGAGGCTCGACTTCGTCCCTGAGGTTGCCGCGCCTTTCGATCAGTAGGTTGGGGGCATGACCGCGATCATCAGCATCACCGGGCGCGAGGTACTCGACTCGCGCGGCAACCCCACCGTCGAGGTCGACGTCGAGCTCGAATCCGGTGCCCGCGGTCGTGCCATGGTGCCATCGGGAGCCAGCACCGGCGAGCACGAAGCGGTCGAGTTGCGTGACGGTGGTCGTCGTTACGGCGGCAAAGGTGTGCTCACCGCGGTGGGCTTCGTCAATGGCGAGATCGAGAGTGCGCTCATCGGTTGCGACGCACTCGAACAGCGCATGATCGACACGGTGTTGAAGGACCTCGACGACACACCGAACAAGGCTCGAGTCGGCGCGAACGCGATTCTCGGCACCAGCCTCGCGGTCGCCCGCGCCGCGGCCGAGGCGCTCGATCTTCCGTTGTGGCGCTACGTCGGTGGACCGAACGCTCACGTGCTTCCCGTGCCGATGATGAACGTGATCAATGGTGGCGCGCACGCCGACAACACGATCGACCTCCAAGAGTTCATGATCATGCCGGTCGGCGCTCCGAGTTTCCGCGAGGCGCTCCGTTGGGGCACGGAGACCTACCACCAATTGAAGAAAATTCTCCACGGCAAGTCGTTGAGTACCGCGGTCGGCGACGAAGGAGGATTCGCTCCCAACCTCGCGACGAATGAGGACGCGATCCGCATCCTCGTCGAAGCGATTTCCGCGGCCGGATTCACTCCGGGCACCGACATTGCGATCGCGCTCGATCCCGCGATGAGCGAGCTGCACAAGGACGGTCGCTATCACCTCGCCGGTGAGGGGAAGGTTCTGAGCAGCGACGACCTCGTCTCGTACTGGGCTCGTTTGGTGACCGAGTATCCGATCGTGTCGATCGAGGACGGCATGGCCGAGGACGACTGGGACGGGTGGGCGTCGCTCACGCGCGAGCTCGGTTCGCGCGTGCAATTGGTTGGCGACGACCTGTTCGTCACCAACTCGGCGAGGTTGGCGATGGGCATCGAACGCAAGGTAGGCAACAGCGTTCTCGTCAAGGTCAACCAGATTGGCTCGTTGACCGAAACCCTCGAAACGGTCGAGCTCGCGAACCGTCACCGCTACACCAGTGTGATGAGCCATCGCAGTGGCGAGACCGAGGACTCGACGATCGCCGACCTCGCGGTCGCCACCAACTGCGGTCAGATCAAGACCGGTGCCCCAGCACGCAGCGATCGGGTGGCCAAGTACAACCAACTTCTGCGCATCGAGGAACAACTCGGCGAGACCGCGGCATTCCGCGGGCGAGCCGCCCTCGCTCCCCTCGCCTGAGTTGTGAGTTCAATAATCTCATCGACAATTCGAAAGCCCTGGGCCACCTCGAGGTGACACCAACTTCAGACGCCGAATCGGCAGAATGTCGGGCATGGCCCGCGGGAACAAGACCAGCAGTATCCCGCGTTCGACCGCTAAGAAGACTCGTAAGCACCGTCGCATCGCCTCGGCGGTCAGCGATCGCACCCGCCCCACGCCGAGAAGCGAGCGACTTCTCCCGCGTTTCGTCGGGCGCGCCCTCATGGCCATCGGTGCTGTCGTCATCGTCATCTCGTTCGGCAACTCGTTCCTGGTGCTCCCCGCCACGTCGTGGTTGGGTCAACGCGAGGAGATCGATGCCCGCACCGACGAGCTCGAGACCATGAAGCGCGCAACCGACGAGTTACAGACCGAGGTCGACCGATTGAAGACCCCCGAGGGCGTCGAGGACGCCGCCCGCGAGGAGATCGGCTATGTGATGGCTGGTGAGCGACGTCAATTGATCGTCGGCGATTCGGAGGCTCCGGTCGAGTTACCCACCGGCTGGCCCTACGACCTCGTCACCCAGATCGTCGCAGTGCGGGTGAACGAAGCCGCCGCCAAGGCGGCCGCGGAGAACCCGGGCGACGGGGTCACCGTGGTCACCGAACCCCTCCCCTGACGGGCGAACGTCACCCGAGCCCGACCGTGGGCCGCCCTCGCACGAAGGACTAATGTCAGTATGTCGGAGGGTTCCGACATCTCGACACCACGGGGGTTCACAATGACGGGTGGCAGCATTCTCGGCAATCGGGTTCTCCGCAAGGAAGACCCCAAGTTCCTGACGACGGGTGGCAAGTACGTCGACGACTTGAACGACGAGCCGATGTTGCAGGGGGCCCTGCACGTCACCTACGTGCGTTCGACCGTCGCACACGGTCGCATCAACTCGATCGACAGCAGCGATGCGGCCTCGATGCCTGGCGTGGTCGCGATCTTCACCGCAGAGTCACTTGGTCTGCAGCCGGTTCCGGCCGCGTTCAACCCCATGGTCGCGCGCACACTTCTCGCGAGCGACAAGGTGCGTTACGTCGGTGAACCAGTCGCCGCCGTCGTCACCGAGACCCGCGATCAAGGTGTCGATGCCGCCGAGGCCGTGGTCGTCGATTACGACGTGCTCGAAGCATTCGTCGATGTCGAGGCCGCGATGATGTCGTCGACTCTCATCTACGAGGGCGCCGGAAGCAACGTGGTCTTCGACACCACCGTTCTCGGCATTCCGGAGAACACCGGCGAGGCATTCTTCAAGGACTGCGAAGTCACGGTCACCGGTCGCTTCATGAACCAGCGCGTCGCGCCGTGCCCGCTCGAGGTGCGTGGCGCCGCCGCCGCTTGGGGTTCCGACGGACGCCTGAATCAGTGGCTCTCCACTCAACACGCCCAGGGCGCGGTGGCTCCATTGGCCGCGGCCAATGGTGTCGATGCGTCGATGATCCGCGTGCGCACCCCCGACGTGGGTGGCGGATTCGGTGCCAAGATCGGCGCGTACGGCGAGGAGTTGCTCCTTGGTGTGATCGCCAAGAGCATCGGTCGTCCGGTGAAGTGGCGCGAGACGCGCAGCGAGTCGATGGTCGCCCTCGGGCACGGTCGCGCTCAGTTGCAGTACGTCACCATCGGCGGAACACGCGACGGCAAGGTGACGCACTACCAGTTGCACGCCATTCAGGACTGCGGCGGTTTCGCCGACATGGGCACGATCCTTGCACCGTTCATGACCCGCCCGATGTCGAGCGGCGTGTACGCCATTCCGAATATCGAATGCCGCACGACCTCGGTGATCACCAACACCACGCCGACGGTCGCGTATCGCGGGGCCGGGCGTCCCGAGGCCACGGCGGCGATCGAGCGAGCGATGGATCTGTTCGCGCTTGAACTCGGAATGGATGCCGCCGAGGTACGTCGCAAGAACCTCATCCCCAAGTTCATGGAACCGCACACCACCGTCGTCGGTCAGACCTACGACGTGGGCGATTACGAGACGGCCCTCGACAAGGCTCTCGCTGCCGCCGACTACAAGGCATTGCGAGCCGAGCAGGCCAAGCGCCGCAAGAGCGGCGACGTGAAGCAGATCGGCATCGGCGTCAGCGTGTACGTCGAGATCACCGGTGGCGTCGGAAACGGCGAATCGGCCAAGGTCGAGATCACCGATGACGGACGAGCGATCGTCTACACCGGCACCTCGCCGCACGGTCAGGGTCACGACACCGCTTGGTCGATGCTCGTGCAGGAGCAGACCGGCATCCCGATGGACCGCGTCGAATTGGTCTGGGGCGACACCGATCTCGTTCCGATCGGCACCGGCACGATGGGATCGCGTTCGTTGCAGCAAGGCGGCAACGCGGTGTTCCAGGTCGCAGGCACCCTCACCGAGAAGGCCAAGGCAGTCGCCGCTCGCCTTCTCGAAGCCAACGAGGCCGACGTCGTGCTCGACAAGGGTCGTGGTGTCTTCCATGTTGCCGGAACGCCGGCTGTGTCGAAGACGTGGGCCGACCTCGCCGTCGCCGAAAAGGGCAACGGTGGCTTGATGCACGACGACGTCATCGGAGTTCCCGGTGCGACGTTCCCCTTCGGCGCTCACGTTGCCGTCGTCGAAGTCGACACCGAGACCGGTCGTGTGAAGCATCTGCGTCAGGTCGCGTGCGACGACGCGGGCAAAGTGCTCAACCCGATGTTGCTCGACGGTCAGATTCACGGTGGCGTCGCCCAAGGTGTGGCCCAAGCGTTGCTCGAAGAAGTTCTCTACGACGCCGACGGCAACCCCACCACGTCGAACCTCGCCGACTACGGCTTCATCTCGGCCGTCGAGTTGCCGAGCGTCGAAGTGGTGCACATGGAGACCCCAACACCGATCAACGCGATCGGTGCCAAGGGAATCGGCGAGTCGGGCACCATCGGTTCGACACCGGCCATTCAGTCGGCCGTCGTCGACGCCGTGTCGCATCTCGGCGTGAAGCACATCGAGATGCCCTGCACCGCCGAGCGCGTGTGGCGGGCCATCCACAACGCCCGCTGA
>JBJTIO010000013.1:0-7107 GCA_046095045.1 Actinomycetota bacterium
GTGTCGTTCGACCAATGAGGCGATCGACATGGGAAGAAGCGCCGAGCTCCAACCGCCGTTGCGACCACTGGCACCAAAGCCGACGTGTTCGCGCTCCACGATCCGAATCTTCGATTGCGGTGCGGCGGACGCGAGATAGAACGCGGTCCACAATCCGGTGAAACCGGCTCCGACGATGATCACATCGCTCGATCCCGACACGTGATCTGGGGCCGTCGCGGCGACCCGTGTGGGGTCGTCCCACAGGCAACCGTCGATCATCGGTCGAGAATAGCGTTGTCGATCAGGCGCACGTCTCCGACCCGAGCGGCGATCAAGATCACATCACCCGCCTCGCACGTAGCGACTGCTGACAGATCGGAAGGACGACCCACGTGGACGTAGTCGACTTCCAGCCCTTGGTCGGTCAGCGTCTCTCGCACCCGCGAACTGATGGAATCGGCATCGATGGTGCCATCGACGAACAGTCGCTGGGCGAGGTCGAGACCGCGCGGTATCGCAAGGGCGCGAACACGGTCATCAGCGGAGAGGCGAACGTTGCGACTCGAAAGAGCGAGACCGTCGGCGTCTCTGACCGTGGGACGAACGTCGATCCGCACGTCGGGAGCGTGATCACGGGCCACGTCGCGCACGACCAAGGTCTGCTGATAATCCTTGCGACCGAAATAGGCGACGTCCGGTTCGACGGCCGAGAACAGAAGCGCCACGACGGTTGCGACGCCGTCGAAGTGTCCCGGACGCGAAGCCCCCTCGAGGATCGATCCAACCGACGAGGCACGAATGTTGGTGCGCGGACCGGCGGGGTACATCTCGTTGGCCGAGGGCGCGAAAACCACGTCGACGCCAGCCTGTGAGCATGCTTCGACATCGGCATCGAGGGTCCGCGGGTACTTCTCGAGGTCGTCGAGGCGATCGAACTGAGTCGGATTCACGAAGATGCTCGCGACCACATGATCACACTCGTGGCGCGCGTGCTCCATGAGCGCGATGTGACCGGCATGCAGAGCGCCCATGGTCGGAACGAAACCGATCGTCCGTGACTCGGCCCGTACGCTGCGCGACGATGCGCGCATCTCGTCGATCGTGTGGATGATCCGCAAGATCAGCTGAACGAATGCTCTTCGTCGGGCCACGAGCCATCGGCGACCTCACCGACGTAATCACGAATCGCGGCGATGGACGCTTCACGTAGTTCGGCATAGCGCTTGACGAACCGGAGGTTCGACTCGCTCAATCCGAGCACGTCGTGCAGCACAAGAACCTGTCCGTCGCATCGCTGACCAGCTCCGATTCCGATGGTGGGGATCGAGACCTTCATCGTGATCTCAGCGGCCAAGTCCATCGGCACACCCTCGACGACGATTGCGCACGCGCCGGCTTGCTCGACGGCGTAGGCATCCTCGAGCAGGCGTTGACGACTCCCGGCCTCGTAGCCATCCGTGCGTCCTTGAACACGGTGACCACCCATGCGGTGGAAACTCTGTGGAGTGAGGCCGATGTGTCCCACGACGGGGATGTCGACGCGCGAGATGGCCGCGATCGAATCGGCCATGTGCACGCCACCCTCGAGTTTCACGCATTCGGCGCCGGCCTTGGTGAGTGCGATCGCCGACTCGACGGCCTGATGGGGTCCGACCTGATACGAACCGAACGGCAGATCGCCGACGATGAGTGCCTTCGGATGGGCGCGGGCGACGTTGCGCACGTGGTACTCCATGTCGCGCAACTCGACGGGAATCGTGTTGCGATGTCCCTGCACGACCATTCCAACGGAATCGCCGACCAGGATCATGTCGACACCGGCCTCGTCGGCGATTCGAGCGAATACGACGTCGTACGCCGTGATCATCGAGATGCGTCGACCACTCTCGCGCCAACGGGCGAGGTCGGGGACGGTGACCTTCTTGCGATCGTTCATCTGGGGGTCCTCTTGGTCGGGGGAGACCACAACGGGGGCGATCGCAAACTAGCGAGAGACCCTCGCCCCGACACCGTCGGAGACCCGGGTGATTGTGATTTGCGTCTTACCGAAAGGCGCTGGGGCAGAGATCGCGATAGGCGGGTGGTCCGCCGAGCGAATCGGCGCAGGTCACGGCGCGGGTGCAGGCCCGTGCGAACACCTCGGCGGCTGCCGCCAGGAGCGGGTTCATCCGGGCCGGCGCACCGTCGGCGAGCGAGCCTTCGCTCGTGACCATGGCGGTGTGCGTTGTCGGCAACGAAAGTCCGAAGATCGTGTCTCCGTCGGTCAACAAGTGGCTCGGACGCACCGCACGAGCGATGCCGTCGTGCGCCACCGCGGCCAGTTTGGTGCACTCGGACTTCGTCAGGGGCGCATCGGTCGCGATGACACCGATCGTCGTGTTGAGAGGTGGGGACCATGCCGGACGACTGTCGCTGAGATGTTCGCGAAGTCGACGACGATCGAAGGCGTCGGGACGACGCAATTGGCCACGATCGAACGGACTCTCCCACGGCAATGCTGAATCTGGGTCGATCACGTCGCCGACGGCGTTCACCACCGCGAATGCAGCGACGGTGAATTCAGCGACGCGCATCGAACACGTACCCACTCCACCTTGCAGACCTCCGGCTCGGGCGCCCGTGCCCGCTCCGATCGATCCTTCGCCAGTGATCTTTCGAGCGGCGGCCAACGCTCGCCGACCGAAGTCGGCATCGGGACGATGATCGAACTTTCCGCCGCGTCCGAGGTCGAAGATGACCGCCGCCGGCACGATCGGAACTCGCCATGCGTCATCGGCTCCGACGGGGAAACCGACGCGCAGTTCACCGAGTGCCGACATCACGCCATCGGCCGCGGCCAAGCCGAAAGCGCTTCCACCGGTGAGGCAGATCGCGTGGACCTTTTGGATGAGGTTCTCCGGACGCAAAGCGTCGGTCTCGCGGGTGCCCGGTCCGCCGCCGCGCACGTCGACTCCGCAGACCGCGCCGTCGACGGGGCGAATCACCGTCGTGCCGGTGCGCCAACCACGCGACCGGCGAGCGTGATGGCCAACGAGAATCCCCGCGATGTCGGTGATGCTGCCGGATGAGAGCATGCCCCATGTTCGCAGATCGACTCGCTGAGTAGCCTCACGCTGTGTCTCGTCCCGCCCTTGCCCCTGCTGCCATGTCGGCGCCGAGGCGTTGGCTCGGTCGGTTGCTCGCCCCGATCGTTCATCCGCTGTGGGAGGCCGTCGTGTCGGCCGGAGCGATCGGTGCCACGACCCGACGTGGTCGTCGTTTCGGTCGATTCGGGGATAACAGCGTCATCTGCTTCCCGCCGAACACGATCTACAACGAGCACTACATCCACATCGGCTCGGGCACGATGATCGGACCGCACTGCACGTTGTCGGCCGGAATGATGCCGGGTCAGGTCTGCATCTCCGATCCGGTGGTGTCGATCGGTGATCGCTGTCTGATCGGCAAGGGCAGCGCGGTGGTCGGTCACTTCTCGATCGAGATCGGAGACGATGTGTGGACCGGACACAACGTGTACATCACCGATCAGAATCACGGTTACGCGGACATCGAACGGCCGATCAGCGTGCAGACGATGCCCGAGAAGCCGGTGCGAATCGGCAACGGGTCCTGGCTCGGATACGGCTCGGTGGTTCTGCCGGGCGCCGAGATCGGTGAACACGTCGTGATCGGCGCGAACAGCGTCGTCACGGGTGTCATCCCGTCGTTCAGTGTCGCGGTCGGTTCTCCGGCGCGCGTGATTCGCCGCTTCGTCGACGGTGAATGGCGGAGCGTCTAGACCGCGAGATCCATCGGTGCTCGGCACGACGTCATGCGGTTGCCGACGGCGAAGTCGTTCAAGTAGTTGCTGATCGGGGAGTCCTCGCGCATCGACTCGGCGAAGGGCACGTTCGAACCGGAACGAAGAACGTCGGTGTACTCGCGTCGATCGGCGATCAACTGGCGGAACAACGACTCCCAGGTGTCGATGAGCGCGATGTCCTGCGGATCCGTCGGACGAACCGCCAGCACATCGTCGACCATTTTCTCGACGATCACAGTGGCCTCGTCCACGATGTCGGCTCGACGGGAGAGGGCATCGGGGCCGGCATCCTCGATGCGGGTGAGATCGATCAGCGCGTCGCGTTCGAGGTTGGCCGCCGCACAGATGTCTTCGGCGCGCTTCGACCACGAAGCGTCCTTCACCATGACCACTGACTCCTTGGTGGGTGGAAAGAAGAGAGCCCAGACCCAAAAGACCAGTAGGCCGATGCAAACGAGTCCGAGCAGGACCCGCACCCAACGACGTCCGGGCATCAGGAGGGCTTCGGACGGTATGAGGAAGCGAGTTGCAGCACCGCACCACCGACGCCGACGGCCAAGGTGATGAGCGCGCCGTCCCAGCCTGAGGCGACGAAGTCGATGCCGTTGTCGACCGACCAGTCGCCGGGTCCCATGATTCCGACGGCCGCAGCACCGATCGCGATGGTGGCGCAGTATTCCCAACCTTGGTTCGGCAGGAAGACGAAGAATCCAACCTTGGCGTGAGCGACGACGATTGCCACAACCATGATGCCGATCACGCCAGCAGCCGCGAGCGGAGTGAGTAGGCCGGCGGCGAGCATCACTCCCGCGCCGATTTCGGTCGCCGCTGCGATACGGGCCTGCCACGCCGGCCATTTCATTCCAATGCTGCCGAACCAACCCGCTGTGCCCTTCAGACCACCACCGCCGAAGACCTTGTTGTAACCGTGGTAAGCGAGGAAGAGACCGAGGCACAACCGCAACAACAAAAGTCCGAGATTCAATTGATCGAGGCCACTGAAGTTCATGTTCGAACTGTACAACCGCTCGCACGAGGGTCCCATCATCGTCCGAGCGAGTACCGTCGAGGCATGGAGATCGTTCTCGTGCGTCACGGCGAACCGGAATGGGTGCGCGACGGATTGAACGTCGACAACCCGCCGTTGACGGAGCGCGGACATCGGCAAGCCGAGCGCGTCGCCGAGGCATTGACGAGAGAAGTCTTCGACGAGATCTGGGTGTCACCACTCGTGCGCGCCCAACAAACGGCGGCACCCCTGCTCGCCGATCGCGGCATGGAGCCCGGACCCGAGGTGACTCAACATTGGCTCGAGGAGATTCGTAATCCTTTGTGGCACGGAACTCCGCGCGAGAAGGCCGATGCGGCGTATCGCGAGGAGAAGGCTCGGGCGTCGCTCGACCGCTGGAACGGTCTCGAGGGTGGAGAAAACGTCCGCGAGTTCGTGGCGCGCATTCATGCCGGTGCGAGCGGATTTCTCGCCGAGCGCGGCGCCACACCGCACAACGCCTCCCTTCCGCTGTGGGACATCAGCTCGCCACGGAGACGCATCTTGATGGTGGCCCATGCGGGAACCAACAGCGTGCTGATCTGTCACTTGCTCGGACTGGATCCCACGCCCTGGGAATGGGAGCGGTTCGTCATCGGTCATGCGTCGGTCACTCGTTTGGTTTCGACCGAAATGGGCGACGGACACACGTTCTGTTTGAATCGCCTCAGTGAACTCGAACATTTGCCGAGCGAGGAGCGGACTTACTGATGAGCGATAGTGCTCGCAACGAGGTCGATCCCGACCGTCTGAAGATGTTCTCGTTCCTCGTGTTCTCCAAATTGGAGGGCGCCGTCACGTCGGGGATGATTCACCTCGGGGATCGACTCGGTCTCTACCGGATTCTCGCCGACGCCGCGGATTCGCTCTCGGACGACGACCTTGCCGGTCGGGCCCGCCTGCATCCGCGCTGGGTGCGGGAATGGATTCGCAATCAAGCGGCGGCCCGCATCATCGACGTCGAGTTCGTTGACGGCGTGGAGCGGTACGGACTCAGCCCGGAGGCGCGGGTCGTTCTGGCTGACGAGTCACATCCGGCCTTCGGAATGGGAATGTTCCATCGTCTTCCGCAAACGATGAACGCGCTCGAGTATCTCCCCGAGTCGTTTCGCACCGGACTCGGACGTGACTATGACAGTCACGGTCCCGATGGTGCGGTGGGTATCGAACGTAGTTTCGAGCCGTGGAGCCGGAGTTACCTGTTGCCGGTGGTTCTGCCCGCGCTCGACGGCATGGTCGATCGCCTCGAACGCGGAGCGGCGGTCGCCGACATCGGGTGCGGGGCGGGTGGCGCGGCGATCCGAATGGCCACCGCATTCCCACGAAGTTCCGTTGTCGGGTACGACATTTCGATGCACGCACTCGACCGAGCGAACGAACGGCGATCGAGCGAAGCCGTGGGCAACGTCGACTTTCGTGATCCGCGCCGTGACCCGTTGCCAGAGGATGGTTCTCTCGATCTGGTGACTGCCTTCGACTGCATTCACGACATGACCCACCCTCAGGACGTCATGAACTCGATTCGGCGAAGTCTTCGACCCGACGGAACCTGGCTTCTCGTCGACATCAAGGCACTCGACACGTTCGAGGAGACGTTGCGCAAGAATCCGATGGCATCGTTGATGTACGGCATCAGCGTGATGTCCTGCATGTCGTCGGCGATGTCGCTCCCCGGCGGGGCTGGGCTCGGACCACTCGGATTGCCGGAGAGCAAGGCACGAGCGATGGCGGCTAAGGCCGGTTTCACCCGCTTTCGTCGTCTCGATGTCGAGCATTCGTTGAACGCCTTCTACGAAATCAAGCCCTAAAGTCGCATCGCAAGAGAGGGGACCGAAATGACTGGTACGACGACGTTGTCCGAAGTGAGGAAATTCGCCTCGGGGTTGAGCGTGTGGGCCCACTTGGCCACGGTGGGAGCTGATGGTGAACCGGACGTCGTGCCGGTGCACCCGTGTTGGGAGGGCGAGGTTCTCTGGGTGATGGTGGGCACCGACTCGGTGAAGAGTCGGAACGTCGCCTCGAACGAACGAGTGGCGATGCATTGGCAGGTGACCGAAAACGGTGACGGGGTCGAGATTTGGGGGCGGGCCACCGTGGTGTCGGATCTCGAAACGAAGCGCCGGTTGTGGAAGGGAGTCTTCGATTACGACCTCGATGCGTTCGCACCCGGTGGTCCGGACAACAGTCCGACGACGGCGTTCATGCGGATCGACGTCGACCGCGCGGTGATCCTGCGCATGTACGGCGCGGCGGGAGTCGAAAGGTGGAATCGCTC
>JBJTIO010000014.1:0-3996 GCA_046095045.1 Actinomycetota bacterium
CACGCTGGAATCCTCGACGACCAGTTCGAGGCGAACCTTGGGGACGAAGTCGATCTTGTATTCGGCTCCGCGGTACGTCTCGCTGTGTCCGCCCTGGCGACCGAAGCCGCGCACCTCGCTGACGGTGATGCCTTGCACACCAGCGGCCTTGAGCGCGTCTTTCACGTCGTCGAGTTTGAAGGGCTTGACGATTGCTGTGATGAGTTTCATTGATGCCTTTCCTTTCGTGGAGCGGCGCGATCAGCGCGACACCATCTCGTCGTTGATGTAGCCGGGGACTCCGTGCTCGTGAACATCGAGCCCTTCCAGTTCTTCCTGCTCACTGACTCGCAAGCCGACTGTCTTCTTCATGGCGAAAAATAGAAGGCCCGATGTGGCGAGGACGAAGGCCGCAATGGCGACCACGCCGATCAACTGGCTCACGAGCTGATCGGTTCCACCGCCGTAGAAGAGACCCTTCTTGACGATGCCCTCCGCTTCGGTGGCGGAGAAGAGACCGACCGCGATGGTGCCGAAGGCTCCACATATGCCGTGAACGCTGATCGCGCCCACTGGGTCGTCAATCTTGACCTTGTCCCAGAACATGACGGAGTAGACGACGAGGACGCCGGCGATGAGCCCGATGATGATCGCTCCGAGGCCGTTGACGACCCAACATCCGGCGGTGACACCGACGAGTCCGGCCAGCAAACCGTTGCCGGTCATGGCCACGTCGGGCTTTCCGTCCTTGAGCCACGTGACCATCATCGCCATGAGCGCTCCGGCGGCTCCGGCAAGTGTGGTGTTGACGGCGATGGTGCCGATCACGGGGTCGGCTCCGAGCCAGGAGCCCGGGTTGAATCCGTACCAACCAACCAGAAGGATGAAACAACCGAGAATGGCGAAGGGAGTGCTGTGGCCGGGAATCGCTCGAGGCTTTCCGTCGGATCCGTACTTGCCTTTGCGAGGTCCGAGGAAATAGGCGCCCATCACGGAAGCCATCCCACCGGTCATGTGAACGATGGAGCTGCCCGCGAAATCGTGGAACGGCGTGTCGAGTTGAAATAGCCAACCGCCACCCCACTGCCAACGCACGACGATCGGGTAGATCACCGCCGAGATGACGGCGCTGTAGAGAACGTACGACTTGAACTTGGTTCGTTCCGCCATCGCACCGGACACGATCGTTGCCGCCGTGGCGGCAAAGGCCACCTGGAACGTGAAGAAAACGAACTTGTCGAGAGTTCCGTAGCTGAAGACCCCATCCCCGGAAAGGAACCAGCCGTCGCCGCCGATGAATCGACCCGCCCCGGTCATTTCTCCGCCGAACGCGATCGCGTACCCGACGGCGAAGAACAAAAGAGCCCCGATGCAGAAATCCATCAGGTTCTTCATGAAGATGTTGGCGACGTTTTTGGCGCGTGTCAGGCCCGCTTCAACCAATGCGAAGCCGGCCTGCATGAAGATCACCAGGATCGCTGCCACCAGAATCCAGATGTTGTCGAGGGTGGCTTGGACCTTGGCGACCGCCTCCAGTTCGGTGGTGGTGTCTTCGGCGAAGGCCGTGATCGGGACCGCGAGTGCGACTGCCGTGGCAGAGCACGTCGCGAACAATAATTTGAGAGATTTTTTTCTCATTGGTTCTCCTGTTGTGAGATGGGTGGGGCGTTATCGCCTATCGGCCGCCCGACCGACCGCGCTGTCGACCGAACGAACGCAACTTAGAACAGGCATGTTTCCCGAGTGTCCGAAGATTGTTACGGGAATGTGAGCGATGTGTTCACACGTCCGAACCCACGGGGTCGGGTCAAACGAGGCCGGAGATCGCTTCGTCGAGTGCCGCGCGGTGATGGTCACGTGCGGTGAGCGCTGCCAGCACCCAGGCGGACAGTGTCAGATACTCATCGCCCGAAAGAAGTTCCGCGGGAATCGCGGGGTCCGGACCCTTCACCGCGTCCTTCATTGATTCGCTGAGAGACAAAATGTGCATGATGTCGTCGATGGAGTCCGGCATCATCATCCGCGCGACATTGATCGCGTCATGACCGTTTTCGACGACCGAATCAATGAAGCAAGCCACGGCCACGATCTCGATGAGTCCGATGCGATCGAGGGCGCGACGAACCAGAACGTCGAGTCGGGGGTCATCGAGGTGTCGTTTCAACTCGTGGAGTGAGTGCAAGTGTCCATTCAGCCCCTGGTCGACGTAGTCAGGTTCGGCACGACGTCGCGCCATCGACGCCCCGAAGGCGGGGATCCTTTGCTCGACCCGACGGTGATCGACGATACGCCACCACTCGTCGGCGTCGTTGTTGAGGAGTTCGTCGAAGAGATGCGACGTGTCGACCGAAGTCCACGGCTCGTCAATCTCCGTCGCTGGTTCGACGGTCCCGCGCGACAAACGCAACCGAATTAGCGGCGGGGTGAGAACGGTTGTGACGAGAACCATCAACAACAGGGCCCCATACAACTCGTCGTCGAGGACGCCCTTCGACAGTCCGATCGACGCGAAGATCAATCCGACCTCGCCTCGCGGCATCATGCCGATGCCGATGAGCAATTTGTCGATGGGGCCCCGCCCGGCCCCTATTCCGGCCAAGAGCTTTCCGACGATGGCGACCACGGTGAGCGTGCCCGCCAGCGCGAGAACGCTCGGCTGGAACATGGCGTCGAGATCGGCGTTGATGCCGATGCTCGCGAAGAAGACCTGGATGAAGATGTGACCGAGTGGGTTGAGGCCTTCGGCGATGCGTTCGTGCTGAGGACTGCGCCCCACCGCGAGCCCGGCCATGAAGGCACCGATGATGAAGGCCAACTTGGCTTGGTTCGCGAGCAACGAGAAGGCGAGCGTGAGTCCGAAGGCTGCCGCGACGATGGTGGTCGACGACCGAGCCAACCGATCGAGGCGAGTGAAGAGCTTCGGGACCACGAAGATGGCGAGCACGCCCGTGATCGCGAGAAATCCGAGCGCGAGGCCGATCGTCTCGAACACGATTCCCGGTCCGATCGAACCTTCGGTGACGACTTTGACGACGACGGTCAAGATGACGAGCCCGAGCACATCGTCGGCGACCGCGGCTCCGAGAACGATGCGGGATTCGTTGCGCGACAAAGCGCGCAAATCACCGAGCACGCGCGCCGTGATGCCAACGCTGGTGGCCGTGAGGGTCGCTCCGATGAACAACGCGATTTTTCCGTTCTCACCGAAGGCCGACGCGGTGGCGAAGCCGAGAGCGAAGGGGACCGCGACGCCGATGAGAGCGACGAACAGGGCCGACTTACCGACCTTGGCCATCTCGCCGAGATCCATCTCGAGACCGACCTGGAAGAGCAACAGAATCACGCCGATCTCGCCGAGCAACAGCACCATGTCGGCGATCTCGAGGTGAGCGATGGGATCGATCCAACCGAGCAGGCTCGGGCCGATGATGATGCCAGCGACGATTTCGCCGAGCACCGCCGGAATACGTACGCGTTCGGCAAGTTCGGCAGCGAGACGGGCGACGACGATGATCACGAGCAGGTTGCCAAGCACGAGCACGAGGTCGTACGACCCTGATGTGGCGGCGATCAACGTCATCTTTGGATTCTAGGAAGCGGAGTGTTCTAGGCGGCCAGCAGCGACTCGGCTCGGTTGATGGCCACGGGGGCGAGCATCCAGCCCCGACCACGCACGGTGCGGATCGCGTCGGACCCGAGGACCCGACGGATGGGTACGAGCAACGAGTCGCAGCGGCGGTCGTTGAGATCCGCGATACCGGCGAGTCGGGCCAGTTCGCGACGGCTCACGACTCGGCCTTGGCAGTCGAGCAATGCCCGTAATACCGCGGCTTCTTGTTCGGCCAACCGGGGGGTCGATTCCATGAGGGCGAAACTACGAGGCCGGGGTTACCCCACTGTTCGGGGTCTGTGAACGCAGTGTGAACGGTGACGCGAGCCCCGGGTTGGGGTCGAGGCTCAAATTGCGAGAGACTGACCCCATGGAACTGAGCTACCCCGCCGAAGCCGAAGAATTCC
>JBJTIO010000015.1:0-5348 GCA_046095045.1 Actinomycetota bacterium
AAGCAGACGGAGGATCTGATCCTGGACCGAAACGTCCAGAGCGGTGGTGGGCTCGTCGCAAAGAAGTATTCGCGGTTCGGTCGCCAGAGCCATGGCGATCATCACCCGCTGACGCAACCCGCCCGAAAGCTCGTGTGGCCACGCTCGGGATCGGCGCTCGGGATCGGCGATTCCAACCTCATGCATCAGCTCGATAGCTCGCTCACGCGCACGGGCACGGGTGAGCAGCCCCTGAGACCGCGGACCGATCGTCACCAGATCTCCGATGCGCATCGTCGGATTGAGCGAGATCATCGGCTCTTGAAAGACCATCGCGATACCTCGTCCGAGCTGCGTCGGCGCATCGACCGTCGATCCTCCGGGGCCGATCATGTGCGCCAAACCACTGGAGCGTCGAACTCCGTCGGGTAACAGGCCGCAGATCGCGCGCAGAGTCAGGCTCTTGCCCGAACCTGACTCTCCAACCAATCCCACCGTTTCTCCCTCGCGCACTTGGAGATCGAAGCCCCGGACGAGCTCGAGCGATGGGTGGGTGCTCGTCGCAACACGAAGACCTTCGACCTCGAGAATCGTTGCACCACTCATCGCCGCGCTACCTGTCTTTCGAATCCGTAGGCCACGAGGGAAAAGCCGATACCGACGATCACGATCGCCAGACCCGGCACCGCCGAGAGCCACCATTCGGATCGAACGCGATCGACGCCATCAGCGATCATCCGTCCCCACTCGGGTTCGGGGGGCTGCACACCGAGAGACAGAAACGACAGCGACGCAAGTGCGACGAGAGCCAGGACGGCGTCACTCGCCATGTAGGCATAAACCTGAGGCATCACATTCGGTAAGAGGTGACGACCCAATACTCTTCGCCGGCCTATTCCGGCGGCCTGCGCGGCGACGATGAAATCACGGCCCTTGAGACTAAGAACCTCGGCCCTCACCAGTCTGGCGTACCCGACCCATGAAATGCACGCCGATGCCACGACGAAACTGCGCGCACCGGGGCCGAGAAGGAACACCAATGCAACGAGGAAGATGTAGACAGGAAAGGCCTGCACTACATCGGCGAGCCGCATCACCACGGCGTCGACTCGTCGACCGAAGAATCCTGAGACGATCCCCAGAGTCACCCCGATCACTGCCGGGACGAGGGTCGCGATCACGGCGAGCGGAACATCGATTCGCGCGCCGTGAAGAAGACGACTGAAGACATCGCGACCCAACAGATCGGTGCCCAACCAGTGATCACCGGAGGGAGATGCCAAACGATCACGGACGTTCTGGGCAAGAGGGTCGTGGCTCGTGAGTAATGGGGCCAGCAGTCCGATCAAGAACACCAGACCAACGATGCTCAACCCAGTCGCCAGCATCGGATCCACTCGTCGGTTTCGACGACTCATCGTCGCTCGATTCGTGGGTCGAGCCAAGCGACGACGATGTCGCCCACGACGTTGAAGAGAATCACACCGGTGGCGAAGACGACCGTGAGCCCTTGAATCACGTTCACATCTCGATTGATGGCACCAACGACCATCATCTGTCCGAGACCAGGAAGAGCGAAGGTGGCCTCGACCAACACTGTGCCCGAGAGAACCATGCCCGCCAACGAAGCGAACAAAGCCACGGTTGGGACGAGAGAATTTCGCAGGACGAAATGCCGGAACAAAGAGATTCCGGTCAGACCAACCGATCGACCGGCTGCCACGTATTCCGATCGACGGACTTCGAGCATCGAGGTTCGCAGGCTCCTCGTCGTGACGGGTACGAGCGAGGCCGTGAGCGTGACACACGGGAGAACGATGGCCCGGACTCGCTCGCCGAAACTCTCGCCCCAGCCGCCGATTGGAAACCATCCAGTCGGTCGGGCCACGACGATCAGCAGGACGATCCCCAGCCAAAAACTCGGAACCGCAAGACCGACCGAGCCAGTGACCACCACGAGTCGATCGATGAGTCTTCCGGGTCGCCGAACCGCCAAAAGCGCGAGTCCAAGCGAGACGATGGCTGTGACGAACAGCGACGTCGACACCAGCCACAAGGTCACCGGAAGATTTTGACGAATCAGATCGGCGACCTCGGAAGCGCCATTGGTGGTCGACCCGAAGTCGCCCTGCACCAGACGACCGAGATACCTCCACATCTGGACGCCGACGTTGTCGTTGAGACCCAGATCTTCGCGTATGGACTCGACTTGTTCCTCGGTAGCTCGCGGACCGGCAACTTGCCGTGCCGGATCACCCGGTACGAACTTCAGCAGGGCAAAAGAAGCGACCAAGACCACCAGTAGCACGGCGAGCCCTTGCAGGCTGCGCCGCGCGACGAACTGGATCATGTCGGTCGATTATTGAGCGATCGAAATGCCGTCGGCGTACCAGATTGCGTAGCGAAGTCGGTTGAAGCCCGTGACCCGAGGTGACACCGCGTCGATCGGCGAATAGTTGTACAAACCGATGACTGCGTTCTGAGACCGAGCATCGTCCTGAATAGCAGCCGCTGCTGATTCCCATGCGGTGACGTCCGGAGTAGATGCTCCACCCAAGAACTGCTCGTAGATGAGGGTCGAATCGGCCTGCGCCCACGGGTAGTACAGCGCCGCCAAAGCGCCTACTGGGTCGAGGATCGTCGGAGAGATCGCCGCGAGTTGGAGGATGACCATGTCGAAGTCACTCGACGAAGCGCGTCCGACCACCGTTCCGTTATCACTCCCGTTCAGCGTTACCGAAACACCGACCTCGGCCAACTGTGCGGCCAAAACTTCTACGGTCGCACTGATCACGCTCGAAGAACTGTCGTAGAGGAGTTCGAGTTCGAGCCCGAGAGGCTCGAGAACGGCGCGGGCCGCATCGGCATCAAAGCTGTAGGGGGTCGAACCCTCGGCCCAACCCGGAACGTTGATGGGGAGGACACCGGTCGCCGGCTCACCCGATCCTTCAAGAAGAGCGGCCAGTTCTTCACGATCGATCGCTTGGGAGATCGCTGCGCGAACCGCTGGGTCGGACAGCTTCTGGTTGCCCTGATTGAGTGTCAACAACGTGATGGGAAGCACCCCAGCACTCTTCGCGACCGACGGATCGAGGTCGAGCGCCGTGAAGGGGTCGACGACTTCGACGAGATCGAGCTCTCCGGCTTCGAATGCGAGAAGCTGCTGGTTGGGATCAAGCGACGCTTCGAAGACGATCTGGTCGAGTTCGCTCCCACCACCTGGGCCGTTCCAGTGATTGCGATTCGCCTGAAGCACGATCGTTTCGGTCGCGCCAGGGTTGTTCCACTCAGCGACTGTGAAAGGCCCGGCAGAAATCGGCTTCTGGAAATACTCGTCTTCTGACAATCCTCCGAAGTCACTTGGATAAACAGTCGAATTGCACCACATGAACAGATACGGCAACAGCGAGTCCGGCGCCACGAGATTCACCTGAACGTTGAGGTCGTCCACAACTTCGGCACTTGCGATCGATGCGTAGAGCACCCCGTTGAAGGCCCCGGTTCGCCATTGATCGATCGAGAACACCACGTCTTCAGCCGTCAGTTCCGAACCATCGCTGAAGGTCAGACCCTCTCGAAGGGTGACGGTGTACGAAAGCGAGGCCTCGTCATACGTCATGCTCTCGGCCAAACCGGGAGCCGTACCTTCACCACTTTCCGGCACTCGGAGAAGGGTGTCGTAGACCAGAAGATTCATCACGATGGATCCGGCACTCAAACAATTGTCGCCCTTGAATCCGTCGATGGGCCAGGGGCGACCGACATTGAGTACCCGATCGGCTTCACCAGAAGGCATCGATTCGCCCGTTCCGGCCACGGCGGTGTCCGGGGTCTCGGTTGCCCCCGCCGTGTCGGAAGAAGACGAGCTTCCACCGTCCCCGCCGCAAGCCGCCATGGTCAGAGTCGCCACGACGAGCGACGACAACATGAACTTCTTCTTCACGAGCCCCTCCCCTATCAATCGATAGACTGTAGCGAGGCTATACCGACAAGACATCGGTGTCCAGAAACCCGAACGGGGTCACGTTGAAGACCAGCGCCGACGACCTGCAGTCCACGCCCAACCGAATCCTCTCCGAGGCGTCCAAGCTTTTCGCTCTCCACGGATTTCACGGAACGTCGACCCGCGACATCGCATTGGCGGTCGGGATCAGACAACCATCGTTGTTTCACCACTTCGCCACGAAACACGCGATCTTGGCCGCATTACTCGACCTCGACCTCGATGTTCTCGATCGTCGGATCCGCCTGATCGACCGATCGCATGAATCGTCGGCGGTGAAGCTCCACTGTCACCTCGTGCTGGACATCGTCCACATTCTCGAATTTCCCTTCGACGTGCGCGGCCTATACGTGAAGAACGAGGAGGTCCCGGACGGTCCTGAATTCTCGGCACAGCGAAAGAAATTGGCCGGTGTTCACAAACGCATCAAAGCGATGGTCGAAAATGCGGTAACCAAAGGCGAGTTCGTCGACATCGACCCTGAACTTGTTCGCCAACTCGTCTCCGCCGCCTTCATCGGAGTCATGTGGACGCGCGGACCCCTCCCTGCCCGTCGTGCCGACAAACGGGCCGATGAGTTACCCAACTTCATCGTTCGAGGGCTGCTCGCCGATCCTTCGTCCCTCGGCGAAGTCATCGAACATTCGAGGCAATTGCAGGCGGTGGTCACCGCCGAACTCTCGCCAACACGTACTCCTACTTCAGACTCTCGCTAACGATCGTGGAGGGGCATCCGAAGCGCCGTAGGTAGAGCAGCGGGTTTCAGATCAAAGAGTTAGGGGTTCGAGTCCCTTCGAGCGCGCGAGATGACCAGGGGTTTCCTTCGGGGACCGCTGGTCGTTTGCTTTTCGGTCAGCACTTTGGTCAGTGCCCTCACGGAATTCCTAAGAAACGGAGAGGACTTCCCTGCCCCTCTAGCCGCTGGTACCAGGTCGTTACCGATACTTCGGGGCATCGCAAGAACCTACAATTGAGTCCTACGGATCAAAAGGTTAGGGGTTCGAGTCCCTTCGAGCGCGCCAGAGCCGGCCGGGTGAACTGTGCGTCCATGTAATGTTTGCCAGTGACTCTGAACAGCGCTTCCTCAATTCGCTCGATTGCGAATCGAGGCACCAGTCGGAGAAGCCTTTCGTTATTGGCCCTGGTGGCGGCGACGGTCCTCGCTACATCAATGGTGTCGATATCCGCCACGTCGGCCAAGAAGCCGATCGTCCCGATCGGTACGTCATCGGGAAGAAGTGCAATCACTCCGATGGCAGACTGCCCCGAACCACAAGGTTGGTGGCAGTCGCCCGATGCCGCAGATCCCGGCGGAATCGATGGAACTGCCCGAGCCCTTGTTTTCGACAACCAGAACAATCTGTAC
>JBJTIO010000016.1:0-3593 GCA_046095045.1 Actinomycetota bacterium
CGTGTCCGATCGACTCGGTGTACCCTTCGATCGGATCACCGTCATTCACGGCGACACCGATCTGGTTCCGAGCAGTGAGATCACCGGCGGGTCGCGTTCGGTGCAACTCGGAGGAACGAACGTGTGGCGTGCGGCGGGCGCCGTCGCCGACAAGGCCCGTGACGTCGCGGCACGACTGCTCGAAGCCGACGTGGCCGACGTGGTGTTGGACGACGGCCGATTCCATGTCGTCGGGGCGCCGGCCATCTCGGTCGGTTGGAGCGAGGTCTTGTCGGAGTCGACTGACGCCCGTCTCGATGGTGACGGAGACTTCGCTCAGGCCGGTGGAACTTTTCCGAGTGGCGCACACATCGCAGTGGTCGAGGTCGACACCGAGACCGGTGGAGTACGACTGCGCGATTTGTTCGCCGTCGACGACTCAGGACGGATCATGAACTTGTTGTTGGCCGAGGGTCAGGTGCACGGCGGTCTCGTCCAGGGAATCGGTCAGGCTCTGTTCGAGGAGTTCGTGTACGACGAGGACGGCAATCCCCTCACCGGCAACTTCGCCGACTACGGCTTCCCGAGCGCGGCCGAAGTGCCCAGTTTCGTGACGGTGCACATGGAAACTCCGTCGCCTCTCAACGATCTCGGCGCCAAGGGCATCGGTGAGAGTGGAACGATTGGCGCGACTCCGGCCGTGCAGAACGCGGTGGTCGATGCCGTCGCGCACCTCGGTGTGCGCCACATCGATCTGCCGTGCAGCGCGCAACGAGTGTGGGAAGCGATCAACCGGATCTGAAATGAACGTTGCTTTGCCGTCGTCCGTCGAACGATTGGTCGAGGCATTGTCGACGTCGTCGGGTGTCGAAGCGGTGACTCTCGGTGGATCACGAGCGATTGGCGTCGCCGATGCGACGAGCGATTGGGATCTCGGCGTGTTCTACCGAGGAACGCCCGATCTATCCGTCGTTTCGGCGATCGGCGAACTTCATCCGCCGGGATCATGGGGACGTTTCATGAACGGTGGTGCGTGGCTGGAGATCGATGGACACCGCGTCGACGTTCTGTTGCGCGATCTCGAGACTGTCGAGCATTGGTCGGATCGTGCGCGCTCCGGTGATTACGAAGTCGATCAACTGCTCGGCCACATCGCGGGCTTCCCGTCGTACACGTTGCTCGCCGAGGTGGCGCTGTCTCCGGTTCTCGTCGGACGGCTCGACATCGACCCGAGTTTCCCGGGCCAACTGGCTTCGGTCGCGGTGTGGCGTTGGGGATTCCAACGGGACTTCTCGATCGACTACGCGCGCAAGATGGAGAAGCGGGGCAATCAGGTGGGCGTCATCGGCAACCTGGCACGAGCGGTGATGGAGGAAGGTCACCGACGCGTGTGTTCGAGCCACCAGTGGGTGCTCAACGAGAAGCGTCTCTTGGAATCGACGGACCTCGCGGCGATCACCCTCGAACCCTCGGGAGGAATGAGCGAATTGATCGATCGGGTGGAGAGAGCGTTGATGGGGTCCGATCAGACCGCGTCGTGACCCTCTTCGCCGGTGCGAATGCGAATGATCCGATCGACGCCGGTGACCCAGATCTTGCCGTCGCCGATCTTGCCGGTCGCGGCCGCGGCCTTGATGGCGCTCACGACTCCGTCGACGGCGTCGTAGGCGACCACGATCTCGAGGCGCGCCTTGGGAACGAAGTCGATCTTGTATTCGGCACCGCGATAAGTCTCGGTGTGTCCACCCTGGCGACCGAAGCCGCGGACCTCGCTGACGGTGATGCCCTGCACGCCGGCGGCTTTCAACGCGTCCTTCACGTCGTCGAGCTTGAACGGCTTCACGATGGCGGTGATCAGTTTCATGATGTTTCTCCGGTCTCTTCGCTCAGTTGTTGTACGCCGTCTCGCCGTGCTCCGCGAGATCGAGGCCCGCGGCCTCGCTCTCCTCGGACACCCGGACTCCGATCGTCTTTTTCAGCACCATCATGATGCCGTACGTGAGCACGAACGACCACACGATGGCGGCACCGTTGGCGATGGCCTGCTCGAGAAGCAACTTGGCCCCACCGCCGTAGAAGATTCCCTCCATGAACGCCCCGTCGAAGAACGTCGGATTGGCGAAGAAACCGATCAGCAGCGACCCCACCACTCCGCCCACGAAATGCACGCCGACCACGTCGAGTGCGTCGTCGTAACCCACCTTGCTCTTCAAGCGAACCGCGTAGCAGCAGACAACGCCGGCGATCAGACCGATGAAGATCGGCGATGGTCCAGACACGTAGCCCGCGCCGGGCGTGATGGCGACGAGTCCGGCGACGATGCCCGATGCCGCGCCGAGGTTGGTGGGGTGTCCGTCGCGCAGCCATTCGACGACGATCCATGCGAGTCCCGCGGCGGCACCGGCGAGGAACGTGTTCATGAAAGCCTGAGCGGCTTGACCGTTCGCCGCGAGGGCCGAACCGGCGTTGAATCCGAACCAGCCGAACCAAAGAATGCCGGTGCCGATCATCACGAGGGGCATCGAGTGCGGGGGAGTCGGCGCCGACTTGCGTTTGCCCAACACCAACACGGCGGCCAAGGCGGCGATACCGGCGTTCACGTGGATCGCAGTGCCACCGGCGAAGTCGATCGAGCCACGCTGGCCGAGCCATCCGCCGTACACCCACTTGAACACCGGCACGTAGACCAGCAGGAACCAGATCGGGACGAACGCCGCCCAGGCCGAGAACTTCATGCGATCCGCGACGGCGCCCGAAATGAGCGCCGGAGTGATGGCGGCGAACATGCCGAGGAAGGCGACGATGGCGAGCGACATTCCGTCGCCGGCCACGGTGATGTCCTTCAGGAAAAACGAGTCGAAGCCGCCGATGAAGTCGTTGTCGAAAGGAGTCTGGGAAAGCGAGTATCCGAGGGCGACCCAGAGCACCGGGATGATGAGAACGCAATAGAAGTTCATCATCAACATGTTGAGGACGTTGCGCCCGCGATCCATGCCTCCGTAGAAGAAGGCCAGACCGGGGGTCATGAACAAAACGAGTGCTGCCGAGATGAGCACCCAGGCCAAGTTTCCGCTTTCCATTGGTTCTCCGTGTGTCGAGGGGTTCGTCGCCGGGGCTTGGCGATGGGGAGAAGTTAGAAAACTGTCATTGCCCGAATGTTTCGTGCGTGTGAATCGCTGGTGCGAATGGACGTCCCCGGGCCACGCGGTACGTGACCCGGGGACTGCCCCTACCGGAGGAGAACCACCTCCGAACGCCGATGGCTGCGACGCCGATCAGCGGTGTTGACCCGCGGATTCGAGGAGGAAAGGGAATGTCCTCGAATCCGCGGATCGATCATCCGGTCAGATGGCGTCGGGGCCCTCTTCACCGGTGCGGATGCGCACGAGCCGATCGACGTTGGAGACCCAGACCTTGCCGTCACCGATCTTGCCGGTGACAGCGGAGGCCTTGATCGCCGCGATGACCGCGTCCACGCTGGAATCCTCGACGACCAGTTCGAGGCGAACCTTGGGGACGAAGTCGATCTTGTATTCGGCTCCGCGGTACGTCTCGCTGTGTCCGCCCTGGCGACCGAAGCCGCGCACCTCGCTGACGGTGATGCCTTGCACACC
>JBJTIO010000017.1:0-2993 GCA_046095045.1 Actinomycetota bacterium
CTCACGATCGCCCCCGGCGAGGCGCCCGATGAACTGTCGAGCGGTGATGCGGTGCGCCTACTCACCCTCACTCGTAACGCTGATGGATCGAGGTCATCGATCGTCGAGACGACGTCGTTCGAGGTGTGGAGCGTCTCGGAGCAGGATCCACTCGATGGTTCGCGAGTCGTCACCCTGAAAGTGAGGATCGATGGTGCGACGGCATTGCTCGGTCGCGAGGAAATCCGCTTGATGAAAGTCGGATCCTGAGATGGACAACCTCCACGATGAACTACTCGGTCGCGTGACCTCGGCCTTGATCGACCTACGGCACGATCTGCGCGTCGACAAGCGACTGCCAACAGCCTCGGACGAGGAGCAACTGGTTCGCGACGTGGCTCGCCGTTTCTTCGATGAGAAGGTCACGCTCGCGACCGTGAACGATGGGGAGCATCCGACGTTCGATGACGAGACGGCACTCACCAAGCGGGTGATCGACACCGTTCTCGGATGCGGTCCGTTGCAGAGATTGCTCGACGATGTCGACATCACCGACATTCACGTTCGGGGTACCGGAAAGGCGTGGGTCAAGCGGCGCGATGGCCGACGCGAGTCGGTCGAGCCCATGGCCAACTCCGACGACGAATTGATTGCCTTGATCCGTACCCTCGCTAGCCGAAGTCGCAACGGTGAACGTCGATTCGACGCGAGCAACGCGGAGCTCAACTTGTGTCTCGACGATGGCAGTCGACTCTTCGCCGTGATGGACGTGTCGGCTCATCCGTCCTTGGTCATTCGCAAACATCAATTTGGACTGTCGTCACTCGACCAGCTCGCACGAACAACAACTCTGACCCAGGACATGAGGCGGTTCCTGCGGGCGGCCGTGCTGGCCCGCCGCAACATCGTGGTGGTCGGTGGCACCGGTTCGGGCAAGACCACACTTCTGCGCGCCTTGATCAACGAGATTCCTCCGACCGAGCGCCTCGTGACCATCGAGGACGCCTACGAACTGGGCATCGACCGCTTCGCCGAGCTGCATCCGGACTTCGATGCACTGCAAACCCGCTCAGCGAACGTCGAGGGAAGCGGGGCGATCGATCTTGCCAATCTCACACGGATGGCACTTCGCATGGATCCCGATCGCGTGGTGATCGGCGAGGTTCGCGGTGCCGAGGCGTTTCCGATGTTGCTGGCGATGAGTCAGGGCAACAACGGCTCGATGTGCACCTTGCACGCCGACAGCACGCGGTCCGCGTTCTCGAAGTTGGCGGCGTACGTGAGCATGGCCAACACCGGTCTACCGATAGAGGTGGTCAATCTGCTGATCGCCAATGCGGTGCATCTTGTGGTTCACGTCGAAGTGATCGACGGTCGTCGACGAGTGGTGGGCGTTCGAGAGGTCATCGACGCCGACGGCGCGCACATCGTGTCGAACGAGATCTTCGCCACGAGCGACGAGGGTGATGCTCGTCCGCAGTTTCCCCTCACGTCGGAACTCTCGCGTCGTCTTTCGGTCCACGGGTATGGCGACACGATGGTCGGTGTGCGATGACACGACTCTTGTTCGGAGTGCTCCTCGCCGCCGGCGTGTTGCTGGTTCTGGCCGGATGTCGAGGTGTCGTGATCCTGCGGATCGATGCGGTTCGCCCCCGATCGCGACGCAACGTCGATGAGACGGTCCTCGTCGAGGCGCTCGCCGTCTGGACCGAGCAGGTCCGTGACACGATCGCGGGTGCGCGCGGACTGGAGCAGGCGCTGACCGTCACCTCGTCGACGGCGCCGATCGTGTTGCGCCCGGCAACTCAACGACTCGCGGCGCGACTGGGAGTCATGCCGCTACCGCGGGCATTGCGAGTTTTCGCGTCGGAGGTCGATCATCCCCTTGCCGACTTCATGGTGGCGGCCCTCGTGGTGGCGGCCGAAAATCATGTGCGCGACTTCGCGGCGTTGTTGTCTCATCTCGCCGGTTGCTGTCGCGACGATGCACGTATGCGTTCGCGAGTTTGGGTCGCGCGGGCACGGTTGCGCAGCGGTGTGCGGATCATCGGCGTGGTGGTGGTGACCTTCGTGCTCGGACTGTTTCTGTTGCAGCGCGATGATCTGCGGGCCTACGCCTCGGCGGAGGGAGTGGTGGTCATGACCTTGGTGATCACCATGTTTGCGATCGCACTGTTGCTCCTGAATCGACTCGGACGTATCGGCTCCGTGAGTCGCTTCGTCGCCAACGACCTCGGGGCAAACACATGATCGGGTTGCTCGGCTTCGGAGTCGGACTCGGGATCTGCATGATCCTCTGGTCGTGGCGCACCCACCGCGAGGTCGTGATCAATTTCACCGCGGAGCGTTTCACGGTGTCGGTTGCCGATCTCGAGGCCTGCGATCGAGACCGCCGGTCGCTCGCGGCCGAGCGGTTGCTCGGAGCGATCCTCGGCTTCTCGTTGCCCATCGCACTCGATGTGTTGTCCGGAGTGGTCGGCTCGTCGTTGCCGAGTTTGATGGTTCTAGGGATGTCGCTCGCATGCGGTGTGCTCGGATTCCAGTTGCCGATCCGACGCCTGCATGCGCGGGCCGAGTCCGCTCGCCGGGACTTTCGAATGGCGCTGTCGGCGTATCTCGACTTGGTGTCGGTGTTGCTGGCCGGAGGCGCCGGAATCGAGACCGCTCTCGTCGCCGGCGCTCGTGTCGGTAGCGGACCGTCGTTCGCATCGATCGCGCGCTCTCTCGACGTCGCGCGCACCAGCCGTCGCTCTCCGTGGGATGAGCTCGCCGCACTCGGTTCGCGCATCGGGGTCGATGAACTCCCGGAGTTGGCGGCGTCCATCCGTCTTGGTGGCGAGCAGGGTGCGCGCATGACCGCGTCGTTGGTGGCACGCGCCGAATCGATGCGTCACAAACATCTCGCCGACATCGAGGCGAGTGCGAACAGCGCGACCGAACGCATGGGCCTTCCCATGGTGGTCCTGTTCCTCGGATTTTTGGTTCTACTCGGCTATCCGGCCGTGCAGATGATC
>JBJTIO010000018.1:0-3574 GCA_046095045.1 Actinomycetota bacterium
GGTGACCTGCCTCGGGCTCCGGTGAGCCGCAGTGTCTTCATGGCTGGACTCGGTCTGGTCGCCGCGGTGTGGGCCCTGGCCTCGCTGGTGTCGTCGTGACCGATCGGTTGCAGCAGCAACTCGATTTCCTGATGGAGATCGACCGCTTGAAGTCGGTCGACCGCCAGACCTTGATCACCGACCGTTCGCGCCGCGAGAACACTGCCGAGCATTCGTGGCACTTGGCCATGTTCGCTTTCATTCTCGCCGAACATGCCAACGACGACATCGATCTTCTGCACGTGTTGCAGTTGTGCCTGGTGCACGACATCGTCGAGATCGATGCCGGTGACACGTTCGCCTACGACACCACCGCTTATTCGGACAAGGACGAACGTGAGCAGCGAGCCGCCGATCGACTGTTTGGATTGCTACCCGCCGATCAGCACGCGCGACTGCGAGCACTCTGGGCGGAATACGAGGCGATGGAGACTCCCGAAAGTCGCTTCGCCAACGCCGTCGATCGCATGCAGCCCGCGATGCTCAATCACATGGTGGGTGAACGGTCGACATGGCGCGAGCACAACATCAGCGAACCGCAGGCCGTGAAGCGACTGTCGCCCATCGGAAACGGATCGATGCGCTTGTGGCAACACACGCAGGAAGTGATCGCTGAAGCCGTGCGTCGCGGCAATCTGACCGAAGGCTGATCACTCGCTGTCGTTGTCGTCAACCGGGTCGTCAGCCGCTGAAGCTGGCAACTCGGGGATTCCCTGCTTGGTGCGAAGACGTTCGATCTTCTTGATCTGAGCGTTCAACTTCTTGTATCGCGTGCCATCGGTGTTGATGCTCGCCAATTGTTCTTGAAGGCTTTCGAAAGACTTTTCGACCTTGTCGATCGCCTCGGTGTAGGTGCCCCACTGACGCTGGAAGAGATTCACCAACTGCATGATCTCCGCCGCGGTCTTTTCCGTATGGAAACTGTCGGCAGCCTGGCGAATGACGACCAAGAATGCGTACAGCGTGAGTGGCGAGCAGAGAACAACCTTGCGATCGAGGGCATAGTCGATGAGATCAGGATCAGACTCGTGCACAAAACCACTGATGCTCTCATTGGGCACGAACATGAGGACGTAGTCAAGAGTGTTGTCGGTTGAGTTATTGATGTAATCGCGCTTGGCCAATGCGTCGATGTGCCCCTTCACGGCACCGATGAACGATCTTTGAGCGGCTGAACGAACGCCGTCGTCAGTGGCAGTCACGTATTCGGAGTATTTATCGAGCGGGAACTTGACGTCCATGTAGAGGACGCGGTTCGGAGGAATGTCGAAGCGATAGTCGGGACGTCCACCGCCGTCGATGATCGATTGCTTTTCATAATTGATGCCTTCGACAAATCCGGCCGCGCGCAGCATGTCTTCGGCGAGACGTTCGCCCCATTGGCCTCGGGCCTGCGAACTCGAGAGGATTTCCTTGAGATTGTCGGTTCGCTTGGAGAGAGCCGCGACCGCCTGCTCGACGGTCCCGTATTGGCGCGAGTTGCTCTCGCGTAGTTCCCCGATGGCTCGGTCGATTTCTTGCATCTTCAGAGTCACTTGTTCGGTGACATTACGCAAACCCTTATCGATCGCTTCAGCCTTGGTCCCGAACTGGCTGGTCCCTTGCTGAACAATTGCTTCCGTGGCCTGGCGCAGAAGATCGGCTTGAGCCTTGCGTGCTTCTTCGTTGGCGGCGTCGCGCTCGCGACGTAATTGATCCAGCATCTGGGTAAGAGCATCATTCTGTGATTTGGCGAGAGCGGCCTCGATGTACTTTTGCGACAACGTGGTGCCCGAGAGAGTTTGCGGTGCCGACGAGCGGCGCATGTTGACGGCCAGGAGTGCAATGGCCACGACGAGGAGGGCGATGATGATGACGTTCATATGAATGTGAACGCTCCTTTTGGTTCCAAGTGTGCGGACGGCACAACGTACCTGGTCACGGGGTGTAAATGCCCTCCGCGGCGATCACCTTTCCGTCGATCACGGTCAGCAGATACCACGTCTGGATCAGGATCTCGGGAACCGCTTCATTCGTGTTGACGACTTCCCAGAGTCGAGCCGGTGAGACGAATTCGCTTCGCAACGTGCCCGACGGTTCAGGGAACGCCGTGACGGACGTGAAGAGAAGGTCGTCGAGAAAGGCTGGGTAGAGCTGATCACCATCCGTGACACGAGTGACGCCGTAATTGTCCCAGCAAGCATCTTCGGCGTCCCCCAAAGCCTCGCGGCATGCGTCGATTCCGAAATGCACTTGTGCCACATCGAAGGTGAAGCCACGCACATCTTCGTCGATCACGCCGTGGAGGTAACCCCAGTACAGACCATCGGGGAGGCTGACGTCGATGCGGTTTCCGACCACCCATTCGCTCTTGATCTCGGCCGAGTGGGGTGGTGGTGTCGGGGGATCGACGCTGGTCCAGTCAGCGAGCAACTGATCGAATTCGACGTCTCCGAGGGTGTCGCTGTGCACCGAGATCGGATCAGCAACGGAGTCGATGGTCGGAATGGTGTCGGGCACCGATATCGGTTCGGTCACCATGGGCGCTCCGGTGGTGTCGACCGGTGTAGAACTGACGGAATCGGAATCCTGATTGCTCCACCAGTAGTAACCCCCGCCACCGGCGATCAGGACGAGCAACAGCAGTAGCGGTGCTTTCGAGCGTTGGCGTCGCTTGCGGGACTTTTTCTTGGCCACGTAGGCAGTATTTCAGAGTTTGCGCAGTCGAACGTCGCTCACGCGGTGATCGGCACCTTTACGCAACACGAGTGAGGCCCGCTCGCGGGTGGGCTCGATGTTCTCGCGCAGGTTGAGGCCGTTGATGCCACTCCAGATGCCGCGCGCCGTGGCGACGGCTTCATCCCGCGAGAGATGCGCGAAGTGGCGAAAGAAACTGTCCGGATTCTGGAACACCGAATCGCAGAGGCTGAGGAAACGATCGACATACCACGCTTCGATGTCGGCTTCATCGGCGTCGATGTAGATCGAGAAGTCGAAGTAGTCGCTCACGAACTCGGCGGCATCGATACCGGGTGCTCCAACCTGCAAAACGTTCAACCCTTCGAGGATCAAGATGTCGGGCTGGCGCACGGTCACTTCTTCGCCATCGACGATGTCGTACACGACGTGGCTGTACACCGGTGCGCTCACTTCGGCGCGACCACTCTTCAGTTCGCGTAGGAAGCGCAGCAGGTTGCGCGTGTCGTAACTCTCGGGGAAACCCTTGCGGTTCATGATGCCGCGCTCCTCGAGCACCGCGTTGGGGTGCAGGAAACCGTCGGTGGTGATGAGGTCGACTTTCGGGTGGTCGGGCCACCGCGCGAGCAAAGCTTGCAGGATGCGGGCGAACGTGCTCTTGCCCACGGCCACGCTGCCGGCCACGCCAATGACGTAGGGAACCTTCGGCGCGAGGGTCCCGAGGAACGTGGCGCTCACCTTGTGCAGATTCTGCGTGGCCGACACGTAGAGATTGAGGAGTCGGGTGAGGGGCAGGTACACGGCAGCAACCTCGTCGAGATCGATGCGCTCGTTGATGCCGCGCAGGTTCTCGAGGTCG
>JBJTIO010000019.1:0-6461 GCA_046095045.1 Actinomycetota bacterium
GCGCCGTGGTGGCCGAGTACCGCATCGAGTACCGCCGCAACAACAACTTCGGGGGCAACGAGCAGAACATCCGAAGCAACACCTACGAATTGCGCTTTCAACGCAAGGGTGACGTCATCACGTTCCGCGTGAAGGCGTGCAACGACCGAGGTTCGTGCAGTTCCTGGAGCGACTGGTCGGTGGGAGCAATCGTCGGCATGTCGGTGGTGGGCACGGTGGTCGGAGCGGTGGGAAGTGGACCGGTGGTCTCGGGTGGGGCGCTCGGACTGTCCGGCACCCACGAGGGATCGACGAAGAGCAAGCCGTTCGGCGATGATCCTCCCGCCTTCCCCACGGCGTTGACGGTGGCACTGGCGACCACACCGGACATCACCGCGGCCGGCGTCGCTGCGGGCCACGCACTGAGGAACGCCGCCACCGCACCGGTCGCGTGGGGCGAGGCCATCGACGTCCCGGACAGGGTCTTGGTCGACTGGAGCCCACCGATCCACGCGCTCAGGATCGACGAGCCCGGAGCGAAGAGGTCGAGACAGGAACCGAAATTCGAATACGAGGCGCGCTGATCGGTCGAGGTGGTTGCACCAATCGTCAGTGCCGACGGGGCCGAGGCTGGCGATCGTCGGCACGCGGCGGAGTTCTCGTTGCCGGCAGCGACCACCACGGTGACACCATCGGCGACCACACGATCGACAGCGGTGTTGAGTGCCGTCGAGAATCCACCGCCGAGGCTCATGTTCACGACGGCGGGGACCCCTGATTGATGATGATCGATGACCCAATCGAGTCCCGAGATGACACCGGCCGTGGTGCCACCGCCGAGGCAATCGAGCACACGTACCGGAACTATGGTGGCGGCCCGAGCGACACCAAACGTGGTGCCGGCAACCGTGGCGGCCACGTGAGTGCCGTGACCGTTGCAGTCGTTGCCGTTGCCATTGGGATTGATGATGTCAACGCCACTCGCCAGACGACCAGTGAACTCAGAGTGAGCGAGGTTCACGCCGGTGTCGACGATGTAGACCGTGACGCCCTGTCCCCACTGCGGGATGACGCCGAAGGAGTTGTCGAGCGGAAGGGCGCGTTGATCGATGCGATCGAGACCCCAGGACGGCGGTACGTCGGAGGTCATCACCACTTGATTGGGTTCGACGCGTAGCACACGACCAAGACTGCGAATGCGGCGCAGTTGCGTGGTGGTGAGATCGACGACGACACCGTTGAACACCGAGTCGAGTACCTGCCCAACGGTGATGCCTTGGCTCGGCGCGGCGGCCACGAACCGTTGCACCTCGGAGTACGTCGCAAACGTGAGGATGTAACTGCCAGTGGCGGGGGCAGCAGAGACCGTGCGCTCGAACGGTGCTCCGACCACACCGAGCCCAACCACCAACGCGACGGCAAGCAGACGGCGGACCCCGCCGATGACACGGTCGCGAGATGACGTGATGCTCACGGATGTCACCGTACCGTCGTGGTGTGGCAGGGTGACCCGTGGTCTCGTCGAGCACCACTATCGGTGTACGGGCTCGACATGGCAGGCTGACGGGGTGCGTCGCCCCCACGTGTTGTTGATCACCCTGGACCAATTCAGGGGTGACGCTTTGTCGATCGCCGGGCATCCACTGGTGCGCACGCCGAACCTCGACCGCCTCGCGCGTGCGGGAGTGCGATTCACGCGTCATTACACCCAAGCCACACCGTGCAGTCCGGGCCGCGCCGGGCTCTACACCGGCATGTACCAAATGAATCACCGGGTGGTGGCCAACGGCACTCCACTCGACCGACGATTCGACAACGTCGCCCTGATGGCGCGGCGAGCCGGTTACTCACCCGTGCTCTTCGGCTACACCGACCAGGCGATCGATCCGCGGGTGAGCACCGGACCCGACGATCCCCGGCTCTCGACGTACGAAGGAGTTCTGCCCGGCTTCGATTGGCAACTCGATCTCAGCGGACCGCATCAACCGTGGGTCGACTTTCTCGCCGCACACGGTCATGACGTGTCGAAGGGCCATTTGCACCTTCTCGCCACCGAGCACGAACGACCAGTGTCGATGAGCGTCTCGTCGTTCACGACCGATCGCATCATCGAATGGTTGGATCAGCACAACGGCGACGATCCATGGTTCGTGCACGCGAGTTATCTGCGGCCGCATCCGCCGTATCGTGCTCCGGCCGAATACGCGTCGATGTACGACACCAAGGATGTTGGTTCACCCATCGCTCCCTCAGAACAACGCCATCCGTTCCACGACGTGTTGTTGGGCATCGACGGGGTGCGCGCTCCGATCGATCCGGATGAGATGTCTCGTCTGCGCGCGCAGTACTTCGGCATGATCTCGGCCGTCGATGCCGAGATGGGTCGTCTCTGGGACGCACTCGAACGACTCGGAGTGTGGGACGACACGGTGATCGTGCTCACCACCGATCACGGAGAACAGCTGGGCGATCACGGGCTCGTGCAGAAGTTGGGTTGGTTCGAGGAGAGTCATCACATTCCACTCATCTGGCGCGACCCGGCCCGAACCCCCGCGCACGGATCGACAGTCGATCGTTTCACCGAGAGCATCGACGTGCTTCCAACGCTCGCCGAACTCTGGGGAATCGACGTGCCGCGTCAATGCGATGGTTTCCCCCTCACTCCATTCCTCGACAAGATCGAACCTCCTGCCTGGCGTGAGGCGGCGTCGTGGGAATTCGATTGGCGATACGCCCTCATCCCCTTCGACGCGAATCCTTGGCCGTGGGACCGTCGATTGGAGGAGTGCAATCTCGCGGTGCAACGCACCATCGACACCGCCTACGTGCAATTCGGAGACGGAAGCCACTTGTGTTTCGACATAGGTGTCGATCCCACCTGGCGCACACTGGTCGACGATCCGGCCCGCGTCCTCGCGATGGCCCAACGCATGCTCACGTGGCGCAGTCGCCACCTCGACCGTACCCACACCGGTCTCCTCGTCGAATCCGGCGGAGTCGGACACTGGCCACCGGGGGTTGCGTGGAAGGATGACGCCCGATGACCAACCATGCTCGCGCCGAACGCCACGCACTGTGCGACCTCTTCATCGAGGTCGGCCCTGACGCACCGACGCTGTGCGCGGGTTGGACCACACGCGATCTGGCCGCCCATCTCATCGTGCGCGAGACCCGACCCGACGCGGCTGCCGGCATCCTCGTTCCGCGACTCGCGACGTACGGCGACAAGGTGCGCCGAAAGGTGATGGATCGCGACTGGCGGTCGATCGTCGACACCGTGCGATCGGGTCCGCCCCGCTTGTCGCCGATGCGCATCACCGCCGTCGACTCTCTCACCAACACACTCGAGTTCTTCGTGCATCACGAGGACGTGCGACGCGCCAATGGCCTCGATCAACCCCGTCGCCTGGATGATGATCTCGACCTCGCGTTGCTACGCGCGCTCGAACGCGGCGCGCGGTTGATGGGTCGCAAGGCCCCATGCGGGCTCACGATGACCCCGACCAGCGGAATCGCCTTCACGGTGCGCAAGGGCAGCCCCGTTGTCGACATCGCCGGTGACATCGGAGAGCTCGTGTTGTTCATCTACGGACGTTCGTCCGCGGCGCACGTCGCTCTGTCCGGCGAGCCCGACGCCGTCGAGGCGGTGCGCACCACGCGCTTCGGCGTGTGAGCCGTCGGGTGATGACGACCACCGGTGGGAACTGACAAGATCGGATCGTGGCTCGCGACATCGACGAACTGATCTCCCGCATGACGATCGAGCAAAAGGCGTCGATCACGACCGGGGCCACCCTCTGGACCACCCAGGGTGTCCCGGAACACGGCATTCCCGCGGTCACCGTCACCGACGGCCCGGCCGGCGCTCGTGGACCTTTCACCCCGGGCATCGGCGGACAGGTCGCCACGTTGTGCGTTCCCTGCGGCACGGCCCTCGGTGCATCATTCGACACCGAACTTCTCGAGGAGATCGGTCGAGCACTCGGTCACCAGACGCGCACGAAGAACGCACGTGTGCTGCTGGCACCGACAGTGAACTTGCACCGTTCACCACTCTTCGGTCGGGCGTTCGAGTGCTACTCGGAAGACCCCGTTTTGTCGGGCCGACTCGCCGCGGCGTTCATTCGTGGCGTGCAATCCCAGGGCGTCGCGACGACCGTCAAGCACTTCGTCGGCAACGACGCCGAGTTCGAGCGCATGACCATCGACAGCGTCATCGATGACCGCACCTTGCGCGAGGTCTACATGTTGCCCTTCGAGTACGCGGTGCGCGAGGGTGGATCGCTCGGAATCATGACGTCCTACAACCGCATGAACGGCACCTATTGCGCCGAGAACCGGTGGTTGTTGCAGCAAGTGCTCCGCGACGAATGGGGATTCGAGGGTCTCGTCGTGACCGACTGGTTCGCGGGCACCACGACCGAGGGTGCGGCGCGCGCCGGACTCGATCTCGAGATGCCCGCTCCCCCGCGCGCCTACGGGCCCGTGCTCGCCCAAGCAGTGCGCGATGGTCGCGTCGACGAGCACGATCTCAATCGCGCCACTCGTACTCTTCTCTCGGTCTTCGATCGACTCGGGGCACTCGATGATGAACCGATCGAACCCATCGCCGTCGATCTACCCGAACATCGCGCTCTGGCCCGTCGTGCCGCGACGAGTGGCATCGTAATGCTCCGCAACGAACCCGTCGTCGACCGCCGCGGAGCCGTCGGCACACCGTTGTTGCCGCTCGCCGTTGGTGGAGCGAAGTCGATCGCCGTCATCGGTCCGAACGCCGAACGTGCGCGCATCATGGGCGGCGGTTCCGCCGAGGTGTTGCCCCACCATCGCACGCCCATCATCGAGGCGTTGCGCCAACGCGTCGGCGCGAAGGTGGCGGTGCGCCACGAAGCCGGAGGAAGCATCGAGAAAACGACGCCGATCGTCGATGCGAACGTGGTGCGAACACCGCGCGGCGAACCGGGTTTCGAGGTGGTGGTCCACGACGGAGCCCCGGGATCGGATCGCGAGCTCGTGCGACTCAATCGACCCGACGGTCGCATCATGGTGGTCGGACGGCAGGACGAAGGAGTTCCGAAGTCGGCGTTCCATTTCCGCGCCACAGGTGTCGTGCGCGTCGAGACGAGTGGTCAGTACGTCGTGTCGCTCGTCGAGGTCAGTCCCTGTCGTTTGTTCGTCGACGGTGAATGCGTGGTCGACGGTGCAACCACTCTCCCGCTTCGCGGACATGCGTTCTTCGGAATGGGGAGCGTCGAGATTTCGGCCATCGTCGAACTCGATGCTGGTCGCGATCACGAGATCGTTCTCGAATGCGACGGAGCGCAACGTCAGTGGATGCATGGCGCACGCGTCGGGCTGCAATACATCGAACCCGACGACCCCATTCGCCGAGCAGTCGATCTGGCCGCTGAATCCGATCTCGCGATCGTCGTCGTCGGAACGACCGACGAATGGGAGAGCGAAGGTCACGATCGCGACACCCTCGAACTGCCCGGCCGTCAGGCCGAACTGATTCGAGAAGTCGCGGCGGCGAATCCGCGCACCGTCGTGTTGGTCAACACCGGTGCGCCGGTCGAAATGTCGTGGGCTGATGCCGTACCAGCAGTGCTGCAGGTGTGGTTCGGTGGCCAAGAGATGGGCGATGCGGTGCTCGACGTGTTGTTCGGAGACGCCGATCCGGGTGGTCGACTACCCACCACCATCCCCGAGCGAATCGAACACACGCCCGCGTTCGGCAACTTTCCCGGTGAACACGGACGGGTTCGTTACGGCGAGGGACTGCTCATCGGGCACCGTTGGTACGAGGCGCGTTCGTTGCCCGTGCGCTATCCGTTCGGACACGGTCTGTCGTACACCACGTTCGAGGTCGGCACTCCGGACATCGAACGCGACGTCGTCGACTTCTCCTCCGATCCCGACGCTCGCGTCACGGTGCGCGTGGAAGTACGCAATTCGGGTGCGCGCACCGGATCGCACGTCGTGCAGTTGTACGTCTCGCCGTTGCAATCTTCCGTACAACGTCCGCTCCAGGAACTGAAAGCGTTCCGCAAGGTGCACCTCGCATCGGGGGCCAGCACCATCGTCGAGTTCACGCTCGGCATGCGGGGCTTCGCACACTGGGATCCGGGTGATTCGTATCGCAGCAGCCTGCAGCCACAAGTGACCGGCGAGCGCACTGTCGTCGACACCTCGTCAACCGGACGATGGAAAGTCGAAGCGGGACTGCACGAGATTCGGGTGGGTAACTCGTCGGCCGACATTGTTGCCACGGCGTACGTGACCATTCAGAACGAGTCGTTGCACTCTCCCGACTCCGGCGGGCTCTGATGCTCCTGCGGCGACTCGACGATTATCAGAGTTGGCAAATCCAATTCGCCGGAAGTTCGCTCCTTGTCGATCCGTGGCTCGACGATCAGCCGATCTCTGGTTCGTTCGATCGGCGGCACCGTGCCGGATTCACAACGCTCGCCGACCTCGTGCGC
>JBJTIO010000020.1:0-3705 GCA_046095045.1 Actinomycetota bacterium
GACGAATCGGTGCGAGCGAGTCGACTCGCGCTGTGCGACCTCACGGCCCGTGTTCTGCACCGAGGACTCGACTTGCTGGGCATCGAAGCACCGGAGCAGATGTGAGCGCGCGCCCCGTACCGATGCGATTGCTGCCCGACTCGGCCCGTATCGAGAACGACGGGTCGCTGAGCATCGGTGGATGCCGAGTGAGCGATCTCGCCGAGCGTCACGGAACGCCTCTTTTCATCCACGATGAGAACCACATTCGGGCTCGCTGTCGCGAGGCGGTAGGGGCGTTCGGTGTCGATCGTGTCGTGTACGCGAGCAAGGCCTTCAGTTGTGCGGCCATGGCGCGACTCGTGAGCGACGAAGGTTTGCTGATCGACGTCGCCACCGGAGGCGAATTGTTCGTTGCGATGCACGGTGGTGTGCCGGCCGAACGGTGCATTCTCCACGGGAACAACAAGAGCCTCGCCGAACTCGAGATGGCTCTCACCGTCGGTGCCGATTCGCAGAACCGTCCCGGCGTGCGCCTAATCGTGGTCGACAGTTTCGATGAGATCGACCGACTCGAGCATCTGCGTTCGCGGGGTCTGCCCAAGCCGCGACTGATGATCCGTGTGACTCCCGGCGTGCACGCGCACACGCACGATTTCATCGCCACCGGTCAGGACGACTCGAAGTTCGGTTTCAATCTCGCCAATGGCGATGCGGCGCGCGCCATCGATCGCATCACCCGTGGTGGATGTGGCGAGTTGGTGGGTCTGCACTGTCACATCGGATCGAACGTTCTTCTCGTCGAGAGTTTCGCCAAGGCGGCCGAGGTGATGGCGAAGTTCGCGGCACCGTACGGTCTGCCCGAATTGACTCTCGGTGGCGGTCTCGGTGTGGCGTACATCGAGAGCGAGGAAGCGCCGTCCATTTCCGCGTGGGGTTCGGTGTTGCTCGACGCGTGTCGTTCGCTCGGCGTCACGGCCGACGTGTCTGTCGAGCCGGGTCGAGCGATCGTCGCGTCCTCGGCGATCACGGTGTACACCGTGGGAACCATCAAGCCGATCCCCGGCATTCGCACCTACGTGAGCGTCGACGGGGGAATGAGCGACAACCCACGACCCGTTCTCTACGGAAGCGGCTACGAGGCCTTCTCGGTCGCCCACCCCGGCGCCGAACGCGACATGTCCGCACGACTCGTCGGCAAGCATTGTGAGAGCGGGGACGTTCTGATCTTCGACGCCGACCTTCCGTCGAGTCTGAAGGTGGGCGATCTGCTCGCGACCCCGGTGACGGGCGCGTACGGTCATTCGATGTCGAGCAACTACAACAAGGTGCCCCGACCGGCCGTCGTGTTCGTGGCCGATGGAGCGTCGCGCGTGGTGGTGCGGCGCGAAACCTACGACGATCTTGTGCGCCTCGATCAGGTCTGAAACGGATCGTCCGCCGATAATCGCCGAGGTTTCGGGCGGGGAGTCCCCATAGCCTTGACCACCGTGACAACCGTCGAATCCCAAGGAAAGGTCGTGCGCATCGGTGTACTCGGCTGCGGCAATGTCGGTGCGGCCCTCATCGGGCTGATCGAGCAGCAGTCGGCGGGCATCGAGGCTCGCACCGGCGTGCGACTCGAGGTCGTTCGCGTGGCCGTGCGCAACTTGTCACGGGAACGCGACATCACGCTCGCCGACGGATTGCTCACCCGGGACGCGCACGCCGTGGTGTCGTCCCCCGACGTCGATCTCGGGGTCGAGGTCATCGGCGGCATCGAACCGGCCCGCGAATTGATCACGACGGCGCTCTCGCTCGGCAAGCCGGTGGTCACCGCGAACAAGGAATTGCTGGCCAACGTCGGTGTCGAGTTGTTCGCGACCGCCGACAGTGCCGGTGTCGATCTGTTGTTCGAAGCCGCCGTCGCAGGTGGCATTCCCGTGATCCGTGCGTTGCGCGAGAGTTTGCGCGGCGAGCCGGTGAGCCGAGTGATGGGAATCATCAACGGCACGACCAACTACATCCTCACGAAGATGACCGAGGAAGGCGCCGACTACGGCGTCGCCCTCGCCGAGGCGCAACACCTCGGATTCGCCGAACGCGACCCAACGGCCGATGTCGAGGGTTTCGACGCCGGCGCCAAGGCCGCGATCATCGCGTCGATCGCCTTCGGTGCCAAGGTCGTCGCCGGAGACGTGTATCACGAAGGAATCAGTCGTGTCACCGCGGCCGACATCGCCGTGGCCAAGCGCCTCGGCTACGTCATCAAATTGCTCGGCATCGCCGAACGTGACGCCGAGAGTGGCGATGTCGCGGTGCGCGTGCATCCGGCGATGGTGCCCGTTCACCATCCGCTCGCGAGTGTGCGCGAGAGTTACAACGCGGTGTTCGTCGAAGGTGGTGCCGTCGGATCGTTGATGTTCTACGGTCGCGGTGCGGGTGGCGGTCCGACCGCGAGCGCCGTGCTCGGCGACGTGATCGACGCCGCGGTGAACCTGGCCAAGGGAACTCACGGCACGATCGGCTCCTTCGCCAAGGCATCGATTCGACCCATCGACGAGACGAGTGCCGAGTATCTGCTGTCGCTCGAGGTGGCCGACCGCCCCGGCGTTCTGCACGCCGTCACGGGCGTGTTCGCTCGCAACGGTGTCAGCATTCGCGCCGCCGAACAAGAGGGCATCGGAGCCGATGCTCGTCTCGTGTTCATCACGCATGACGCCCGTGAGTCGGCGGTTCAGGCGACGGTGCGCGAGCTCCGCGAACTGGACGTCGTGAGTCGAGTGGGCGGATTGTTGCGCGTGATCGGCTCCTGAGGGTCGTCCGTGCGTTACGTCTCCACCCGTGGCCGCGCGCCGGAGTTGTCGTTCGCCGACGTGTTGTTGGCCGGACTCGCGTCCGACGGCGGGCTGTACGTGCCGACCCATTGGCCATCGTTGCCCGCACTTCCCGACAGTGGTTACGCCGATCTGGCCGCCACGGTGATGGCGCCGTACGTAGATGATGAGATTTCATCCGACGTGTTGACGTCGATGTGCCACGCCGCGTACGCGACGTTCCGTCATCCGGCCACGGTCCCACTCGTCGAGATCGGACCCGACGAATGGTTGATGGAGTTGTTCCACGGCCCGACGCTCGCCTTCAAGGACGTGGCCCTGCAGTTGGTCGGTCGACTCTTCGATCACGTTCTCGCCGACCGTGGCGAACGGCTGATGATCGTGGGTGCCACGAGCGGTGACACCGGTTCGGCCGCCATCGACGGCGTGAAGAGTTGCGCGAACGTCGACATCGTGATCCTGTATCCGCAGGGTCGTGTGAGCGACGTCCAGCGTCGGCAGATGACGACTGTCGACGCGCCGAACGTGCACACGGTCGCGATCGATGGAACCTTCGACGATTGCCAGGATCTCGTCAAGGCGATGTTCAACGACGCGACTTTCCGCGCCGAATTGAATCTCTCGGCGGTCAACAGCATCAACTGGGCCCGCGTCATGGCGCAGATCGTCTACTACGTCGCGGCGTCGCAAGCGCTCGGTCGCCAGCCACTTTCGTTCAGCGTGCCGACCGGCAACTTCGGCAACGTCCTCGCGGGGTGGATCGCGCGCGAGATGGGCGTTCCGACTCATTCGTTGATCGTCGGTAGCAACACCAACGACATCCTCACGCGGTTCTTCGAGTCACAGGCGATGGTCGCCCGCGGTGTCCTTCCCACGCTCAGTCCATCGATGGACATTCAGGTGTCGTCGA
>JBJTIO010000021.1:0-5714 GCA_046095045.1 Actinomycetota bacterium
ACCACTTCGTTCTTGGCCAACTCGTGGAACACGATCACTTCGTCGATGCGGTTCAGGAACTCGGGACGGAAATGGTTCTTCAACGAATCCATCACCTTGTCCTTCATGCGCGTGTAGTTCATGGCCTCGTCGCCCTTGGTGAAGCCGACGTTGGCCTTGCGCAGATCGGCGGTGCCGAGGTTCGAGGTCATGATGATGATGGTGTTGCGGAAGTCGACCGAGCGACCCTGGCTGTCGGTCAGTCGACCCTCTTCCAGAATCTGTAGCAACGTGTTGAACACGTCGGGGTGCGCCTTCTCGATCTCGTCGAACAACACCACGCTGAACGGCTTGCGTCGCACGGCCTCGGTGAGCTGACCACCCTCGTCGTATCCGACGTAGCCCGGGGGCGAACCCACCAGTCGGCTGACGGTGTGCTTCTCCATGTACTCCGACATGTCGAGCGTGATGAGCGAACTCTCGTCACCGAACAGGAACTCGCTGAGCGTCTTGGCCAACTCGGTCTTGCCCACACCAGTGGGTCCGAGGAAGATGAACGAACCGCTCGGACGCTTCGGGTCCTTCAGGCCGGCGCGCGTACGACGAATGCTCTGCGACACCGCCTTGATGGCATCTTCTTGACCGATGATGCGCTTGTGCAGCTCGGCTTCCATGTTGAGCAGCTTCTGCGTCTCTTCCTCGGTGAGCTTGTACACCGGAATGCCGGTCCAGATGCTCAACACTTCGGCGATGCATTCCTCGTCGACCTCGTCGAACAAATCGACGCCGCTGGCCTTGATTTCAGCCTCTTTTGCGGCCTTTTCGGCCTGAATGTTCTTCTCCTCGTCGCGCAGACGGCTGGCCTCTTCGTAGTTCTGTTCCTCGACGGCGCGCTTCTTGGCCTCTTGCACGTCGGCCAGTCGCTGCTCCATCTCCTTCAGGTCGGGCGGAGTCTGCATGCGCTTGATGCGCAGACGGCTACCGGCCTCGTCGATGAGGTCGATCGCCTTGTCAGGCAGATGACGATCGCTGATGTAGCGGTCGGCCAGGTTGGCCGCGGCCACCAACGCCTGATCGGTGATGGTGACGCGGTGGTGCGCCTCGTACTTGTCGCGCACTCCCTTCAAGATCTCGATCGTGTGGGCCACGGTCGGTTCGTCGACCTTCACCGGCTGGAAGCGACGCTCGAGAGCGGCGTCCTTCTCGAGATGCTTGCGGTATTCGTCGAGCGTGGTGGCACCGATGGTCTGCAACTCACCACGCGCGAGCATCGGCTTCAGGATGCTGGCCGCATCGATTGCACCCTCGGCCGCTCCGGCACCAACGAGCGTATGGATCTCGTCGATGAAGAGGATGATGTCACCGCGCGTGCGGATCTCCTTCAGCACCTTCTTCAGGCGCTCCTCGAAGTCACCGCGGTAACGGCTGCCCGCCACCAACGCGCCGAGGTCAAGCGTGTAGAGCTGCTTGTTGCGCAACGTCTCGGGCACGTCGTTCGCCACGATCTTTTGCGCCAGACCCTCGACGATCGCCGTCTTTCCCACACCGGGCTCGCCGATGATCACCGGATTGTTCTTGGTGCGACGCGACAGGATCTGCATCACGCGCTCCATCTCGCGAGCGCGACCGATCACCGGATCGAGCTTCTTCTCGCGCGCGAGTTGGGTGAGGTTGCGACCGAACTGATCGAGGATCTGGCTGTTGCCCTTGTCGCCTTCTTCTTGCTTGCCGCCGCGCTCGCCCGAACCGGACTCCTTGCCGCCCGCGGAACCCTCGCTCTTGCCCTGCGGACCCTGATAGCCCGACAGCAACTGGATCACCTGCTGGCGCACGCGACTGAGGTCGGCGCCCAACTTCACCAACACCTGTGCGGCAACACCCTCGCCTTCGCGGATGAGCCCGAGCAGGATGTGCTCGGTGCCGATGTAGTTGTGGCCCAACTGCAGGGCCTCGCGCAACGACAACTCGAGAACCTTCTTGGCGCGCGGCGTGAAAGGAATGTGACCCGAAGGCGACGAGCCACCTTGTCCGATGATCTCCTCGACTTGGGCGCGCACGGCTTCGAGCGAGATGCCCAGAGTTTCGAGGGCCTTGGCCGCCACACCCTCACCTTCGTGGATGAGCCCAAGCAGGATGTGCTCGGTGCCGATGTAGCTGTGATTGAGCAGACGCGCTTCTTCTTGGGCGAGTACCACGACTCGTCGGGCCCGGTCGGTGAAGCGTTCGAACATGCTCTTCCTTTCGTCGGCTTTCTTGGGGCAACTCTACCTATGGAGGGGTCGGGAATGAGGTGGCGGGGACACACCGAAACGGGTGTGAGACATGACTCATGCTTTGTCTCAGAACGTGTCGAATTCGGGAAGATTTCGCCACGAATGTCGTGGGTTCGGCGCGATCTAGGGTGAATACATGACCGCGAACCCGAACCGTTCGTTCGCCACCGACGCCTCGCACACGGTGACACTTGCCACCGGTCAGGTTGCGCCCCGAGTTCACGTGGCGCAGAACGAGGTTCTCGAGCGTCGGCTCTACACCGTGCGGCCGGGCGTGCACACCTTGGTGGGCAACGGATTGTCGAATCAGAGCTTCATCGAGGCACCCGACGGCGTGATCGCGATCGACACCGGCGAGTCGGTCGAGGAAATGCGCGACGCCATCGCCGAGCTGCGCTCGGTCTGCGACCGCCCGATCGTGGCCGTGCTCTACACCCACTTTCATTACGTCACCGGCACCGCAGCCGTGTTCGAGGACGGCGCGGCCCGCGACATCCCGATCTGGGGTCACGCCAAGGTCGAGTACAACCGCACCCGCACAGCGTCGGAGATCGCCCCCGCGTACGGCCGCGGTCTCGTCGAGCAGTTCGCGATCAACCTGCCCGCATCCGGAACCGATGGCGCCATCAACGTGGGTCTCGGTTTCTTCTACCGCAATCCGGCTCACGCCCCCTTCACATCGTCGTTCCTGCCGCCCACGCAGGTGTTCGATCGCCCCACAACCATTCGCGTCGCGGGTTTCGACGTTCATGTGACCCCGGCACCCTCCGACGCCGACGACTCGGTGACGTATTGGTTCCCGTCGTTGAGCGTGGCCGTGCACAACGTGGTGTGGCCCGCCCTCTTCAACATCTTCGCCATCCGGGGCGAGGAGTACCGCGATCCGCGGGTGTTGCTCGACGGGGTCGATCACTTGCTGTCACTCGATGCCGAACATCTGGTGGGTGCGCATGGCCCGCCCATCAGCGGAGCCGACGAGATTCGCAGACGTGTCACGCGCTACCGCGATTCGATTCAGTACTTGTGGGATCAGAGCGTGCGACACATCAACAAAGGTGCGACCTCGGCCGACCTCGCTCATCTGGTGTCGTTGCCGTCGTACTTCGACGACGACTACCTCACTGCCGAGCGATACGGCGTGGCCGAACATCACGTGCGGCAGATCCGCAACGGCTTGTTCGGCTACTTCGATGGTGACGAGTCGCAGTTGTTCCCACTACCCACCGCCGAACGGTGTGATCGGCTAATCGCCGGATTCGGTGGTCGGGCCAAGGTGCGCGAACTTGCGGCAACGGCGATCGACACCGACGATCTGCGGTGGGCCACCGAATTGGCCACTTGGCTCGTGCGATCTTCCGATCCTCACGACGATGATCGACGCCTGTTGGCGCGCGCGTTGCGCACCATCGGTCAGCGCACGCCGGCGGCCAACATTCGGAGTTGGTGCCTCACGCGTGCTCGTAGTCTCGAGGGCGCACTCGACATCTCGCGTCTGTATCGGCATCGACTCAATCGTCGTCAGGTGTTGACGTCGGCACCGTCGGTGTCGGTGCACATGCTGCGCGTGATGCTCGATCCCGACGACGTGACCGATCTCGACGTGCATCTGGTCTTCGACATCGGTGACGGACCACGCACCGGCCTGCACTTCCGCAACGGGGTCGCTTGTCCCACCGACGGCGACACGAACACCGCAGTGTTGCGATGCTCCAATGAGATGTGGGCCGATTTGTTGACGGGGCATGCGAATCTCTCCGAAGCGATGCAGTCGGGATCCGTCACCATCGAGGGTGATGTCGACAACGCACGTCGCGCGTTGCGGGCGATCGAATGCGAAGGACTGCGTTCGTGACCGCCATCCCGCGGCCAACACCGCCGTTCGCCGGCGTGACCGAACGATTGGTCGCTGATTCGCGGGGTGCCGCCGTGCCTCAGGTGAAGGCACCGAGCGATGCTCCGAACATCCTCGTCATCATTCTCGACGACGTCGGCTTTGGTTCGTTCGGCACGTTCGGCGGCCCGGTGCCGACACCGGGTCTCGATCTGGTGGCGCGCACTGGTCTGCGTTACAACCGTTTCCACACCACCGCCTTGTGTTCGCCCACGCGCGCGGCGTTGTTGACCGGACGAAATCATCACGCGGTGCACATGGGCGGCATCCCCGAGATGGCGAACGGGTTCCCCGGTTACGACACCATCATCCCGCCCGAGGCCGCGACCGTTGCGCAGGTGTTGCGCATGAACGGATACGCCACCGGTTGCTTCGGCAAGTGGCACCTCACGCCCACATGGGAGATGGGCCCGGGAGGTCCGTTCGATCGTTGGCCGACCGGAATGGGATTCGACCGCTTCTACGGAATCCTCGGTGCCGAGTCGTCGCAGTACGAGCCACCCGTCTACGACCAGACCACGCCGGTGTCACCACACCTCGGTCGCGTCGACTATCACCTCACCGAGGATCTGGTCGATCACGCCATCGAATGGGTCGATCGCGTGCGCGTGTCGTCGCCGGGCAAGCCCTTCTTTTGTTACTTGCCGACTCCGGCCGTGCACGCGCCGCACCATGCGCCGCCCGAATGGATCGAGAAATTCGCTGGTCGCTTCGATGCCGGATGGGATGCGTTGCGCGCGGAGATCTTCGCGCGTCAAGTGGAGCTGGGCGTGATCCCGGCCGACACCGAACTCACGCCGCGTCCCGAGTCGATCATGGGATGGGACGAGTACCCGGATCGCTTCAAGCCGGTCGCGCGTCGACTGATGGAAACGTTCGCGGGTTTCCTCGCGCACACCGACCATCACATTCATCGGTTGCTTCTCGCACTTGACGAACGCGGGATGCTCGATGACACCTTGGTCTTCTACATCACCGGTGACAACGGAGCATCCGGAGAAGGAACATTGCACGGCGCGTGGAGCGCACCCTCGTTCCAGAACGGTCGCCCGGAGGATCCCGAATGGTTGCTCGAGCACATGGACGACTTCGGAAGTGCCGACTGCGAAAACCATTACAACTATCCCTGGGCGTGGGCGCTCGATTCGCCGTTCCAGTGGATGAAACAAGTGGCCTCGCACTTCGGTGGCACGCGCAACGCGATGGCGGTGTCGTGGCCGAAGCGCATCACCGATCGTGGGGGAGTTCGCTCGCAGTTTCATCACGTGGTCGACGTGGCTCCGACGATCTATGAAGCCTGCGGCATCGCTCCGCCCGATCGCGTGAACGGCATCGAGCAGATGGAAGTTCAGGGTGTGTCGATGGCGTACTCGTTCGATATTGCCGACGCGCCCGATCGGCACGAGACGCAGTACTTCGAGATGATGGGCAACCGCGGCATCTATCACCAGGGCTGGATGGCGTCGTGCTTCCACGGACGTCCACCGTGGATCAGATGGCAAGGCATGCCCTTCGATGGCGAGCAAGAGCGCTGGGAGCTCTACGACCTGCGCTCCGACTTTTCGCAAGCG
>JBJTIO010000022.1:0-3547 GCA_046095045.1 Actinomycetota bacterium
CCCTCGGCGCGACCGACGAATTGAATGCGAGCGTCGAACTGATCGCTCCAGAAGAACGGCACCTCGGAGTACGGGGTGCGCTCGGAGCCCGTCATCTCAGCGAGAAGATTGCGGGCCGCCGCTGCGCCTTGTTCGGAGGCAGTGGTCCAGTGTTCGACCCGCATCTCACGATCGAACGTTCCGTTGTACCAACGGCAAACATCGCCGGCCGCGTACACGTTCGTAGCGCCAGCGTTCAGATAACGATCGCACACGATTCCGTCACGGAGTTCGAGTCCGGAACCCTCGAGCCACTGCGTCGCCGGAGCGACCCCGATGCCGACCACCACTACATCGGCGAGAATCACCGAACCATCTTCGAGAGCGACGCCCGCAACGCGCCCCGCCTCGCCCTCGACGAGGTTCGCCACGCGCACACCGAATCGCAGATCGACGCCGTTGTCGGTATGAACGCGCGCCGCACGATGTCCCATCTCGGCTCCAAGACCACGAATCATCGGAGCCTCGAGGCCTTCAAGAACGGTGACGTTGCATCCCCGAACTCGCGCCGTGGCGGCGACCTCGAGGCCGATGAAGCCGGCACCGATCACCACCACTCGAGCGTTCGGTTGAAGATCAGCACGGAGAGCGAGCGAATCGTCGATGGTGCGCAACGTGTGCACACCCGACCACGACGGCTGACCGGGAAGGCGCTTCACGATTCCGCCCGTGGCGATGATCACTCCGTCGAAGCTGATCGACTCTCCATCGGACAATATGATGCGTCGCTCCGAGAGATTCAGGTTGGTCGCCGGGCGCCCGAGTCGCCAGTCGATGTCGAGACGATCGAGATCCTCCGGCTTGCGTAACACGATGCGATCGGCGTCCCACTCACCCGCCAACACCTTCTTCGACAGTGGTGGACGGTCATACGGACGAACCGACTCGGCGCCGATCATCACGATGCGGCCACCGAACGACCCCTGGCGAAGTGTCTCGACCGCGCGCAAGCCCGCGAGCGACGAACCGACGACGGCGATGGTCTCCATGAGAACGTCATGTTAGGAGCGACATGGTCGAGCGGTAGCGTCCGCGTGGTGATCGAACCGATACGTGTCACCGACGCAGACGATCCACGTCTCGCCGATTATCGACACCTCCGTGATGCCGACATCCGTCGTTCGGTCGAAGGTGATGCGTTCTTGATCGCCGAGGGCGTGGCCGTGGTGCGGCGACTCGCCGCGTCGGGCCTCTCCGTTCGATCGGTCTTGCTCACTCCCCAACGATTCGACTCGATGATCGATTCACTCGCCCATCTCGAATGCCCGATCTACGTCGCCGCTCCAGAAGTTGTCGCGGGCACGGCCGGGTTCAATCTGCATCGCGGTGTCGTGGCCGCCGCCGAACGACCGCAACCTTCGACCCTCGACGATGTGATGCGACGCGAACCGCTCGATGGTCGACGTCATCGTCTCGCGGTGCTCGAAGGTGTGAACGATCACGAGAACCTCGGCGCCATCGCCCGTGCGGCACGCGCTTTCGCGATCGACGCACTCGTGCTGGACCCCACGTGCGCCGATCCGTACTACCGCCGAGCCGTTCGCGTATCGATGGGTGAGATGTTGTTTCTCCACATCGTGCGAGCATCGGTAGCCGACGTGATCGACTTCTGCGCGCGACGTGGTGGCGCCTCGTGGGCGCTCACTCCGAGTCACGACGCTGATGACATTCGCGAATGCGCGCATGGGTCGTTTGACCCATTGGCATTGTTGTTCGGCGCCGAAGGTCCCGGTCTTTCCGATGCAACGATGCAGGGTGCGACCCGTCGCGTGCGCATTCCGATTTCTCACCATGTTGATTCGCTCAATGTCGGACACGCGGCTGCGGTGACATTCGCCCTGACGTCCTCGACTACCCAAATTCGTTAGTGGTCAAAAGACGAAATTGACTTGCATGGCATTAGCCGGCCCAGTAGTCGTCGCACTGCACGCGACCATCGACGATGGTGTGCAGGGTCCAGCCAGCGACGCGTCGATCACCGATCGTGCATGTCCATTGCGCCCAACCGCAACGGTCCTCGGCGGCGATGTCGCCCACGGTGACGACTCCCCCGGCGATGGGTGACCACGCCCGCTCCTGCCAGAAAGCACGCACGAGATCAGTCGATGTTCCCGTTGCCGTGGTGCCCTTGGCGACTTCGGCTGCAGCGGCCGCATTGGGTCGACGATCGGGACGAATGCGACCGTAGGCAACGGGGTCCACGTAATCGGCGACGAAACACACCTGCCCGTCGCGCAACCGATACAAGCTCTGTCCCGGGATCGGGTGCTCGACACCTTTCACGGGCACGACCATCTCCCAACGCGACCAACCGACGTGCGAGTCGGCGTGGGTTTCCCAGTTGGAGAAGTAGACGCCCATGGCCGGAATCACGCGCTCCATCTCGGACATGAACTCATGGATCTGCGCCTTGCCCACTTGTGGCCCCGCGAAGGGGTCGTAGTAGATCGCGTCGTCGACGAACAGCGACACCAGTCGCGTGTACTTCTGGTCGTCCTCGACGGAACCGAACATGGTGATGATGTCGGAAGCGTTCACGGTGACCCCCTCGTGTCGCAATGATCGTGGAGACGATGGGAATCGAACCCACGACCCCCTGCTTGCAAAGCAGGTGCTCTGCCAACTGAGCTACGTCCCCTGATTGACCCCGTCAGGTTACCTCGTACAGTGTCGACATGACCCGTCTGCAGTTCGGCACGTTCCTCGCCCCGCACCATCCGGTGGGCGAGAACCCCATGCTCCAGTTCCAGAGCGATCTCGACTTCGCGGCGCATCTCGATCGACTCGGCTTCGACGAGTTCTGGTGCGGTGAGCACCATTCGAGCGGTTGGGAAATGATCGCGTCTCCCGAGATGTTTCTCGCCGCCGCCGGACAGCGCACGCACACCATCCGACTCGGCACCGGAGTGATTTCTCTGCCCTATCACCACCCGTTCAACGTCGCTCAACGCATCGTGCAACTCGATCACATGACGAAGGGCCGTGCCATGTTCGGTACCGGACCGGGCGCTCTACCGAGTGACGCCTGGACCTTGGGTATCGATCCGTTGGTGCAGCGCGATCGCCAGGACGAAGCGATGGGTGTGATCCTGCGCCTGCTTCGTGGCGAAGAGCGCTTCAGTCACGAGAGCGATTGGTTCACCCTCCGCGATGCGCAACTTCAACTGTTGCCCATTCAGGAAAACATGCCGGTCGCCACGGCATCGACGTTGTCGCCGTCGGGCATGCAGTTGGCGGGCAAGTACGGATGCGGTGTTCTCTCGATCGCGTCGAACAGCACCGCCGGACTCGCGGCACTCCCTACGCAGTGGTCGTTCGCCGAGGAGGCCGCGGCCAAGCACGGGCGCACGGTCGATCGTCGCGATTGGCGCGTGTTGTTGAGCTTCCACATTGCCGAGACCCGTGACGAGGCTCGTAAGCAAGCGGTCGACGGCCTTCATCGTTGGCACAACGAGTACAACGTCTGGACGCTCGGTCGACCGGGCGCGCAACACGTCGACGACAAGTG
>JBJTIO010000023.1:0-4935 GCA_046095045.1 Actinomycetota bacterium
GCGGCGGTGACGACGCCCGCCTCGAGAGCCGTCGCGAATTCAGGAGCCGATGTCACGGCATCGACCCGCGCCATGACCCGCCGGACATCGCTCGACCGCAGACCGGACTTCTCCAATTCGATCACCGGCACCACCGACGGCGACGACCGCAAAGCCGCACACAATTTGGTCTCCACCGAGTCGACCCAGGCTCGAACCCGGCGAACGCGCTCGAGATCGCACCGAATCTCACTCGCCGACTCCGGCGCATGATGCTCGTCCAGCAACTCACTGATGTCGTCGAGAAGAAGTCGACTTCTCTCCGAATTCACGTGATCCTCCGATCCTTTGTTCTCCATGCGAGCGATCGTCCGAGGACGATGAGTCGTGAGGATCCGAGGATCGAGTTCACCGAGTGGTTGCTCGGAGACGACGACAACCTAACGCGAGGGTGTGAGAAAGTTTCAGAAACTCGATTTCAGAAACTCGAGCCAGAAACTCAGGCCAAGCGACCGGTTCAGAGTTGCGCGGCGAACAAGTCGAGCGTGCGCTGGAATGCGGTCGCCGATGCGCCGGCGTTATACACATCGGGTCGAGTGTCGTTGAAGAACGCGTGATGAGTGCCCGGATGCACGTGCATCGCGACGTCCTTGCCGAGCGCGCGCAAGTCGGCTTCGAGTCCCCACACCTTGTCGGGCGACGCGAAGTCATCCTCCTCGGCGTACTCCCCCACCACCTTGGCCGTCATCGCGCTCCAATCGGGTTGCACCGACGGCCACCCGATCACGCCGTAATACGGCGCTGCCGCAGCCACCGCATCGGGACGCGAGCACGCCAACATCAACGTCAAGGCTCCGCCCATGCAGTAACCGACGACACCCACCTTGGATCGACCGGTGCGCGCGACGAGAGCATCGACCGCGCCCGACAGATCCTTGGCCGCGGTGGCAAGGTTGAGTCCCATCATCAATTTGCCGGCACCATCAGGTTCGGTCGACGACTGACCGTGATACAAGTCGGGTGCCAGCACGGTGAATCCCTTGGCGGCGTATCGATCGGCGACGTCGATGATGTGCGGAACGAGGCCCCACCATTCCTGAATGACGATCACGCCCGGTCCGCCACCGTTGGCCAAGTAGCCACCACAGGTTGATCCGTTCGACTGGAATGAAATCATCTCGCCCATGCCCACGACCGTAACAAATCCGACTATCCGACCGACGCAGAGTCCCAGTTAATTCGTTTCCACCTCGATCAGATCTCCCTCTGACACCCTCTCGAGCAATGTCACGCGCACGCCTCCGCTCTCGACGACGTCGCCTGGCTCGCCAAGTTCTCCAACGAGACGGATCGGACCCTGCCCGCTCTGGAACGTCGTGTCGACGATGTACACCACGGTCAGATCACCATTTTGGTCATAACCAATCTTCCTGCGCGTCTCGACAACGACTGCTGAATTGGCGCCAGTCGGGATGACCACCATCTGGGGCAGATTGGTCTCTCCTTCAACTGCCGCGACAAAATGACCCGACATCTTTGCATCGTTCACACATCGCACTTGAGAGTCATCAAGCCAACCAGCTAGCCAACGGTTCCACGCGGTCAACTCCGGAGATGTTGCGAGCAATGCGAGTTGCATGATGTCCCACACTCCAAGAAACTGCGATTGCTGTTCGAAGGAGTAAAGATCTTCCAAACCAAGCCAGGCGTGACCGAGTTCGTGAGTGAACACCTGCCAAAACTTCGCGTACCCCCCGCCGACGAGGATCCGATTCTGCTTGTTGCCCGAATCAGAGAGCCGATCCCCCGGCACCGCCTCTGCGAGAAGCATCTTGTCCGCCGCCGGAAGGAACACTGCGACGACGTCAAATTTGGTCACGTCGATTGACTGTTCCACCACACTCATCACGGTCTCCACGAAGTCGGCTCGCCCAGTCGTGGGTCCACCTCCCACGAGACCGAGCTCCTCAGAGGTCTCACTCAAAAGCACTGTTTGATCAGTTTCGAGCATCGACCATTCGACACGACCGTTCCCGTATGACACCGTCTCGAAGTAACGACCTGCTTCGCTCAGTACACCTTCGGCCAACAGGCGGTCGGCATCGGTAAACGGATCGTTCCCAGTGCCCACTGGTATCGCGAGTACTCGCACCAAGTTGGCCGACGCGAAACCTTCGGGTCGCGGGAATCCTGAACTGGAGTCCGCGGGACGGTCAGGAGGAACAGAAACATCAGCAATACGGCATGCCACAACGTCATCCATGCCCAGAGTCACTCTCGGGTCCGAAGCGAGCGCAGGAATCTGAGAGGGCGTCGAAGTTGTCGCGATGTCTTCTGCAGTCGTGTCAATTGAACCTGTCTGGTCCATGGGAGTGGAGTCGAGAGCCGTCGAGGCACCGGTCGTGACATCGCTTCCCCCGTCTCCACCGGTACACGACATCGGAACAACGAGTGCAGCGAACACCAACCGTCTCAGGTGCCTCACGGAGCCTCCAATTGTTCTCAATCTTCAATGGATCATAGACGGGTGTCCGATTGTCCGGTCACAAACGACGGTCTGTTCAGTCGTGGTTGTGACGAATAGGCTGACCCCATGACCGTGCTCGACACCCGCACCTCCCAGGCTCTCGTCAACGATCGCGCCCACGTGTTCCACTCGTGGTCGGCCCAAGGGATGATCAGCCCGATCGTCGTCGCCGGCGCCGAGGGCAGCTGGTTCTGGGACGAGGACGGCAAGCGATACCTCGACTTCTCGAGCCAGTTGGTGAACGTCAACATCGGTCATCAACACCCCAAGTTGGTCGCCGCGATTCAGGAGCAGGCGGCCCGTCTGTGCACCATCGCCCCGATCCACGCCAACGACGCGCGCAGTGAAGCGGCGCGACTGATCGTCGAACGCGCGCCCGGCGATCTCGACATGGTGTTCTTCACCAACGGCGGAGCCGAGGCCACCGAGAACGCCATCCGCATGGCGCGTCTGCACACCGGTCGTCTCAAGGTGCTCACCACCTACCGCAGCTATCACGGCGCCACCGGCGGAGCGATTCAACTCACCGGAGATCCGCGACGTTGGCCGAGCGAGCCGGGCATCCCCGGAGTCGTGAAGTTCTGGGGTCCGTACACCTATCGCTCGGCGTTCCACAGCGAGGATGAGATCCAGGAATCGCAACGCGCTTTGCAGCATCTGCGCGACACCCTCATGGTCGAGGGCCCCCAGACCGTCGCGGCGATCATGCTCGAGACCGTGGTCGGTACGAACGGCATTCTCGTTCCGCCGCCCGGCTACCTCGAGGGCGTACGTTCGATCTGCGACGAATACGGCATCGTCTTCATCGCCGACGAGGTGATGGCCGGATTCGGTCGCTGTGGCGAGTGGTTCGCAGTGCAAGCGTGGGACGTCACACCCGATCTCATCTGCTTCGCCAAGGGCGTGAACTCCGGCTATCTGCCGCTCGGCGGCGTGGTGATCAGTCGTCGTATCGCCGACACGTTCCGTGAGCGTCAGTTCCCCGGTGGTCTCACCTACAGCGGTCACCCGTTGGCCTGTGCTTCGGCCGTGGCGAGCATCAACATCTTCGAGGAAGAGGGCATCATCGAACACGCCCGACATCTGGGCCGTGACGTGATCGGCCCGGAGTTGCAGAAGTTGAAGGACAAGCATCCGAGCGTCGGTGACGTGCGCGGTATCGGCGTGTTCTGGGCCATCGAACTGGTGAAGGACCGAGCGACGCGCGAGCCGCTCGTTCCGTTCAACGCGGCCGGCGAAGCCAACGCCCCGATGGTCGAACTCATCGGAGCGTGCAAGGCCCGCGGCCTGTGGCCCTTCACCCACTTCAACCGCATGCACGTCGTGCCCCCGTTGACCATCAGCGACGACGAGGTGCGTCAGGGCATCGCCATCATCGACGAAGTGCTCGAACTCGCCGACAAGCGTTACACGGGCAAGTGATCGATCAGCTCTGACGGGTGGTCAACGCCACACCGCTCAGAGCGATCACCAAACCGACGACGGCGAGTGCACCCAATCGCTCGTCGAACAACCACGCACCTTCGATGGTGCTGAGCGCCGGCGTCAGGAAGAACAAACTGCTCACGCGCGCCGCGGCCCGACGTTGCAGCAACCAGAGCATGATCAACACCGCCGCGATCGAAAGCACCACGACCGCCCACAACAGCGACCACCAGAAACGTGCCGTCGAACGAATCTCGAAGTGTTCGACGACTCCCGCACCGACCCCGAGAATGACGGCCGACGTCGTGTACTGAACCGCGGTGCCCAACAACAACGGCATCGCGGCTCCGCGCGAACGCTGCAACAACGTGCCGGCCGACATGCCGACGACCGACACCGCCATGGCGACGAGGGCTCCGGCGGTGATGCCATCGATCCCGGCGTCGAGTCGATCGACGACCACCGCGACGACTCCCCCGACCCCGAGCGACACGCCGAACCATTGACGCTTGCTCATGCGTTCGCCGAGCAACAACAACGCGCCGACCGAGGTGAGCACCGGATGCAAACCGGAGATCAACGCCGACAAACCGGACGGCAACCCGAGATCCGCCGCGATGAAGACTCCACCGAGATACACCGCGTGCAAACCGACACCGGTGATCGCAGCCCACTTCACTTGCTCGCGCGTCAAACGCGGCGCTCCCGACAATCGCGCGATGAGAGTCAGCACCGTGGCGGCGATCGCCAGACGCAGAGCGAGAAACGTCATCGGCCCCGCGTCGCGGGTGCCGTAACGCGCGACGATGAAACCCGTGCTCCAAAGAAGCACGAACACCACCGGGGCCGCCGCGGCCAAACCCGATGGGGTGACACGAAACGGGGGGGCGGGGGAAGCCGCCCGCCCGGGTGGGGGGCCCCCCGAGGGGGTGGGCCCGGGGGGCCCGGGGGGGGTGGGGGGGGGTTGGGGCGCCGGGGTGGGAGTGGCGCGGTTCGGGCCCCCC
>JBJTIO010000024.1:0-5059 GCA_046095045.1 Actinomycetota bacterium
CACTGCCTTCGCCAACGAGGTCGTGGCGCAGGGTTTCACCGTCGTGATGCCCGATCTCGTCGGCACTCCCGGCAAGGAGGTCTCGGGCGGGTACGCGTTGGCATCGCTCACGAAAGTGTGCGTGTCGAAGGAGTTCTCGGCCCTCGCGCTCAACAAGACATCGCCGATCATCGGATGGTTGCGCGCACTCGGTCGTTCGCTTCATCAAGAGGTCGGTGGCAAGGGCATCGGTGCGGTCGGAATGTGTTACAGCGGTGGCTTCGCGCTCGGCATGATGCTCGACGACCACATGCTCGCCCCGGTGCTCAGTCAGCCGTCGATGCCCTTTCCGTTCGGAAAGAAGCGCGCCGCCGATCTCAACTTGTCACCCGACGACGCGTTGGTGGTGAAGCGTCGTGCCGCCGAGGGATGTCAGGTTCTCGGACTGCGATTCACGGACGATCGCTTCGTCGGGACGCGCTTCGATTCGTTGCGTGAGTTGCTCGGCGACGCGTTTATCGCGATCGAACTTCCGTCCACGAAGAAGACCGACCATTCGGTGCTCACCGAACAACGCGACGAAGTCAGCGTGCAGCGCGTTCTCAGTTTTTTCCGCGAGAAACTTCTCTGATCTGCAGACGAAAGCGCGGGTGCTTCCACGCTTTCAATGCCACTTCGGGAGCATCTTTCGACTCCAACAAGTGTCGTGCCAGCAATCCTTTGGCTGCTTTGGCGTCGTGACCGGCCACCTTGCCGGATTTTTCGACGATGTTCACCGTCACCGCTCCGGCATACGCATCGGGGCTCGGGTTCCAAGCGGCTCGATGCTCGTTCGGCAACAAATCGATCACCCAACGACCGGCGAGTCGCTCGTTCAACGCCGTCGACAACGGGTCGCGCCACCACGAGGCGAGTTTGCCGAGTCCGGGAAGCGACGCCCCGATCTTCAACTTGTAATCGGGAACCGGATCAGCGAAAGCGACGAGACCGAGAAGCGCCGACACCACGATGATCGAGTCCGCGGCCCGCTTTCGCACCGATGCGTTCATCGTCGATGGAGCGAGGTGATCCCAGACGACTCCGGTGTAGCGGTGCGAAGCGGGCAACGTCGGCGATCCGACGATGGCGAGATTGGCGGCTCGTGCGGCCGTCAAGTTGTCGGCCTTCACGCCGAGGAGTTTCTCGTCGCCTCCGTCGATCGACGCAAGTGCGGCGATGACCATCTTGCGACGTTGTGCGAGTGCGGGGCCGAACTCACCGGCGTTCGTGCGCCATGCCGGCCGTGCCCCACCCTCGGCTTTTCCCTCGGACGGCGGGAGCAGGATCGAGACGGGCGGACGGGGCACGGCACAAATTCAACATCACGAACGACACGAGTATCGTGTTTTCATGCGAATTCATGTGGACTCCGAGAAGTGCCAAGGTCACAACCGCTGCTACGCACTGGCCCCGGAATTGTTCGACGTCGACGATTACGGCAATGCCGTCGTGATCGGCGACGGAACGGTTCCCGCCGAACTGGAGGAACGAGCGAAGTTGGTCGTGGCCAACTGTCCCGAGTTCGCCATCACGATCTCGGAATGACGGCGAGCAGATCATGACCGTCCACGAACCCCCCACCTCCTTGTACGGTCCGGTCACCGACTGGGCCACCGATTTCGATCATGCCGATCCCGCGTACAACCGCGATGCCCATCGCATCTGGTCCGAATTGCGGGGCTCCTGCCCGGTCGCGCACACCGATCGCTACGGCGGCACGTGGCTGCCGGTGACGCACGAGACCGTGCGGCAGATCGCCTACGACACCGAGAACTACACCAGCCGTGCGGTCGTGGTGAGCACGGTCGTCCCCGAAGATCCGGCGCCGATCGGCGGGGCTCCGCCGATCACCAGCGACCCGCCGTTCCATCATGACGCTCGTCGCCTGTTGTTGCCCCCGTTCTCACCGAAGAAGATCGCCGAGTGGGAGAGCGAGGTGCGCATCCTGTGTCGAGCATTGCTCGACAAGATGGAGGCGCGCGTCGCCGCGGGCGAGTCGATCGATGCGGCGATCGACTACGCGCAACACATTCCAGTCAACGTGATCTCGCGAATGCTCGGGTTCCCGCTCGAGGACGACGATCTGTTCCGTGGGTTCGTGCACGACATTCTCGAGAGCATCAACGGCGATCCCGAGGAGCGGATCAAGTCGTTCGAGCGCATCGATGCCTATCTTCTGGCGCAGATCGAGGATCACCGCACGAACCCGCGCGACGACCTGACGTCGTACCTGATGGATGTCGAGATGTACGGCGAGAAGTTGCCCGACAACATGGTCGGCGGCGTGATCCTGTTGTTGCTCGTCGCCGGAATCGACACCACGTGGAGTGCGATCGGTTCGAGTTTGTGGCATCTCGCCACTCACGACGACGATCGCCGTCGATTGGTCGCCGATTCGTCGCTGATGACGACCGCCATCGAGGAGTTCCTGCGCGCCTACGCGCCGGTCACGATGGCTCGACTCGTGGCTCAGGATCACGACTTCCATGGATGTCCGATGAAGAAGGACGAGTGGGTGTTGTTGCCCTTCCCGGCGGCGAATCTCGACCCGGCCGAATTCGCCGACGCCGACAAGGTGCTCATCGATCGTCAGGAGAATCGACACGCCGCGTTCGGTCTCGGTATCCATCGTTGCCTCGGATCGAATCTGGCCCGACTCGAACTTCGGGTCGCCGTCGAGGAATTCATCGCTCGATTCCCCGAATTCGAACTCGATGGAACCACCGACGACGTCGTGTGGAGCGTGGGTCAGATCCGCGGACCGCGACGTTTGCCTGTGCGCGTGATCGCGGGCTGAGAGTGAGTTCCGCGCTCACCGAGGCGGGGGCTCGTTGGGCCGATCTGCTCGCGTCGTGGGCGATCCCCGACGAGATCGTGGCGCAAGGCGAGGTGCCACCCTGGTCGCACGATCCGTTGACGTTCGCGATGGACGACACCGCGGATCCGACCAACCCGATCTTCGAGGTCGCGCGCGAGTTGTTGCCGGTCGACGGTGGAAGCGTGCTCGACGTCGGATGTGGTGGAGGACGATCGTCGTTGCCTCTCGCCCCGCGCGCCACGCACATCACCGGTGTCGATTCGAGTCGTGCCATGCTCGATCAGTTCGCCGCGGCCGCCGAACGCGCGCGCATCGGACATCGCGAGATCGAAGGGCGGTGGCCCGACGTCGCGATCGAGGCCGAAGCTACGGGTCGACCCATCGAACCCGTCGACGTGGTCGTGTGCCATCACGTCTTCTACAATGTGCCCAACCTCGAGCCGTTCGTCGTTGCCCTCACCGCCGTGGCCCGCCTCGGCGTGGTCGTCGTGCTTCCGAAACGACATCCGATGTCGGCCTGGAACTCGGCGTGGAAGCACTTCTGGAATCTCAATCGTCCGGAAGGACCCACGAGCGACGACGCGATTGCCGTGTTGCGCGCCCTCGGCATCGAACCGGAGGTCATCGAGGTACCGCGTCCGGCGATGGCGCGTCAGGCCGACGATCCGACGGCGCTCGTCACCTCGGCGCGTCGTCGACTGTGCCTCACGTCCGATCGTGATTCCGAGATCGGGACGTGGTTGCGAGACAACCCACCCGCGTTCATGCGCGAGGTGGTGATTCTTCGCTGGCCGGGCGGTCTCGACCAGTGAAGTCCTTGCGGTCACCCTCGACCTGTCCGGAGTAAATGCCGCGACGTGGAGAGACCGCGTACGCCACGAGTCCGACGATTGCCGCCGGTCCCGCCATGGCACCGCCGAACAATTCGACGACCAGAATCGTGCACGCCAAGGGCGTGTTCGACGCCGCTCCGAACACGGCACCGAGACAGGCCGCGGCGGTGATCGAAGGTGGCAGACCGAGTGGCGCCGAGAGCACCGAGCCGAGAGTTGCGCCCACGACGAACAACGGCGTCACCTCTCCACCGGGGATGGCACAACCAAGAGCAACAGCGGTGAAAACAATCTTCAACACCGGGTCCCACCAATCGGCGAGATCACCCGCGAGTGCGTGTTCGACGAGAGGAAGCGAGAGTCCGAGATAGTCGCGACCCACGAGAATCATCAGCAGCAACGTGGCGATGCCCCCGACCACGGGGCGCAGTGCCTCGTGAGGCACGAAGCGGGTCACGGTCGCTCGCACACGACCGAGTGAGGCGATGAACAGTCGGGCCGCCAAACCCGCGGCAACGCCCACGACAACGAGGCGTGATGCGAACCACCAATCGGCATCGACCATCAATTCGGTCAGCGGGGTCGAGCGTCCGAGTCCCTCGACGACGAAGTCCGCGGTGAAGGACGACACGAGAGCAACGAGGATTCGCTCGTAACGAAGACGACCGGTGCGTTGCACCTCGATACCGAAGATGGCACCCGCCACGGGTACTCCGAACGCACCTCCGAATGATCCGGCGATCGCCGCGGTGGTGAGCAGTCGTCGGTCGTCGTCGCGCAACCGGAACGGCTTTGTGAGAAGTGCGGTGACCGACCCACCGATCTGCAGGGCCGCACCTTCACGACCAACGGAGGCACCAGTCAGTTGCGCGATGAAGGTTGCGGCGAAGATCATCGGTGCCATGCGCGCTGGGACGTCAGTGGACTCCGTTCCGTTGGCGTGGGCGATCACGAGTGACGTGCCGCGTGTCGCCGCCCCACCGAATTTCCAGTACGCCGCCCCCAGCAATCCAGCGGCGATCGGCAACAGCCAAACGAGCCACTCATGATCGAGACGTGTCTCTGTCGCCTGGTCCAGCGACTCGAACAAGGCCCACGAACCCAACCCCGAGATCGCACCGACGACGAAAGTCAGAACGAGAAGACTGATGAGACGCCGGGCATGTGCGAGAACAGGCACCCATTCACGGTACCGGTTCGCCCCTTCTCACTTTGTTCTTACCTCGGGTGAGGCAGACTTCGTGCATGACCAATCGGGTGCTCGTTGCCGACGATGATCGGGCCGTTCGTGAGAGTCTCGTGCGCGCCCTGAATCTCGAGGGTTATGTCGTGTCGGCGGCGAGTGATGGCGCCAAGGCCCTCGAGATGATCGGCGTCGAACAACCAGACG
>JBJTIO010000025.1:0-8345 GCA_046095045.1 Actinomycetota bacterium
GCACCGAGCAAGGCACCGAACATCGAACCGAGACCGCCGACGACCGACGCAGTGAAGACCTCGAGGCTCTCTCCCACGCCGTAACTCGAAAGATCGAAACTGTGATTGAGGTGCGTGTACAAGCCACCCGCCACACCCGCGATCGCACCCGAGATGGTGAACGCGGTCAGTTTGGTGCGCACCGCCGACAAGGCGTAACTCTGTGCCGCCCGTTCGTTGTCCCGCAGGGCGAGGATCGCTCGTCCGGTACGACTTCGACGAATGCCCTTCATCGCCATCATCACGACACCGAGCACGATCAACACGTAGACGTAGTAACGAGTCGAGGTCTCGACATCGAGTCGCCCGAACAACGGTGGCCGCTTCACACGCTTGGCGCCGGGAACCCAGGAGAAGAATCGGTCGTTCAACAGCCACGAGGTGACCGACATCGCGAACACCAGAGTCGTGACGGCGAGGTACAGACCACGCAATCGCAAGGCGGGCAGGCCGACGATGAAGGCGGCGACACCTCCGACCACCGCCGCGGCGAGAAGGGATGCCGACAGATCGACGTTCCATGTCGATGTCAATTTCGCGCTGACGGCTCCGCCGATTGCCACGAAGGCGACCTGACCGAGCGAGATTTGTCCGGCCCAACCCGTGAGCACGACGAGAGACAACCCGATGATTGCGTAGATACCGATCGCCGTGATCTTGACCACTTGATCGGAGCGCAGAATCTGGGGAATAGCGAAGAGACCGAGAGCGAGCAACGCGTACGTCCCCCAGCGCAACAGACGAACCAGCGGAATCCGCGCGACATCGGGTTCGACATCGCGCACCTCGTCGGCCAGTCGCCACGAGGCGGTGGTGTCCTGATCGAGTCGCGACGACGAACGTCGCTGCATGAGCAAGGCCACCATCACCGCCGCCCCCACGAATGGTGCGACGAGCAAAGGACTCTCCGCGTTCCACGACACGCCGTATTCCAAAATGCCGAGGGCGACCGCGGCGACCGCGATCGTGGTGAGATTCCGCAAACGCCCGATGACGAGTGCGGCCAGGGCAAGAACGAGTGCGCTGATGCTGAGCGCGTTGCCGAGCGGCACCCCGAGGATGCCCGCGCGCAGGAAGAGCGCGAGGAACGACAGAAGTCCGGCGATTCCCCACACCGCGGTCGACAGCCAACCAACGGGGATGCCGAGCATCGACGCGCGCTCGCCACGTTCGGCGGCGGCACGCACGGCCGTTCCGACGCGCGTGCGGGTGAGGAACAACCCGACCCCGAGCATCGCGAGAGGGGCCACCACGAGAGCAATGAAGTCGTTGGCATTGAGAATGAACGAGCCGATCGTCAGCTTCCAGTCGAGCGGAGGAGGGATGCGCTGTGACGCGGCGGCTTCGTCCCACAGCCGAGGGAGCATGATGGCGAAGACCGCGAGCAACTGCGTCACGCCGATCGTCGCCACCGTGAGAACCAATCGGGGCGAACGCGAGAATCGCCGAATGATGGCCAACTCGACGAGTATGCCGAGGACCACCGACGACACCGCCCCGATCAACAATCCGAGGAGGTATGGCAAGCCGGCGAAAAGAATCAATCCCACCGAGAGCGCGGCGGGCACGTAGCCGAGGTCGGCTTGGGCGAAGTTGAGCACGCGATTCGCCCGATAGACGAGAGCCATTCCCATCGCCAGCAACGCGGTGAGCAGACCGATCACGACGCCACGGATCCACGCTCCAGCGGGCACGCCGAAGAACACCAACTGCACGGCGACGAGGGCCGCGGCCGGCGACAGAGGCGCGACGAAGCGCAACACCGACGACCTCATCGAGTTTTCCCCGTTGACATCCCCCAAAGACCCCCCGGTCGTCGTCATGTCTTATCACAGATGCCGCAAAGTCCCGATCGAGAATCTGGCAGTTGGTCTGCAAGTACAAGGTCTCGTAGAGTCTGCGCTGTGGGAACCGTTCGTCGACACGTCTTTCTCGACGCTTCCGCCGACGAGGTGTGGACGCTCGTCGGGGACCCCGCCCGACTGCACGAATGGTTTCCCATCACCGACTGCGAGATGCGCGACGGGAAGCGGTGGATCGGACTCGCGAGCGGACTGCGCTTCGAGGAGGACATCGTCACCCTCGATCACGACCTGCGGCGATTCCAGTACACGATCGTGAACAATCCCATCATCAAGAGTCACCTCGGCACCGTCGATGTGATTCCCGATGGCGCGAAACGTTGCGTGGTCACCTACTCAACCGACCTCGAGCCCGAGGTGATGGCGCTCATCATCGCCGGGGCGGCCGGTGCCGGACTCGCAACGTTGCAACGGATCTTCCCCAGCGAAAGTGGAGGCGCCTGATGGGCCGCAAGATTCTCTTCTTCACCACCGACCAACAGCGTTACGACGGACTCGGCTGCAACGGCGGACTCATCGCGCGAACACCGAACATCGACCGCCTGGCGTCGACCGGCATCAACTATCGCCGGGCCCATCCGCAAAGCGTCGTGTGCATGCCCTCGCGCTCGACGATGGTGACCGGTCAGCACGTCGCGAGCCACGGCGTGTGGATGAACGGTGTTCCATTGCCGATCGACGCCCCAAGTGTGGCGAGCACACTTCACGACGCCGGGTACACGACCGCACTCATCGGTAAGGCGCACTTCGAACCGTTCATGGATCCGTTCCTGCGCTACACCGAGAACAAGTTGGCGGTCTCCGGCGAGTTCTCGATGCAGCATGACGGCGTGTTGCACCGCGGGTTCGACCACATGGAGTCGGCATCGCACGGCGGTCTCGGCACCTTCCACTACGCCCAATGGCTCGCGAAGAATCACCCCGAGGCGATCGGCATGTACTACCGCGTACTCGACATGGAGTTGCAGGTGAACGCGGCCGGTGGTGGCGACACCGGCGGACCGCAGGTGCACGACAACCCCATCACCCGCGAGTGGTATCACACCGACTGGGTCGCCGATCGGGCGATCGCGTGGCTCGACTCGCTCGATGCCGACGCCGACTGGTTCTGTTGGGTGAGTTTCCCCGATCCCCATCACCCGTGGGATCCGCCGTCATCGGAACGCCATCGGGTGAATTGGCGCGATCTCGATCTTCCCGAGGGCTACCCCGCCGACGCCGCCGAGCGCGAGGCAATACTCGATGGCAAACCCATCCACTGGCGCAAGTGGTACGAGGGTGAGTTCTATTCGAATTACGAGGCTCCGGCCCGTTGGGTGCCCAAGACCCTCACCGCCGATCAGGTGCGCGAGATCAACGCCCTCACGCACATCGAGAACGAACTCATCGACGAGGCCGTCGGTCGAGTGATCCGTCACGTCGAGCAGCGCGGTTGGGGCGACGACACCGACATTCTGTATTCGACCGATCACGGCGAACTTCAAGGTGACTTCGGCCTGATGTTCAAGGGGCCGTATCACGTCGACTCGTTGATGCGCATCCCGCTCATCTGGAGACCGGCACCATCGGCCGGCGTCGCTCCGGCAACGGTCGACACCCCCGTGGGCCACGTTTCGTTGGCGTCGACCTTCTGTCACATCGCCGGACTCGCCCGACCGGAGTACGCCGAAGCCGATCGTCTGCCCGTCGACGATGACGAAGCCCGCAGGCTCGGGCACGAACGGGTGCTCACCGAATGGGACAGCGTGCTCTTCGGCAAGATTCTGCACATGCGCACCATCTGTCGCGACGGTTGGATCGCCACCACCTGCCTTCCCGGCACGTTGCACGACGGACACGAGGGTGAGCTCTACAACCTCGCCGACGATCCGTTGCAACGTGTCAACCTCTGGGACGATCCCGCTCATCGCGCCACGCGCGACGATTTGATCGCTGATCTGTGGGATCACCTACCCGACGCGGTCGATCGTCGATCGGTCGACGCGCCCGTCTGACGTTCGTCAGTACAAGTCGACGCGGCGGTCGCGGAACACTCCCCAACCGCGGCGCAAATTCGCGACTTCATCGAGATCGAACGTCGCATCGAGCACGCATTCACTCGACCGGTCGGCAACCACCACCATCTCACCCGTCGGCGATGCGATGAAAGAACTTCCGTAGAAGTCGAGCGTGAAGCGCGTCCCCACTTCGGTGCCGCAGCGATTGGCGGCGATCACCGGCACGAGGTTCGCTCCGGCGTGCCCTTGCATCACGCGTTGCCAATGACCCGACGAGTCCCACTGTGGCTCGAGTGGCTCGCTGCCGATCGCGGTCGGATAGAGAATGATCTCGGCGCCGGCGAGAGCGAGTGCTCGCGCCACCTCGGGGAACCACTGATCCCAACAAATCGCCACACCGATGCGACCGACCGCGGTGTCCCACACCCGAAAGCCGGTGTCACCGGGACGGAAGTAGTACTTCTCGCTGTAACCGGGTCCGTCGGGAATGTGGCTCTTGCGGTACACACCGAGCACCGAACCGTCGGCGTCGATGATCGCGCACGAGTTGTAGAGCGCATTCTCGTCGCGCTCGTAGAAACTCACCGGCAGAACAACGTTCAGTTCCCGCGCGATGGCAGCGAAGTGTTCGACCGTCGGGTGACCAGCGAACGGAAGCGCACGCTGAAGATGCTCGGCGCGTTGGTCCTCGCAGAAGTAACGATCCTCGAACAACTCGGGCAACAGGATCAGTCGCGCACCGCGCCCAGCGGCCTCGCGCACCAATCGTTCGGCGGTCGCGATGTTGCGTCGACGATCACCGTCGACCATCGACATCTGGATCGCGGCGACGGACAGCGAACGCACGGGTCAGACCAGAGCCGACACCAAACGGGCCGCGAACTCCTCGGTGTGCGCGGCCAACTTCGAGCGGTGCAACGCCAATCCACCGATCACGTCGGCTCCGCGCGCCGTCACCGCCGACTCCATCGCGGTCAACGTCTTGCCGGGATTCAAGGCGAAGGTGCAGAACGTGGCGGCCTTCTTGCCGGCGATCGCACCGATGCCCCACGGGGCCTGACCGATGATGAAGGCACCGTGCACCCAGGTGCCGACGATGATGAGATCGGCCGCTTGGATCGCGCCATGATCGGGTCGACGCAGAGGCGCGAGACCGGTGATCGACCAGCCCTCCTGCTGCAGGTTCGCGGCGATCGACTCGGCCGCCTTCCACGTGTTTCCGGTGAGGCTCTCGACGAGTAACGCAGCTTTCATGTCACCGATTCAACCACGCCCGTGAGGGTCGATCACAGTTTCTTCAGCGGTGCCCAGGCCAACCGCAGGTGCTTCTTGCCCCGCGCCGGGAAGTTGATCACGGCCTCGGTCTTCTCACCGCTCCCCGTGATGTCGATGATCACGCCCTCGCCGAACACGGCGTGCTCGACGCTATCTCCGATGCGCAAACCGATCGAAAGTGCGCTCGACGGTTCGGGGGCGAACGATCGTCCGGCCGAGATGGCGGCATCGACCTGACGCTCGCGGAATTCGTCGTCGGGGTCGAACGACGAGATCGCTCGCCCGCGTCCGCTCCAGTTCTCCTCGCGCGTGAGGCGCGCCGACGAACGGGTTCCGACGTTGCCCTCGTCGACCATCAACTCGGCGGGGATGTCGTCGATGAATCGCGACGGTGGGTTGTATTGCACCGAGCCGAATTGCTGACGGCTCCAAGCATGGGTGATGAAGAGTCGTTCTTGAGCGCGTGTGATGCCGACGTAGGCGAGACGGCGCTCTTCCTCGAGTTCGTCGGGCTCGGTGAGCGTGCGAACGTGCGGGAACAGCCCTTCCTCGGCGCCCACGATGAAGACCACCGGAAACTCGAGCCCCTTGGCGGCGTGGATGGTCATGAGAATCGCCTTGTCGTCATCGTCGACGCCGTCGGCATCGGTGACGAGCGAGACCTGTTCGAGGAACTCGTCGACGAGCGAGAACTCGTTCGCCGACGCCAACAACTCGTCGAGGTTCTCGAGACGCCCCGCACCCTCGACACTGTCGTCGTTCTCGAATTCCTGTCGGTAACCGGACTCGTCGAGCACGCGTTCGAGCAGATGACCCGGACTTCGATCGTCGTCGGTGGCGACCGCGTCGATGAGTTCGACGAACGACTCGATGCCACGTTTGGCCGGACCCGACACCCCGACCTCACCGGCGCGCCGCAACGCGTCGAAGAACGAGATGCCCTCGGCCGTGGCGAACCCGTCGATGCGGTTGACGCTCGTCTCGCCCACTCCACGCTTGGGCACGTTGAGCACGCGCTTCACGCTCACTTCGTCGGCGGGATTGGTGACGACGCGCAGATAAGCGACGGCATCTTTCACCTCGCGACGGTCGTAGAAGCGTGTTCCGCCGACGACCTTGTACGGGATGCCGTGGCGCATGAGCACTTCTTCGATCACACGGCTCTGCGGATTGGTGCGATAGAAGACGGCCATGTCGCCGAAGGGGCGACCGCCGTTGTGCAACGTCTGCAACGTGCGCGCGACAAAAGTGGCCTCGTCGCCCTCGTCGTTGGCGTGATACCGAACGATCTTTTCGCCCGCGCCGGCCTCGGTCCAGAGAGCTTTGGGCTTGCGTCCGAAGTTGCGGGCGATGACTGCATTGGCCGCATCGAGAATCGTCTGGGTGCTGCGATAGTTCTGTTCGAGCACGACCACCGTGACGTCGGGGAAGGCGTCCTCGAATTGGGCGATGTTGCGGAAGTCGGCGCCGCGGAATTTGTAGATGCTCTGATCGGTGTCGCCGACCACGCACACGTTGTGGTGGCGCGCTCCGAGCATGAGCACGATCTCGTTCTGCGCGACGTTGGTGTCCTGATACTCGTCGACGAGGATGTAAGCGAATCGATCCTGGTACATGGCCAACACGTTCGGATGCAGACGAAACAGTCGCACCACGTTCACGAGCAAGTCGTCGAAGTCCATGGCGCCGGCCTTGACGAGCCGTTCCTGATATTCGCGGTACACGTCGGCGTGCTTGCGATCGAAAATGTGGGTGGCTCGTTCGGTGGCGTCGGCGGGTGACCAGAGCTCGTTCTTCCAGTTCGAGATGATCGCGTGCACCGTGCGCGGCGTGAAGCGCTTCTGGTCGAGACCGAGATCACGAATGACGTACCCAGTCAGTCTCTGAGCGTCGGCTTGGTCGTAAATGCTGAAGTTCTTCGGATAACCGAGTCGCTCGGCGTGCACGCGCAGGATGCGCACGCAGGCCGAGTGGAACGTGGACACCCACATCGACGATGCCATCGGGCCGATGAGACTCTGCACGCGGTGCTTCATCTCACCCGCGGCCTTGTTCGTGAAGGTGATCGCGAGAATGCCCATCGGGTGCACGCCGTGCCGTGAGATGAGGTTGGCGATGCGGTGCGTGAGCACACGGGTCTTTCCCGAGCCCGCTCCGGCGATCACGAGCAACGGACCGTCGACGTGCTCGGCGGCCTCGCGTTGATCGGGGTTCAGCCCATCGAGCGAGATCGGTGCGATGCGACGAGGGGCTGGTGCGGCGAAGGGCGCCGATTCGACCGGACCGCTGTCGGCGAAGAGCGCGTCGTCGTCATAGTGGCTCTCGGTCATGGGTGAGTCAGCCTAGAGCGGGGGTGGCGCTCGGGAGTCGGAAACGTGAAACGACCCGGCCGAAGCCGGGTCGTTTCCTCGCGACGGGAGCGGGCGGAAGGGGCCCGTCGAGATGTGGGGTTCAGGCAGCCGAGTTGGTCGCCGACGGCGCGGTGGGCTGGACACCGTTGACCATGTCGGTGATGCGCTTGGTGAGATCGGCCGTCGCCGTGGCGACCAAAGCGTCGATCACTTCCTGCGCCGTCTTGCCGTTGGCCACGGCCACTTCGGCGATGGTCTTACCGGCCTGCAGTTCGGTCTTCAGCTCGTCGGTGGTGATACCGATGGCGGTTGCGGCCGCGTCGAGCATCTCGCGGTGCATGCCACCGTGGCGTCCACCGTGTCCGGGACCGTGATCGGGGCGAGCCGCCTCGAGCGCGGCCACGATTGCGTCGCGTTCGCTGGCATCGATGGTGCCGTCATCGACGAGCGGCTGCAATGCTGCACCGAGATGGGCGGCGAACTCGGCCGGATCGCCCATGCGGCCACCGTGATGGTCACCGTGCATGTCGCCGTGCATGTCGCCGTCCATGTCGCCGGCGGCCCCACCGATCGAACTGGCCGGGGCCGAATCGTCGGTGGTGGTGTCGTCCGCCGAGAGGGCGACGGGCGACTTGGCGCTGACGCCGCCGGGAAGGTTCATCAGCAATCCGGCTCCGGCGCCGGCGACCAGACCGGCGGTCACTCCGATGACCGCCAACTTCTTGCTCGAGTACTTCGGTGTCTTCATGTTCTTGTCTCCTTGATCGTCCGGATGTCCTTCATCCGTGTGATCACAGATTGCGACTCTCAGGTGAGAAGTA
>JBJTIO010000026.1:0-3642 GCA_046095045.1 Actinomycetota bacterium
CGACGTGCTCGACGCACGCTTGATGGGCGCCGATTGCGTGCTGTTGATCGTCGCAGCGTTGTCGGACGGTGAACTCGCTGAATTCCATGGCTTGGCGCGTTCAGTCGGACTCGACGTGCTGGTCGAGGTGCACGACGAGGCGGAGCTCGAACGGGCCGTTGCGATCGGCGCCGATCTCATCGGGGTCAATCAACGTGATCTCACCACTTTCGAGGTCGATCACGCTCGTGCGGTGCGGGTCGGCGCGCAAATGCCGTCGTCGGTAGTGCGCATCGCCGAGAGCGGTGTGCGCGGTTCGGAGGACGCGGCGTCGTTGCGTGCCGCCGGATTCCACGGCGTGCTCGTGGGGGAGAGCATCGTCACCTCGGTCGATCCGGTCGCGGCCGTTTCGGCGTTGCGTCGCGCCTGATCGAATCCCCGACGCGGACCGCGCCTCACGGTACCCTCGGCTCATGTTCGTGAAGGTGTGTGGCATCACGTCGGAAGAAGATGCGTTGCTTGCCGTCGCCATGGGCGCCGACGCCGTCGGTTTCGTGTTCGCGCCGTCGCCACGCCAAGTGTCCCCGCAGGTCGTGTACGACATCACGCGCCGATTGCCACCCGAGATCCTGACGGTCGGCGTGTTCAAGGACGACCTTCCCGATCGCATCTTCGACGTCGTCTCGCGCGCGGGAGTGAAAGCGGTGCAACTGCACGGACAAGAACCGTTGTCGACGGTTGCGGCCGTGTCGGAACACGTGCGTTGGGTGATCAAGTCGGTCGTCGCCGGATCGCGTGAGGCGCGCATCGCCAACCAGATGGGCACCGACCTCGTTCTCGTCGACGCCCCCGAGCCTGGGTCGGGCAAGGTCTTCGATTGGAGCCTCGTCGATCAGATTCCCTCGGGGATCCGTCTGATCCTCGCGGGTGGCTTGACTCCCGACAATGTGGCGTCGGCCGTCGAATACGTGAACCCGTGGGGTGTCGACGTGTCGTCGGGGGTCGAGGCGGCGCCGGGTCGCAAGGACCCCCTGAAGGTGAAACGGTTCATCGCCAATGCCCGAGTGGCGGCGCCCCACGACGACCACGAGTCGTCGGGTGACGACTTCCCCTACGACTGGGCCGACGAATAGTTCACACGTTCCTTTCCGAATCGACTGTGCCATTTCTCGCCGACGGTGCGAACATGGCCTCCAGTCCCCCGATCGAGGAGTTTCATGAGCACCCAGCCGTCGATCATGTCCGAACCTTCCGAGAGCGGTCGCTTCGGGGAGTTCGGTGGTCGTTTCGTCCCCGAGACCCTGGTCCCGGCGTGCCAGGAACTGGAGCGCGCTTTCGTCGAAGCGTGGGCGGACCCGATCTTTCGTGCTGAACTCGACGCGATCTCGCGCGAGTACGCCGGACGTCCGTCGATCCTCACCGAGTGTCACCAGCTCGGCGCACGGTTGGGAATCAGGCTTCTGTTGAAGCGCGAGGACCTGAACCACACGGGATCGCACAAGATCAACAACGTTCTCGGCCAGACGTTGCTCGCCAAGCGCATGGGCAAGAAGCGCATCGTCGCCGAAACCGGTGCCGGTCAGCACGGTGTCGCATCGGCGACGGCGGCGGCGCTGATGGGGCTCGAATGCAAGGTGTACATGGGTGCGGTCGACGTCGAACGACAGGCCCTGAACGTGTTCCGCATGAAGTTGCTCGGGGCCGAGGTCGAAGCGGTTCACTCCGGAAGTCGCACGCTCAAGGACGCCGTGAACGAAGCGATGCGCGACTGGGTGGCCAACGTCGAATCGAGTCACTACTGCCTCGGTTCGGTGATGGGACCGCATCCCTACCCGTGGATGGTGCGCGAGTTCCATCGAGTGATCGGTGAGGAGGCGCGCGCGCAGTGCCTCGAGCGGCTCGGTGATGTGCCCGACGTCGTGGTGGCGTGTGTGGGTGGCGGATCGAACGCGATCGGAATCTTCTCCGGATTCGTCGACACTCGTTCGCGCCTCGTCGGTGTCGAACCCGCCGGTGGTGCCGCCGTCGGTCGCGGTCAGCCCGGTGTCGTTCACGGCATGCGCAGTTACTTGATGCAGGACGAATACGGGCAGGTGCAAGAGGCGCACTCGGTGTCGGCCGGTCTCGACTACCCCGGTGTCGGGCCGGAGCACTCGTATCTCTCGTCGATCTGACGGGCGGAATACCCGAGCGTCACCGACGCCGAAGTGATCGACGCCTTCCAGTTGATGGCGCGCACCGAGGGCATCATCCCGGCCCTCGAATGTGCTCATGCCATGGCGTGGATCGTTCGTGAATCTCCGAACCTTCAGGGTCGCACGGTGCTCATGAACCTGTCGGGTCGTGGCGACAAGGACGTCGGTCAAATGATGGAGATCCTTGGCCGATGAATCGTCTCGAGGAACGGTTGCGCGCGACGAGGGCGTCGGGACGCAAGATCCTCGTGCCGTACCTGACGGGAGGATTGCCCGGTTGGACCGATGGCGTGCGAGCCGCGGCGGCGAATGGCGCCGATGTGATCGAGATCGGATTGCCTTTCTCCGATCCGGTGATGGATGGTCCGGTCATTCAGGAGGCATCGCAACGAGCGCTCGACAGTGGTGCGAATCCGGTGTCGATCCTCGACGAGGCCCGATCACTCGACGTCGAAGTGCCGTTGGTCGTGATGTGTTACTACAACACCGTTCATCATCCCGGCGCGGAACGTTTCGCGGCGATGCTCGCTTCCGCGGGCATGTGGGGTGCGATCGTGCCCGACCTACCGCTCGAGGAGTCGGCGCCGTGGTGCCGAGCCGCCGATGCTCACGACCTCGCCACGATCATGTTGGCCGCGCCGACCGCACCCGATGATCGCCTGCCGCGAGTGTGCGAACGGGCCCGGGGCTTCGTGTACTCGGTCGGTCTGTTGGGCGTCACCGGAGAGCGCACGAGCCTGGCAGCCACCGCAACAGCTCTTGCCGCCCGCCTGAAAGCCGTCACCGAAGTGCCGGTGGTGGTGGGCGTCGGTGTGTCCAACGCCGAGCAAGCCGTCGAGGCCTGTCGGGTGGCCGATGGCGTGGTGCAGGGTGCGTCCGTGGTGCGTCGTTTCCTCGAATCCGGGGCCGATGGGGTGGGGGACTACGTGGGTGAGGTTCGCCGCGCCCTCGACGCAGCGTTCGCCACCTGATCCCGACCCTGCGGGTGGGGTGTGACTTCCGTCGGTGTAACGAGAAATTTAGTGCTAAATACCGCACGAGGGCTCTCGGGTCGGTCAGGATGCCAGAGCCCACCTGGGCATCCCCCCACACAGATACGGAGAACATCATGCGCAAGACCCTGGGAGTGGCTTTGGCCGCCACCGCTTTGCTCGTTGCCTGTGGCAGCGACGACAACGACACCAAGACCACCGAGGCCCCGGCCCCGGCCGAGACCGAGGCTCCCATGGGCACCGAAGCGCCGGTCGCTGAGGACATCGTGGCCATCGCCGCCGCCAACGAGGACTTCTCGACCCTGGTTGCCGCAGTGACCGCCGCCGAATTGGTCGAGACCCTGCAGGGAGAGGGTCCGTTCACGGTCTTCGCCCCCACCAACGAGGCCTTCGCGGCACTTCCCGCTGGCCTGGTCGACAAGCTTCTTCTCCCCGAGAACAAGGACGTGCTCGTCAAGATCCTCACGTACCACGTG
>JBJTIO010000027.1:0-2537 GCA_046095045.1 Actinomycetota bacterium
TAGATCGCCGGCTCTGGTTTGCGCGCGCCGATGGCGAACGATTCGATGACGGCGTCGAAGTTCTCGAACGGCACGACCTGCTGCATCGTGGGGCGATACTCGGCGAACGTGTTGGTCAACAACGCGGTTCGATAGCCGGCCGATTTCAGACGTCCGATTCTTTCGATCATCTCGTCGAGGATCGAATACCCGGGTTCCATAAGCACCTCGATCTCGTCACCGTGCAGGTGCATTCCGGCTCGCTCGGCCCAAGGTGTGAGCAGGCCCTGAATCTGGGCGACCTCGATCTCGCCGCGTTCACACCGATGCCACGGGTGGTCGCCGGATGCTCGGGGACCGAGCAGCACTTCGAGCAACTCGGGCATGATCACACCGAATCGCTCCGCGAGACGAGCCACCTTGTCGACGATCGGCGAGATGATGACCCCGCCGTAATCGAACACGACCGCGCGCACGGAAGTCTTGTGGGCGGAACGCTCCATTGATGAACGAACCTATCCCCGCAGTAAGGTTCGGTCGCTATCGACCGGGGGGAGATGGACATGGAACGTTGGTTGACCGACACGCCGAACAGCGCGCGATTCCCGTATTACACGCGCGCGAATGCCGATGAAGTGGGGCCCGATCCGTTCAGCGTTCTCGGTTGGAGCATGGTTTGGATGCGTGGTTGCAATCCGGGCGTGGCCAAGGGTTTCGTCGAGTTCGGTGTCGTCGATCTGAGCGAGTACGACCTCACTCCGTTGCAAGTGTTCGGTAATCGGGGCGGCTACTTCTACAACCCGATGTCGCTCAGTCGACTGATGGGGGAGCGCATGCCCGGTGCCACCGCCGAGGCCATCGACAAGGCGTACTTCGGCGATCACCCCGGAGTGCCACCCTACGAACCGCATCCGGGCGACGTGAACGAGGCACAGAGTGCCAAACTCGCCGAGACCATGGGATGGGTCATGTCGACGCCGTCGTATCCGCGGATGCATGACGCTTCTGCGATGGCTCTGCGCGCGGTCGCCGACCGACCCGACTTCTCGACAAAGTCGAACGCCGAACTGATCGACTACGCGCGGCGCATGACCGCCAAGGTCGAGGAGGCGTGGATTCCCTACACCGTCGTGTGTCTCGGTGCCTCGCTCGGACCGGGAGCCGTGCAAGCGGTGTGCGAAGCGATCGGTCGATCCGAGGACGCGGTGAAGGTGTTGAGTGCGGTCGGAAACGTCGAGTCGGCGGAAGCGTCGTTCGCGATGTGGGACATCAGCCGCATCGTCAACGCTTCACCATCTCTCACCGTGGCGTTCGACGCAGGCGTCGATGGGTTGCTCGGTCGACTCGATCGTGACGACGCGCGAAACTCCGAGTTCTTTGCGGCTTGGGACGATTTGATGCGCGTGCACGGACATCGCGCTCCGAACGAATGGGACTGCCGTCCCGACTCGTGGACCACGCGTCCCGAGATCGCCCTCAGCATGATCGATCGACTCCGCGGTCAGAGCGACGATCGATCTCCCCATCAGGCCAAGGCCAAGGCCGCAGTGGAACGCGAGCGCATCACCGCCGATCTCATGGCCGCGGTCGCGAGCGATGCCGAATCGAGTGGAACGTTGGCGGCCGGACTCTTCTCGGCGTCCAACTGGTTGCAGTGGCGCGAACAGGGCAAGTACGCCTGCATCCGTCTGATCCACGAGGTGAAGTTGGCGATGTACGAACTTGGTCGTCGCATGGTCGCGGCCGGAGTCATCCCCGATCACCACCACATCTTCAACCTGCTCGACGAGGAACTCGACGATTTCGTGGTGAACCCGGCGAAGTACTCCGCGGTCATCGCCGAGCGCGAGGTCGGATTCCAGGAACTGCACCATCTCGAGCCGCCCTACATCGTCGGCAACGGTCGAGGTGACGAGCCGGTGCACACCTGGCCTCGCCGTAACGCCGTGGGTGGGCAAGTGGCCAAAGTGGGCGACGTCCTTCAAGGAGGTCCGGGCGCACCGGGTGTCATCACCGGTCGGGCGCGCATCGTGCTCGACCCGATGGACGCCCCCGACATGGATCCGACTGACGTCTTGGTCGCCCCGACCACCGACCCGTCGTGGGCCCCGTTGTTCTTGTCGGTGGGCGGAGTGGTCGTCAATGTCGGGGCCGTCGGTAGCCATGCCGCGATCGTGAGTCGCGAACTGGGCGTTCCGTGTGCGGTGTCGGTGATTCAGGCCACGAGCCGCATCCCCGAAGGTGCCCTTATCACGGTCGACGGGTCGACCGGAACGGTCACCATCGTCGGCTGATCCGGTTCTCCACGCCCGGTGGGAACACCAACCCTCGCCTGTAGCATCGCCTTTCTGTCCGGCCGAGCCCGTCTCGTTTCGGACGAGTTCCTTGACACCACGAGCTACCAAGCACCTACCCAGAAGGAAAGAATGCCATGTCGAAGGCGAAGTTTGAGCGTACGAAGCCTCATGTGAATATCGGGACGATGGGTCATATTGACCATGGGAAGACGACGTTGACGGCGGCGATTTCCAAGACGTTGGCTGATAAGGGTTTGGCGG
>JBJTIO010000028.1:0-4621 GCA_046095045.1 Actinomycetota bacterium
GCGCCCTCATCGAGGAACGCCTTGGCGATGGCCAGTCCGATACCTCGTGTTCCGCCCGTGATGCAGGCGACACGACCGTCGAGAACTCCCATGTCACTCCCCCTTCGACCCCTCGGTCGACGCCAACTTACTCAGGCGCCACCCGGCATCTACGAGCGGAGCGTCGTCACTCCCCGCGGGTGCGCTTGATGATCTCCGAGGCGATGGCCTCGGGCACCTGCTGGTACGAGTTGAATTGCATGGTGTAGGTGGCGCGACCCTGGGTGCGCGAGCGCAGGTCGGTCGAGTAACCGAACATTTCCGACAACGGGATCTGGGCCCGAACGACCTGAGTGTTGCCTCGGGCCTCCATGCCTTCGATGCGACCGCGACGACTCGAGAGGTCGCCCATGACGTCACCCATGTATTCCTCGGGGGTCACGACCTCGACGGCCATGATCGGTTCCATGAGCACCGGACGCGCGGCCTCGGCGGCCTTGCGGAACGCCTGCTGTCCGGCGATCTTGAACGCCATTTCGCTGGAGTCCACGTCGTGGTACGCACCGTCGACGAGGGTCACCTTCACGTCGACCGTCGGGTAACCCGCGAGCACACCGTTGTCGAGCGCGCTCTGCAGACCCTGGTTGGTCGGGTTGATGTATTCGCGCGGAATACGGCCGCCCGAGATCTTGTCGACGAACTCGTAACCCTTGCCCGGGTTCGGCTCCATGTCGATCTTCACGACGGCGAACTGACCCGAACCACCGGACTGCTTGATGTGGCGGTACTCGACGGCTTCGACCTTCTTCGTGACGGTCTCGCGGTACGCCACCTGCGGCTTACCGACGGTCGCGTCGACGTTGAACTCGCGCTGCATACGGTCGACGAGGATTTCGAGGTGCAACTCACCCATTCCCGAGATGACGGTCTGGCCGGTCTCTTCGTCGGTGCGCACGCGGAACGTCGGGTCTTCGTCGGACAACGACTTCAGAGCCTTGCCCAACTTGTCCTGATCGTCCTTCGTCTTGGGTTCGATCGCCACGTGGATCACGGGCTCTGGGAACTCCATGCGCTCGAGGATGATGGGGTTGTTGCGATCGCAGAGGGTGTCACCGGTGGTGGTGTCCTTGAAACCGAGACCGGCCACGATGTCGCCGGCGAGGGCGACGTCGAGATCTTCGCGCTGGTTCGCATGCATCAACAAGATGCGACCAAGGCGCTCGCGGCGCTCCTTGGTGCTGTTGTACACCTCGTCACCCTTGCTGATCTGACCCGAGTAAACGCGGAAGTAGGTGAGCTTGCCGAACGGGTCGGCCACGATCTTGAACGCGAGCGCCGCGAAGGGCTCGGTCTCGCTCGCCTTGCGCTCGGCCGGCTCCTCGGCCTCGCCGGGCTTCACGCCCTGCGCCGGCGGAATGTCGAGCGGGCTCGGCAGGTAATCGACGACGGCGTCGAGCATCGGCTGCACGCCCTTGTTCTTGAAGGCCGAACCGCACAGGATCGGAACGAAGTCGAACGCGAGCGTGCCCTTACGGATGGCGTTCTTCACTTCTTGCTCGGTCAGTTCCTCACCGCCGAGATACTTCTCCATCAGCTCGTCGTCGGATGTCGCGATCGTCTCGAGCAATTCCTCGCGATACTTCGCGGCCTGGTCGGCCATGTCGGCGGGGATGTCGAGTTCGTCCCACTTCGCGCCGAGTTCCTCGTCGCGCCACACGAGCGCCTTCATCTTCACGAGGTCGATGAGTCCGACGAACGGCTTGGCGCTTTCCGGTCCACCCGAGCCAATCGGAAGGTGGATGACGGCGGTGGTCGCTTCGAGGCGATCCTTCACCATCTGCACGGTGCGATAAAAGTCGGCGCCGATGCGGTCCATCATGATCACGAAGCACATGCGGGCCACGCGGTCCTTGTTGGCCTGACGCCACACCGTCTCGGTCTGGGGCTCGACGCCGGCGACCGAGTCGAACACCGTGACCGCACCGTCGAGAACGCGAAGCGAGCGCTCGACTTCGATCGTGAAGTCGACGTGGCCCGGCGTGTCGATGATGTTGATGCGATGGTTGTTCCAGATGCAGGTGGTGGCGGCCGACGTGATGGTGATGCCGCGCTCTTGCTCCTGGGCCATGTGGTCCATGGTCGCGGCGCCGTCGTGCACCTCACCGATCTTGTAGCTCTTGCCGGTGTAGTAGAGGATGCGCTCGGTCGTCGTCGTCTTGCCGGCATCGATGTGGGCCATGATGCCGATGTTGCGGGTGCGCTCGAGGGGGTACTCACGCTTGGCCATCGTCGTTCACTTTCGCTTCGTTCAGTTGGTCGGGGGTCTTACATGGTCGCACCCCGGTGCGAGGACCGGGGTGCCGTGAATGTGTTTCAGCGGTGACGAATCACCAGCGGTAATGGGCGAAGGCCTTGTTGGACTCGGCCATCTTCTGCATGTCGTCGCGCTTCTTCACCGCGGCGCCGAGGCCATTGCTGGCGTCGAGCAGTTCGTTGGCGAGGCACTGCGCCATGGTCTTCTCGCGGCGGGCGCGGGCGTAATCGACGACCCAGCGAATCGCCAAGGTGTTGGCGCGGCGCGGCTTCACTTCGACGGGCACCTGATAGGTGGCGCCACCCACGCGGCGACTGCGCACTTCGAGCGGCGGGCGCACGTTGTCGATCGCACGCTTCAAGGTGGCGATCGGCTCGGCGCCGGACTTCTCTTCGACGATCTTCAACGCGTCGTACACGATCTTCTCGGCGGTGCTCTTCTTGCCGCGCAGCATGACCTTGTTCATGAGTTGAGTGACGAGCAACGAGCGGTACACCGGATCGGGGTGCAACTCGCGGCGGGGGGCGGGTCCCTTACGGGGCATCGTGATTCACCTGTTCCTTGTCTCGATCACTTGGCGCGCTTGGCGCCGTAACGGCTGCGGGCCTGCTTGCGGTTCTTCACACCGGCTGCGTCGAGCGCGCCACGAATGATCTTGTAACGCACACCGGGCAGGTCGCGCACTCGACCGCCTCGCACGAGAACGATCGAGTGCTCCTGCAGATTGTGGCCCTCACCAGGAATGTACGCGGTGATTTCGACACCACTCGAGAGACGCACGCGAGCCACCTTGCGCAGAGCCGAGTTCGGCTTCTTCGGCGTGTTGGTGTACACGCGCGTGCAAACACCACGACGCTGTGGCGAACCCTTGAGGGCCGGCGTCTTGGTCTTGCTGAACTTCGTGCTGCGACCCTGACGGACCAGCTGCTGAATTGTGGGCACTCTCGAACCTCTTCGTCTCACCGATTCGCAGAACGACTCGGACTTGCGGTGCTTGCGAATCCCCCGAACAACCTGTTCAGAGGACCCTGTGATGTTACGAGCGCCCCGCGGAGAACGGCAACCCGTCTCCCCGCGGGGTCGACCCGCATTCGTGCTGGTGGATCAGGCCTCGCCCGATCCGGCGCTCTTGCCTTCCCAACGCCCGCTCAGGACGTCGGCCGTGCTCTCGTCCTCGGAGTGGTAGGTCGACATGGGCACGTAATCGGGGGCGTCGATGCCGAAATCCCGGTAGCGCATCATGCCCGAACCCGCCGGGATGAGTTTGCCGATGATGATGTTCTCCTTGAGGCCGTTGAGGGTGTCGCCGCGGCCGTCGATGGCGGCCTCGGTAAGCACACGGGTGGTCTCCTGGAACGACGCGGCCGACAGCCACGACTCGGTGGCGAGCGACGCCTTGGTGATTCCCATCAGTTCGGGACGGCCTTCAGCGGGACGCTTGCCCTGCTCGACCATCGAACGGTTGGTGTCACGGAACGTCTTGGCATCCGTGCGCTCGCCGGGCAGGAACTCGGTGTCACCGGTTTCCTGCACGCTGACGCGACGGGTCATCTGACGCACGATCAGTTCGATGTGCTTGTCGTGAATCGACACACCCTGATCGCGGTACACCTTCTGCACTTCCTCGACGATGTACAACTGCGTCTCGCGGATGCCCTTGATCTCCATGACTTCCTTGGGATCGAACGGGCCGTCGGTGATCGGCTCACCCGCCGTGACCTCCTGGCCGTCCTTCACGATCGGGCGGCTACCGGTCGGCAAGGTGATGAGCGACTCGTCTCCCGAATCCTCGACCACGGTCACCGGGATGCCCTTGCCCTCGTCCTCGCCGATGCGCACGACACCACTGGCCTTGGCCAGACGCGCCGAACCCTTCGGTGTGCGGGCCTCGAACAATTCGACGACGCGCGGCAAACCACCGGCGATGTCCTTGCCGGCCACACCACCGGTGTGGAAGGTACGCATGGTGAGCTGGGTGCCGGGCTCGCCGATCGACTGCGCCGCGATGACGCCCACGGCCTCGCCGAGTTCGATCGCTTTACCGGTCGCGAGTGAACGTCCGTAGCACAAAGCGCACACGCCCAATTCGGCGTCGCAGGTGAGCACCGAACGAACGCGCACGCGGTTCGTCGCCGAGTCGTCGCGCAGCGTGTCCTTCAACGCGTCGTCGACGATCGTGTTGCGCGGGACCGTGGTGCCATCGGACAAGACGGTGTCGACCGCGAGCGCGCGACCGTACAACTTGGTCTCGATGTACGAACGACGATTCGCACTGTCGGGCTGCACACCCTCGATCCAGACGCCGAGGTTCGTGCCGCAGTCCTCCTC
>JBJTIO010000029.1:0-6283 GCA_046095045.1 Actinomycetota bacterium
AAGAGTGGTCAGTCCGTACTCGAACCGCTCTTGAAGAGCGACAGCATGAAGGCGATCCTCGCCGTGTTCCAAGGCAAGGCCCGTTTGGTCGATGCGCCCGAGCAGTTGTTCGAGGTGCCGACCACCGCCGCGACGACTCCGACGACGACGGCCACCAGCGGATCGACCGGGGCGAGCAACTCGACGGTCACCACCACCAGGCCAACAGGTCCGACCACGACCACGACCTCGCTCGTGCCGGTGTACGTCGACGAGAACACCTACGGCGTCCTTCCTCCCGACGACCCCGCCTGCCGCTGATCTAGTCGAGCACGGTGCGCAGGGCGGCGGGCACGTCGCTCGGACCATCGATCACGGTCACCCGCGCACCCACGCGCGAGGCGAGCGCTCGCGCTTCGACGTCGTCACCGACCGGAGCGAGAATCACCACCTCGTCGAGCGCACGAGCCGCGGCTTCGACATCGCCTTCCACCGTCGCGCTACAATCGCTCAACACCACCGCGATCCGACGCCCCGCGTTCGTGCGTGACAACTGCTCGGCGGCCACGCGCAACGCGCCCGCGAGGTCGGTGGTCCCGAATCCCCGCAACGACAAGACGTCGTTGACGACCTGCTCCCCCGACTTCGTCGAGTTCTGGGCCTTGGCCACCACCACGTCCTTGCCGAAGGCGATCACGCTGTAGTAGGCGGGACTACGCCACGCCACCGCGGCGGCTGCCATGGCCGACGTCGCCAACGGCTTGCCACCCATCGAACCGCTGCGATCGACAAGCAACGAGATCGCCGTGCTCGGTCGCACCCAACCACGAACGCGCAACGCGTCCGCATCGGTGGCACGGCGCTCGGCCCGCGCTCCGACGATCTCGTCCATCGACGCATCGAGATCGAGGTCACCAGCATCGGGACGATAGGGACGCAGAGCCATCTTGCCGATACCCCGCGGTCGGGTTGGTCCGCGGTGTGACACCTCGAGGAAGAGTCGCCCGGCCAACCGCTTGGCAAGCTCGCGCAACTTCGGGTCGGTCGCGCCCGTGAGATCGGCGAGCAAGGCCAACATCGCGTCGGCGTCCTCATCCATCGCTTCGTCGACGGCGTCCTCGTCGATCTCCCCCACCTCGGGTGACACCTGCTCGAATTGCGGATGACGCGACAACTCGCGGCGCGACAACGTCTTCTTCGAGGCCTCGTTCACGGCTTCGTCAGCCGCGTCGCCTTCTTTCGCTAGCGGTTCGCCCCCGTCGGGGCGTTCGCTTTTCCCGAATCGCCCTCCGGCATGGGCGCGAACACCTCGTTCCACAATTCGGTGACGATGTCCTCGCTCGTGCGCGAGCAGCCTTCGCGCACCCGGACGCGACCCGACAACGCGACGAGGGCCGCATCGAGCGACACCACGGGGTCGTTCACGGTCGCACCGCGCACCGACGCAAGCGACGAAGCAACGGCCGCCATGTCGATCGCACCGCGCACCGACGAGCCCACGCGCAGATCACCGTGAGAGCGCGTGCGACGCACCAAATCGACCACTTTGTCGAGCCAGCCGGCGGGAAGATCGGCCACATCGCGCGAAGCGATGCGAGTCTCGACGTCGGCCGATTGATATCCGACCGAGACCCGACACACGCGGTCGTACACGGCACCACTGATACGCGCGGTGCCGACGGCATCGAAGGGGTTCATGGCCGCCACGAGCCGGAAGCCCGATGTGGCCTCGACACGGCCGTAGCGCGGCACGTGCAGTTCACCTTCGCTCATGACCGTGATCAGGACGTTGAGCGTCTCCTCGGGGATGCGGTTGATCTCCTCGACGTACAACAACGACCCTTCACGCATCGCTTGCACGAGTGGACCATCGACGAACACGTCGGCCTCGTAGCCCTCGGTGAGCACGCGGGCGGGATCGAAGTGACCCACCAAACGTGCCGGTGTGAGTTCGGCGTTGCCTTCGACGAACACGAAACCAATGCCGAGACCACCCGCGACCGCGCGCAGCAACGTGCTCTTGCCCGTACCCGGGGGCCCTTCGAGCAACACGTGTCGATCGGCGCGCAAGGCGGCGACGACGAGTTCGACCTCGCGACGACGACCGATGACGACGTCGTCGAGCGACGCAATGAGATCGGGGATCGACGAGGTCACTTCAGAATGACGCCACGGATGTTCGTGCCATCGCGCATCGCCTCGTAACCCTCGTTGATTTGATCGAGGGTGTAGGTCTTGCTGATGAGCTCGTCGAGCTTCAACTGACCGGCGCGGTACATGTCGAGCAACGCCGGGATGTCGGCGCGCGGGTTGAGCGATCCGAAGATCGTGCCCTTGATCTCCTTGTTCCACATGGCCAGGTTGAACAAGTTCACGCTCGCGGTCTCGCTCGTCATCGGCGAGATCGCGGTGACGACGACCGTGCTGCCCTTGCCGGCGAGGTTCATGGCTTCGCCCATCATCTCGCCGTGTAGAACGCCCGGGGTCATGATCACGCGGTCGGCCATCTGTCCGTACGTCATCTCCATCACCGGCAACATCGCCTCGGCCATCGACGCGAACGTGTGCGTCGCGCCGAACTCCATCGCCTTCTCGCGCTTGAACTCGAGCGGATCGATCGCGATGATGCGCTTGGCGCCCGACATGCGCGCGCCCTGCACAGCATTCATGCCGATGCCGCCGATACCCACCACGATCACCGTGTCACCGGGTTGCGTTCCCGCACGGTTGGCGGCCGAGCCCCAGCCCGTCGCGACGCCACACGACACCAACGCCACGCACTCGAGCGGGATGTCCTTTTCGACCTTGATGATCGACTGCTCGCTCACGCAGGCGTACTCGGAGAAAGTTCCGACCTTGGCCATCAAAGTCACCGGCTGGCCGTTCACGAAGTGACGGTGGGTGTCGTCGGTGATCATGCCGCCGACGAAAGTCTTGGCACCGTTGTCGCACAGGTTCTGACGACCGGTCGAGCAGTAACGGCAACGACCGCAGGACGGCACGAACGACGCCGACACGTGATCACCCACGGCGACGCTCGTGACACCGGGACCGACCTCGACCACCACACCGGCGCCCTCGTGGCCTCCGATGATCGGGAAGAAACTCTCGATGCCCATCAACGGCCACACCTCTTCGGGCGGCACCATGTCGCCGGTCACGAGGTGCTCATCGCTGTGGCACAGACCCGCGGCCTTCCAATGCACCACGACCTCACCCGTCTTGGGCGGGTGAATCTCGATCTCCTCGATCTTCCACTCCTGGTTGAGACCCCAGAGAACGGCGGCTCTCGACTTGCGGATTCCGGACATGGTTTCGACACCCCCTGCGGGACGTCCCTCGCCCCACGGAGCAAACGCTACTCAGACCGGCCCCTCGGGGCGAAAGGGGGCTCAGTAAACGAGCACGCCGCGAATGTTCTCGCCCTGACGCATGGCCTCGTACCCGTCGTTGATGCCCTCGAGGGGGTAGGTGCGGGTGACCAGGCCGTCGAGATCGAGTTGACCCTCGCGATAGAGACCGGCGAGCTTGGGGATGTCGGCACGGGGGTTGCCCGAACCAAAGAGCGAACCCACGACCTGCTTCTCCATCAGAGTGATGTCGAGCATGTTCATGCTCGCACCCATCTCGAGTGCGGGGTGAATGTTGGTGACTACCACCCGACCGCGCTTGGCCGCCAGAGCCATCGCCTCGTGCATCACCGAACCCTGACCGACGCCCATCGTCATGATCACCTTGTTGGCCATCGTGCCCCAGGTGATTTCCTGCAGAAGTTCGACGGCCTCGGTCATGCTGCGAGCCGTGTGCGTCGCTCCGAACTCCATGGCCTTCTCACGCTTGAATTCGATGGGATCGATCGCCACGATGCGCTTGGCTCCGGCCAACTTCGCGCCTTGAATCGCGTTCGCGCCGATTCCACCGACGCCTACCACCACCACGGTGTCGCCGGGCTTGGTCTCGGCGGCGTACACGGCCGACCCCCAACCAGTGACCACGCCACATCCGAGCAGACACATCTTGTCGAGCGGCAGGTCGTTGTCGACCTTGATGCACGATGCCTCGTTCACCACCGTGTGCTTGGCGAAGGTGCCGAGTAGACACATCAAACCGAGGTCCTGGCCGCGCGCGTGATGACGCGAGCCACCATCGGTGATCTGTCGTCCTCCGCCCATCAACGCGCCGAGGTCGCAGAGGTTCTGGTGGCCGGTCGAGCAACTGCGGCACCGGCCGCACGAGGGGATGAACCCGAAGACGACGTGATCGCCGGGGGCGAGCCAGCTGACACCCTCGCCCACTTGACGCACGATTCCCGCACCCTCGTGACCACCGATGATCGGAAGAGCAAACGGAAGGTCGCCAGTGACGAGGTGCTCGTCGCTATGGCACATTCCCGATGCCTTCATCTCGACCAACACTTCACCGGCTTGCGGCGCGTCGAGTTCGATCTCCTCGACGCTCCACGGTGCGTTCGTCTCCCACAGGATGGCGGCCGACGTCTTCATGATTCCCCCTGACCTATTTGGAACGGATTCCCCTCGGAACCCACCACTTCCGAGAACGGTAGTCCGTGCCGGGCGGGGGCGTTGTACGCTTCTCGTCATGGAGAGTCCGACCGCCCCCACCACCGAAGACATCGAGTCCACCGAGACCGCGCCCGCTTCGGCTTCTGACGACTCCACGGTCATCGAGAGCGAGCTCCTCGTCGAGGAGATCAGCATCGATGGCATGTGCGGCGTCTACTGATCCCGTGACGACCGTCGACCTCGATTCGGCGCTCGAACTGCACCCGCAGGTCGCGGTACGCCCCGAACCCTTCGGCGCCCTCGCGTACCACTACGGAAACCGTCGCTTGATCTTCCTCAAACATCCCGACTTCGTTCGCGTCGTGAACGAACTGGCCTCGCATCACGACGTTGGTGCGACCCTCGACGCTTGCGGCATCGACCCGAAACGTCGTCGCGAATTCGTGGCGGCTCTCGATTCACTTCACCGATCGGAGATCGTGCGTGAGCGCGTCATCGCTGGTTGAACAGATGAAGTCGGGGCTCGATGCTCCGATCTGTCTCACGTGGGAGTTGACCTACGCCTGCAACCTGCAGTGCGTCCATTGTTTGTCGTCGAGCGGCCAACGCGACGAACGCGAACTCTCGACCGCCGAGGCCAAACGTGTGCTCGACGAGTTGCGCGACCTTCAGGTGTTCTACATCAACATCGGTGGTGGCGAACCGATGGTGCGGCGCGACTTCTTCGAGTTGCTCGAGTACTCGGTGGGCAACGGAATCGGTGTGAAGTTCAGCACGAACGGAGCCTTCATCGACGCCGAGAAGGCTCGTCGTCTGGCCGCCATGGATTATCTCGACATTCAGATCAGCCTCGACGGCGTCGACGCGGCCACGAACGACGCCGTGCGTGGGGTCGGCTCGTACGACATTGCCAGGCGAGCCATGGACAATCTCGCCGCGGCGAACTTCGGCCCCTTCAAGATCAGTGTCGTCGTGACCCGCCACAACGTGTCGCAGCTCGACGCGTTCAAGCGACTCGCCGACTCGTACGGTGCGCAACTGCGCATCACGCGGTTGCGGCCGTCGGGTCGTGGTGCCGACACGTGGCACGAGTTGCACCCCACCAACGGTCAACAGCGCGAGATCTACGACTGGCTGTTGAAACACGGTGAGAACGTTCTCACCGGAGACTCGTTCTTCCACCTGAACGCATTCGGCGAATCACTGCCCGGGTTGAACATGTGCGGTGCCGGCCGAGTGGTGTGCCTGATCGATCCCATCGGCGACGTGTACGCCTGCCCCTTCGTCATCCACGACGAGTTCAAGGCCGGCAACGTGCGCGATGCGGGCGGCTTCTCGCGGGTCTGGAAGCAGAGTGATCTGTTCCGTTCCCTTCGCGAACCCCAATCAGCCGGAGCCTGCGCGTCGTGCGGGTCTTACGACGCCTGTCAGGGCGGATGCATGGCAGCGAAGTTCTTCACCGGTATCCCGCTCGACGGGCCCGACCCAGAATGCGTTGGTGGCGACGGCGAGCACGCGTTGTCGACGGTCGTTCCGGGCTCCTCCCCGCGACCGGCGATGGATCACTCGAAGCCGGTCACACTCTCGCGCAAGCCGAGCGTCGTCGCTCGCTGAGCGCGACCGCCCCGACCGCGGCCAGAACCACCAGTCCGACCTCGGCGGGCACGCGAAACCGCACGTACGCATTGGCGACGAGTGCGGTGATGATGACGATCGGCCAGAACGCGAGCAACACGTTGCGCTGCGCGCGGTCACCGATCGTTCGTGCGCCGATGACGGCG
>JBJTIO010000030.1:0-4997 GCA_046095045.1 Actinomycetota bacterium
TGTCGTCGGTGCGCAAGGGAGCGATCGTGACCTCGGGTGCGGGCGGAACCTTCCAGGCATCGTCGTGCTTCAGAATGCGCACGATGATCGGTGAGGCGATGGCCTCCCCGGTGACCACGGTCGCCAACATCACTTGGGTCACTCCGAGTCCGTGTCGTTCGATGACACCGGGCAGAACGTCGCGGAGGTTCTCCTCACTCGGGTCGTCGGCGTTGCTGCCGAGCGCTTCGACGCAATCGTTGAGGCACGTCTCGGTGAGCACCAACGCGGCGCGCTCTAGGTCGCCGTTCATGCGCCCCTTCAGCACGACTTCGCGGAGTGCGACCACGAATGCTTCGGGGGTGGGATCGGATCCCTTCACGCCGGCGATGTGCTGCATCGCGTCCTGGCCGTCTTCCTCGAGGGCGTCGTAAAGCGCGACGATCGTCGCATCGGGTAGGAGACGAAAAGCCCGATCGAGCACGGACAGGGCGGCGAGACGATTCTTGACCTGATTCACAATCCGTGGAGGCTACTGCGCGTCGATGCGTCAGAATGGTGCGATGAGCAACGAGTCCGGTCTCAAGGCCCGCATCCAAGCCGATATTTCCGACGCCGTGCGGGCGGGCGATGAATTGACCAAGTCGACCCTGCGCATGGCCTTGGCCGCGATCATGAACGCCGAAGTCGCGGGTAGCGAAGCCGTGGTCCTGAGCGATGAGCAGATCATCAACGTTCTGCGATCGGAGTCGAAGAAGCGTGCCGAATCCGCCGAGATCTACGAGCAAGCCGGACGAACCGAATCGGCCGCGAAAGAACGGGGCGAGATCGATATCATCGAGCGCTATCTGCCCGCGGCGATGGATGCCGACGCGTTGAATGCGATCGTTGCCGAAGAGGTCGCCAAGGCGGCGAGCACCGGTCAGGCCGGCCCGAAGGCGATGGGCGCGGTGATCAAGGCCGTGAAGGAACGCGTCGGGGCGTCGGCTGATGGTGCGGCCATCGCAGCGGCCGTGAAGTCCGCGCTCGCCTGATACTTTCCACCGTGGGGGTGGGTCATGTCGAAGTTTCGGGGTTCGCGCTTGTTGGTTCATGTGGTGGCATTCGCCATCGTGGTGTCGGCGTGTTCGGGGGGAGGATCGTCGTCGGACGAGTCGTCGCCGGACACGAGTGCGAACGAGCCATCGACGTCGGCGCCGATCGAGATGAGCCCGGCACCGCCCGAATTGATTGCGGCGATCGAGGCCGATGTTGCCGCCGCGCCGTCGTGCGATCCGATCGCGCCCGATCTGTGCCTACTGCCGTTCCCGAGCGACTTCTACACCGTCGCCGACGACACGCCGACCGGTCGACGGGTTGCGTTCCCCGCGGATGGGATGCCGGTCAATGCGAGTGGAGTGGCGATCGATCCGACCGAATGGAATCGCAACGACGGCTTCAGCCCCAACTCGACACTTCTCGCCTCGTTCACCGATCTCGACGGAGAGAATCTTCCGACGTGGACCGATCTTGAAGCGTCGTTGGCCGAGGACGCGACGGTCGTGTTGATCGATGAGGCCGGCCAGCGCATACCGCTGTGGGCGGAACTCGATTTCGGTGATGACCCGCTTCTCATCGTTCACCCCGCCGAAGTTCTCGCCGATGGTGGGTCGTACACAGTTGGTCTTCGCGGCTTGGTCGACTCCTCGGGAGCGGCGATCGAACCTTCCCCGGCTTTCGTCGCCTTGCGCGACGCGCTCGACACCGGTCTGCCCGCCATCGAGGATCGGCGCGATGCGATGAACGAGGTGTTCGATTCGCTCGCCTCGGCCGGCGTCGAGCGAAGCGAACTTCAACTGGCGTGGTCGTTCACGGTCGCCAGCACCGAAAGCCTCACCTCACGCATTTTGGCGGTGCGCGACCAGACGATCGATTGGCTCGTCGAGAACGGTGGCAAGTACACGATCACTCAGGTGACGCCCCGATCGCGCGACGACGTCTCGGTCCAGGTTGCCGGGACCTTCACCTCGGTGAACCACATGACTAGTTCGGGCGAACCGGGGGAGCGTTTCAACTACGCGAGCGATGGTCCCGACGCTTTGCCGCAACCGAACGGTGAGATCGAAGTCCCCTTCCTGTGCCAGGTGCCGATCATCGCCGAGACCGAGCCCGATCGTGCGCTGCGTCCGGGCCTCTACGGACACGGTCTTCTGGGGAGTGAATACGAGATCGATTACGGCGGCGACGTGCGCGCGTTGGGCAACGAGGCCGGAATTCTCTTCTGCTCGACGCAGTGGGCGGGCATGAGCGAGATCGACATCGGAAATGCCGCCGAGACCCTCACCGATTTCTCGCGATTCCCGACGATGGCCGATCGCATGCAGCAGGGCATCGTCAACTTCATCGCTCTCGGTTGGATGATGCAGAACGGCTTGCTCGGTGACCCCGCATTCGCGGCCGTCGAGGTCGCCGGCGATCTCGTGTACTACGGCAACAGCCAAGGTGGGATCATGGGTTCGGCGCTGGCCGCGGTGTCACCCGACATCTCGCGATCGGTTCTCGGCGTGCCCGGCATCAACTACGGATTGCTGCTCGCGCGGTCGGTCGACTTCGACACCTACGAAGCGATCATGGAACCGTCGTATCCGTCGCGTCGTGAGCGAACGCTGATCCTGTCGTTCGTGCAGATGTTGTGGGACCGCGGAGAAGGTGGCGGTTACCTCAATCACATCAGCGACGATCCGCTGCCCGGAACGCGCGAGGACAAAGCGCTCCTCTTCCACGTCGCTCTCGGCGATTGGCAGGTCACGGAGTTGTCGGCCTACATCGCGGCGCGAACCGTCGGCGCGACGATTCACACCCCGGTCGTCGGGGATGGTCGTAGTCGCGAGGTGACTCCCGGCTGGGGTCTCGAGCCCGCCGTCGATGGGCAAACCGGATCAGCCATCGTGATTTGGGATTCGGGAAGCGACCTCATTCCCCTTGGACCCGAGCCGCCGTCGACGGGACGCGATCCGCACGAGGATCCACGCGACGACGCCGTTCCGCGATCGCAGATGCGCAGCTTCTTGATCGACGGTGAGTTCGTCGATGTCTGCGGAGGCGAACCGTGTCGTGCCGAGCAGACCGGATGATGCGCCCACGGTAGGAATCGGACCTACGACCTTCTGCTCCGGAGGCAGACGCTCTATCCACTGAGCTACGTGGGCAACTCTCGACAGACTAATGGCGGTGCCGACTCACTCGTCATCGGCAACAATGAGAGGGTCATGACCGACCCCCTCCACATCCTCGCCGTCCGATTGCAGGACGCGTTCGATGCCGTCGCCGGACGGGTCGGGGTCGACCCCGTCATTCGCCCCAGTGAGCACGCCGACGCTCAAGCCAACGGAGCCCTCGCGCTGGCCAAGGAACTCGGACGCAACCCACGCGACGTCGCCCAGGCCGTGTTGGGGGCGTGCGGCGATCTCACCGGAATCTGCTCGTCGGTCGAAGTGGCCGGGCCCGGATTCTTGAATCTCGTCCTCGACAACGGCTTTCTCGCCGAACAACTCGCGCAGGTTTCGGTCGATCCGCGTCTCGGCGTTCGCACCGTCGCCTCGCGCACCGTGGTCGTCGATTACTCCGCTCCGAACGTCGCCAAGGAGATGCACGTCGGCCACCTGCGCACCACGGTCATCGGTGATGCGCTCGTGCGCATGCTCGAGTACGTGGGTCACCGGGTGATCCGCGAGAACCACATCGGCGATTGGGGCACACCGTTCGGCATGCTCATCGAACATCTTCTCGACCTCGGCGAGACCGAAGCCGCCGATCATTTGTCGCTCGGCGATCTCGACGGTTTCTACAAGCAGGCTCGCGCCAAGTTCGATGCCGATGACGTCTTCAAGGATCGCGCTCGTGCGCGCGTGGTGCAGTTGCAGTCGGGCGACGCCGAGACCCGTCGTCTGTGGAAGTTGCTCGTCGATCTGTCGACGCGGCACTTCAACGCGGTCTATGCGCTGCTCGGCATTCTTCTCACCGACGCCGATCTGATGGGGGAGAGCGCCTACAACGATCTGTTGCCCCAAGTGATCACGCGGCTCGACGCACTCGGTCTGCTCGAACAATCCGATGGCGCCGACGTGGTGTTCCCGCCCGGCTACACCAATCGCGATGGTGATCCGTTGCCCCTCATCGTGCAGAAGGGCCAGGGCGGCTTCAACTACGCCACGAGCGATCTCGCCTGCGTCATCGACCGCGTGGAACGCCTCGGAGCCGACCTGCTGCTGTACGTGGTCGGAGCACCGCAGGCCCAACACCTCAGCATGGTGTTCGACGTCGCACGCATGGCCGGATGGTTGCGCGAGCCCTCCGAAGCGGTGCACGTGTCGTTCGGCAGCGTGCTCGGCTCCGATCGCAAGATGTTGAAGAGTCGCAGTGGCGAACCGTTGAAGTTCATCGATCTGCTGAACGAGGCCGTCTCGCGTGCTGACGATGCGATCGCCGAGAAGAACCCCGATCTCGCTGCTGACGATCGAGAACGAGTGGCGCGCATGGTGGGCATCGGTGCCGTGAAGTACGCCGATCTGTCGACCGACCGCGTGCGCGACTACGTCTTCGACTGGGAACGCATGTGGTCGTTCGATGGCAACACCGCCCCGTATCTGCAGTACGCGCACGCGCGCATCTGCAGCATTTTCCGCCGTGCGGGCATCGATCGTTCATCGATTGCCGCGACGCAACTGCGACTCGTCGAGACGCAGGAACGTGACCTGGCACTGCGCATCCTCGGTTTCGATGCGGCGATCATCGACACGCTCGAGCGTTACAGCCCACATCGACTCTGCACATATCTCTACGAGTTGTCGACCGCATTCACGGCGTTCTACGAGCACTGCCCGGTTCTGAAAGCCGATGACGAATCGGTGCGAGCGAGTCGACTCGCGCTGTGCGACCTCACGGCCCGTGTTCTGCACCGAGGACTCGACTTGCTGGGCATCGAAGCACCGGAGCAGATGTGAGCGCGCGCCCCGTACCGATGCGATTGCTGCCCGACT
>JBJTIO010000031.1:0-3033 GCA_046095045.1 Actinomycetota bacterium
GGGTACGGGCAGTGGAATCAACAGAAGACGCGCGATCTTCCCGCGGTCGATCGAGTGCACGACGAGCTTCTGGCCCGCATTCCCGAGCAGGGTCCGGCCACTCTCGTGCACGGCGACTACCGCCTCGACAACTGCATGGTCGATTCCGACGGAAACGTGATCGCGGTCCTCGACTGGGAGATCTGCACCCTCGGCGATCCGATGGCCGACCTCGGTTTGCTGATGGTCTACTGGACCGGCCCCGGCGACGATGCTTCGGCCTGGACCGGTTCGGCGTGCTCGGCCGAGGGATTCCTCGATCGTGACGACCTCGCCGCGCGCTACACGGCGGTGAGCGGTCGCGACACGTCGCAACTCGACTTCTACGTGGCGTTCGCCTTCTGGAAACTGGTGTGCATCCTCGAGGGCGTGTACGCCCGCTATCTCGGTGGGGCGCTCGGACAACGCGACCCCGCCGAACTCGAGCCGTTCAACCAGCAAGTGCTCGGCGCCGCCGCGAAAGCCGAAGAGATGCTCGGACGTTTGCGATGACGACCATTCGCGACGTCGAGTTGCACGGCGAACTGCCAACGCTCGACAAGCCCACGCTCGTCGTGATGTTGCAGGGTTGGATCGACGCCGCTGGTGCGGCGAACGAGGCGATGTCGGCCATCGAATCCCAGATCGAACCCCTACCGATCGCGACCTTCGATCCCGATGTGTTCATCGACTTCCGCGCGCGACGTCCTACGATGGAAATTCGCGACGGACGCAACAGCAACATCGAATGGCCGAGCATCGATCTTTACGCGGGACGCGACAAGTCGGGTCATGACGTGCTGATCCTGAAGGGCTCCGAACCCGATTCGGCGTGGCACCGATTCGCTGCCGCGGTGCGCGAGCTCAGCGTGCGACTCGACGTGTCCATGATGATCGGTCTCGGCGCGTACCCCTTCCCCACTCCCCACACTCGGCCGAGCAACCTCTCGTGCACCACACCGTCGGCCGAACTGCTTCATCGCCACGAGTTCGTGCGCACTTCGGTCGACGTACCCGCGGGCATGACCGCTGTGCTCGAACAGGTTCTGCACGACGCGGGCATTCCGGCGATCAGCATCTGGGCCCAGGTCCCCCAGTACATCCCGGCCATGACTTATCCCGCGGCCGCGGTGTCATTGCTCGACGGATTGCGCATCACCGCCGGTCTGGTGTTCGACCGCGGACCCCTGCAACACGAAGCCGTCATCCAGACCGAGAGGCTCGATCGCTTGGTGGCCAAGAACCCCGAGCATCTGGCCATGGTCGCAAAGCTCGAACAGGCTTACGACTCGATCGCCCAACCCACTCTTCCGCTCGAACCCGCTCCGATTCGCGAGAGCGACATCCCGACACCCGAGGAGTTGGCCGCCGAACTGGAGGCCTTCCTGCGCGACGGCGACACCGACGGTCGCTGACGACCACGTGGACTAGCGTCGCATCTCGACGAACCCACGAAGAGAAACTGGAGCCATCATGAAAGTCGACGGAGGAATCAGCCTCGATCTGCGCGCGGCGGTCGAGAGCGCCAAGGAAGTCGAAGCGGCCGGATACAGCGGCGCATGGACCGCCGAAACGAGTCACGATCCGTTCCTGCCCCTGTTGCTCGCCGCCGAGCACACGTCGAAAGTCGAACTCGGAACATCGATCGCGGTTGCCTTCGCCCGCAGTCCGATGACCCTCGCGAACACCGCATGGGCCCTACAGGCGTACTCGCGCGGACGATTCATTCTCGGACTCGGCAGTCAGATTCAACCGCACATCACCAAGCGGTTCTCGATGCCTTGGAGCAAGCCCGCGGCGCGCATGCGCGAGATGGTTCTCGCGATCCACGCCATCTGGGACACCTGGCTCACGGGAGCAAAACTCGACTTTCGCGGCGAGTTCTACACGCACACCTTGATGACGCCGTTCTTCACCCCCGCCGCGTCCGACATCTCCGAGTTCGGCAAGCCCAAGATCTTCCTGGCCGGTGTCGGCGAATTGATGACCGAGGTTGCGGGCGAGGTGTGCGACGGTTTCATCTGCCATGGATTCACTACCGAGCGTTACTTGCGCGAGGTCACGATCCCGGCCCTCGAGCGCGGTCGCGCCAAAGTGGGCAAGACCATGGAGGGTTTCGAGATCGTCGGCCCGAGTTTCGTCGTGACCGGCAACAACGCCGACGAGTTGGGCAAGGCGAGTGCCGGAACCCGTCAGCAGATCGCGTTCTACGGATCGACCCCCGCGTATCGTCCGGTGCTCGACCTGCATGGTTGGGGCGACCTTCAGGATCGACTCAACGCGTTGTCGAAGCAGGGCAAGTGGGTCGAAATGGGCAACGAGATCACCGACGAGGTCCTCAACACCTTCGCCGTAGTGGGTGAACCCGAGCAGATCGCCCCCGAGTTGAACCACCGCTACGGCGACGTGATCCAACGCATCTCGTTCTACGCCCCGTACAAGAGCGACCCCGAGCGCTGGGGCAAGGTGATGGCCGCCCTGCAAGCGGCCTGATCATCCAGGAACTCCCAGGATTCCAGCCCCCTACTCGTCATCCACATCCGCAACATCGGAACGTGACGATTCGCGAGTTCAATCGATGAGGTCGAGTTCCTCGGCCAGATAGTTCTCGCGGCATTTCGCGCGCTGCAATTTTCCGCTGCTCGTCTTGGGCAGCGTGCCCGGCTTCACCAACATCACGTCGCGCGGCGGCAAACCCGACACCTCGAGCGCCGCATGGTGGATCGCGGCTCGCACGGTCTCGGGATCGTCGGTCTTCACCTCGGCGACGACGACGACGGTCTCCTTGCCCTTGTATCCATCCACGCCGAATGCGATCACGTTGCCCGCACGAACTCCGTCGATCGCACCGACCGATCGCTCGATGTCCTCCGGAAAAACGTTGCGCCCTCCGACGATGATCACGTCCTTGATGCGACCGCAGATCACCAACTCGCCGTCGAGGATGTACGCCAGATCACCCGTGCAGAGCCAACCCTCATGGAACATCGCCAAGGTCGCCTCGGGTCGCTTGTA
>JBJTIO010000032.1:0-2736 GCA_046095045.1 Actinomycetota bacterium
CGAATCTCGCGTTCGACCCCGTGCGCCACGACGCGCACACCGCCCACTGCGAGACGCTCGCCGTGCGCCGACGCGACGAACCCCACCACCCTGGTGTGGTTCAACAGGTGCGCCCCGGCGAGAGCCGCCGACTTGGCGTACGCCAACAGCAAACGCTCGGGATGAATGTTCATCGTGTCGTGATACGCGAACGCACCCTGCAGACCACGGGGATCGAGCCAAGGAACCGCGCGTAGAAGGTTGCGGCGCGACATCCATCGCGGATGCGGGATGCGCAGACTGCTCGGAGCATTGCGGTTGCGGTCGAACGACAACATGTCGTACAGCAGTACGCCCGCACCGATCAGAGCGGTCGGAGGTTTGCTCCAACGCCAGGCCGGCATGATGAAACGCGTCTGCTCGACCAGGTGCGGCGCCCCGAGAGCGAGGATGCGGCGTTCACGCAAACTCTCGCGCACCACTTCGATGTCGTACTGCTCGAGATAACGGATTCCGCCGTGGATGTACTTGGTGGTCGAAGCACTCGTTCCCGAACCGAAGTCGTTCGCCTCGACCAGGACGACGTCGAGTCCGCGACTCGCCGCCTCTCGGGCGACGCAGATTCCGGTGATTCCGCCTCCGACCACGACCACGTCGTGAAGACCCGAGGTCACATCGTCGAGAGAGGTGTCGAGTCCGGCGCGAGGGGGCATGGATGAATCAGAAGAGGCGTGCGGTGAGCTTCTTGCGCCACTGAGCAGTGCGTGGATCCTCCGCGCCCATCAGTTCGAGAATGTCGAGGAACCTCTGGCGCGCGTCCTCGTCGGCCTTCACGCTGTCGAGAAGTGCGGCCAACTGTTCGTCGTAATCGTCGGCGGGTCGCATCGACATTCGAGCTGCGGCCGCTGCCCTGCGCACCTCGTCACTTTCGGGGATGCGCGCCAAAAACGCCAACGCCTCGTCACCCTGACCGCGTGCGGTGAGAATGCCGGCCAAGGCGACGATGGCCGGCTCGTTGCCCGGATCGACGTCGAGGACCGCGAGCAGACTCTCCTCGTCACCCTTGGCCAGAAGGTCGGCGATCACCTCGTCCTGCGCCGTCGGCAACAGCATGTCGACGTATTGCTTCACCACATGCTCGGGTTGCGCGCCTTGGAACATTGGCATCGCGCGCCCGTCGGCGACGGCGAACACCGCGGGGATCGATTGCACGCGGAACGCTTGGGCGATACCCGGATTCTCATCGACATTGACCTTGGCGAGAACAACCTTGCCGTTGGTCGCCGCGACTACGCGCTCGATGATCGGACCGAGAGTCTTGCAGGGCTCGCACCACGGCGCCCACAGGTCGACGACCACCGGCACCGACATGGAACGGGCGAGCACTTCGGTCTCGAACGTGGCATCGGTGACGTCGATCGACATGCCATCGAACTTAGTCCGAGAAGTCCGCGGACCAGCCATTCACCGATACCGTACGGAGCCGTGTCGGAGATACCCGGAATCCGTCTCGAGTCGGTCACAGAATGGCTCCAGCAGAACGTCGACGGAGCGGTTGGCCCCTTCCACTTCGACGTGATCGCCGGTGGACACTCGAACCTCACCTATCGCGTCACGGCCGCCAACGGTCGCCGCTTCGTTCTGCGCCGACCGCCCCTTGGCCACGTTCTCGCGAGCGCGCACGACATGGGTCGCGAACATCGCATCATCCACTCGTTGCGTGACACGCCCGTTCCGGTGGCACCGGCCGTCGGTTTTTGCGACGACCCGGCGATCAACGACGCACCCTTCTACGTCATGCAGTTCGTCGACGGACTCGTCATCCGTGATCGTGAGGCGTCCGAGAGGCTGCTCACTCCAGCGGCGCGCCGACGGGCGAGCGAGAGCATCGTCGACACGATGGCGGCCATTCATCGCGTCGACCCCACCGCGGTCGGGCTGGGCGAACTCGGACGTCACGACGGATACATCGCGCGTCAATTGAAGCGTTGGTACGGACAGTGGAATCAACAGAAGACGCGTGATCTTCCCGCGGTCGATCGAGTGCACGACGAGCTTCTGGCCCGCATTCCCGAGCAGGGTCCGGCCACTCTCGTGCACGGCGACTACCGCCTCGACAACTGCATGGTCGACTCCGACGGAAACGTGATCGCGGTCCTCGACTGGGAGATCTGCACCCTCGGCGATCCGATGGCCGACCTCGGTCTGCTGATGGTCTACTGGACCGGTCCCGGCGACGACGCTTCGGCCTGGACTGGTTCGGCGTGCTCGGCCGAGGGATTCCTCGATCGTGACGACCTCGCCGCGCGCTACACGGCGGTGAGCGGTCGTGACACGTCGCAACTCGACTTCTACGTGGCATTCGCCTTCTGGAAACTGGTGTGCATCCTCGAGGGTGTGTACGCCCGCTATCTCGGTGGGGCGCTCGGCCAACGCGACCCCGCCGAACTCGAGCCGTTCAATCAGCAAGTGCTCGGCGCCGCCGCGAAAGCCGAAGAGATGCTCGGGCGTTTGCGATGACGACGATTCGCGACGTCGAGTTGCACGGCGAACTGCCAACGCTCGACAAGCCCACGCTCGTCGTGATGTTGCAGGGTTGGATCGACGCCGCTGGTGCGGCGAACGAGGCGATGTCGGCCATCGAATCGCAGATCGAACCCCTACCGATCGCGACGTTCGATCCCGATGTGTTCATCGACTTCCGCGCGCGACGTCCCACGATGGAGATTCGCGACGGACGCAACAGCAACATCGAAT
>JBJTIO010000033.1:0-6066 GCA_046095045.1 Actinomycetota bacterium
GCGCAGACTCTACGAGACCTTGTACTTGCAGACCAACTGCCAGATTCTCGATCGAGACTTCGACACTTCTGTGATAAGAAATGCGAACGACCGGGGGGTCTTTGGGGGATGTCAGCGGGGAAAACTCGATGAGGTCGTCGGTGTTGCGCTTCGTCGCGCCTCTGTCGCCGGCCGTGGCCCTCGTCGCCGTGCAGTTGGTCTTCTTCGGAGTGCCCGCTGGAGCGTGGATCCGTGGCGTCGTGATCGGTCTGCTCACCGCGCTGCTGGCGATGGGCATGGCTCTCGTCTATCGGGCAAATCGCGTGCTCAACTTCGCCCAAGCCGACCTCGGCTACGTGCCCGCCGCGCTATCGGTGGGGTTGATTCTTTTCGCCGGCTTGCCGTACCTCCTCGGATTGCTGATCGGGGCGGTGTCGTCGGTGGTGCTCGGCATGCTCGTCGAGTTGGCCATCATCCGGCGTTTCTCACGTTCACCCCGATTGGTTCTCACGGTGGCGACGATCGGCGTGACGCAGTTGCTCGCGGTCTTCGCCATCATGCTCCCACGGCTATGGGATGAGGCCGCCGCGTCACAGCGCATCCCTCCACCCCTCGATTGGAAGTTGACGATCGGCTCGTTCATCCTCAACGCCAACGACTTCATCGCTCTCGTGGTCGCCCCGCTCGCGATGCTCGGGGTCGGCTTGTTCCTCACCCGCACGCGCATCGGAACGGCCGTGCGTGCCGCCGCCGAACGCGGCGATCGCGCGTCGATGCTCGGGATTCCCGTTGGTTGGCTGTCGACCGCGGTATGGGGAATCGCCGGACTTCTGTCGTTCCTCGCGCTGTTCCTGCGCGCGGGCATTCTCGGTGTGCCGCTCGGCAACGCGCTCAGCATCAGCGCACTCGTTCTGGCCCTGGCCGCACTCGTCATCGGGCGTTTGCGGAATCTCACCACGATCGCGGTCGCCGCGGTCGCCCTCGGCATTTTGGAATACGGCGTGTCGTGGAACGCGGAGAGTCCGTTGCTCGTCGCACCGTTCGTGGGGGCGGCGGTGATGGCGGCGTTGCTCATGCAGCGACGTTCGTCGTCACGACTCGATCAGGACACCACCGCCTCGTGGCGACTGGCCGACGAGGTGCGCGATGTCGAACCAGAACTCGCGCGAATTCCGCTGGTTCGTCTGTTGCGCTGGGGGACGTACGCGTTGCTCGCTCTCGGTCTCTTCGCCGTTCCACAGATTCTGCGCTCCGATCAAGTGGTGAAGATCACGGCGATCGGTATCTACGCGATCATCGGGTTGTCGCTCGTCGTGCTCACCGGTTGGGCCGGACAAATCTCGCTCGGACAGGTCGCCTTCGTGGCGATCGGTGGAGCCGTCAGCTCGAAGTTGACCTCGACGTGGAACGTCGATCTGTCGGCATCCCTTCTCGCCGCGGCGGTGGTCGGAGGTGTCGCCGCCTTCATCGTCGGCCTGCCCGCGTTGCGATTGCGCGGTTTGTACCTCGCCGTCACGACTCTGGTGTTCGCGATGTCGGTCACTTCGTGGTTGTTGAACGACCGATTCTTCTCCTGGGTTCCCGGAGCCAAGCGTGTGAAGCGGCCACCGTTGTTCGGGCGACTCGACGTCGAGACCTCGACTCGTTACTACGTCTACGTGTTGATCGTGCTCGGTGTCGTGATGATGGCGATGAGGGGCATTCGACGAAGTCGTACCGGACGAGCGATCCTCGCCCTGCGGGACAACGAACGGGCGGCACAGAGTTACGCCTTGTCGGCGGTGCGCACCAAACTGACCGCGTTCACCATCTCGGGTGCTATCGCAGGTGTGGCGGGTGGTTTGTACACGCACCTCAATCACAGTTTCGATCTTTCGAGTTACGGCGTGGGAGAGAGCCTCGAAGTCTTCACTGCGTCGGTCGTCGGCGGTCTCGGTTCGATGTTCGGTGCCTTGCTCGGTGCCGTGTATTTGCGCGGCACCGAATGGTTCGTCACCGCGGAGGAGTGGCGATTCCTCTCGTCGGCGGCGGGCGTCTTGCTCGTGCTGCTGATTCTCCCCGGTGGTCTCGGCGCACTCATCGTGCGCATCCGCGATGAACTCGTTCGCCGCATCGGCGCGCGACGCAAGGAGCCGTCATGAACGAACGAACCACGATGTGGCAGAGGTTCAGGTGGGGCGTCCGTCATCCGTCCCTCTGGTTGAGCGGAATCTCGGGAGGCGAATCAGCGTTCCCGCTCCTCGTGTTGTTTGGTCTGAATGCGGTCGATGAATTCGACCGTGCCGCGTTCGGAATCCTGCTTCCGGAAATTCGCGATCACTTCGGTCTCGATCTGTCGACGATGCTGGGCTTAGTGGGCCTCGTGGGTGTGGCGGCGCTCGCGTTGCAAGTGCCGATTGCCCAATTGGCCGACCGTTCTCGTCGTGTTCCTCTCGCCGTCGGTGGAGCGATTTTGTGGGCGGTGTTCTCCGGGCTCACCGGCATGGCGACTGGACTCGTCGTTCTGTGCATCGCCCGCAGTGGTTCGTCGATCGGAAAGGCGGTCATCGACCCGACCCACAACTCGTTGCTTTCCGACTACTACCCGATCGAGGCCCGCACCAAGGTCTTCTCGGTCCACCGTGCCGCCAACGCCGTGGGTTCGTTCGTTGGTCCGCTCGCCGCCGGCTTTCTCGCCTTCTATTTCTCGTGGCGCACCCCATTCATCGTCTTCACGATCCCGACCATCATCCTCGCGGTCATCGCCCTGCGCCTGCGTGAGCCGATTCGCGGTCGATGGGAGCGACTCGCCGTTGGTGTCTCATCCGAGGTGGCCGACACCGAGGAGGCCCCACCCTCGTTCGCCGAGAGTTGGCGCACGGTGCACAAGGTCGAGTCATTGAAACGGATCTGGTGGAGTCTGCCGTTCCTCGCGACGGGCCTCATCGGCTTCGTGTCGCTCGCATCGTTGTTGTACGAGCGCGAGTTCGGACTCGACGAACGAGCGCGGGGCATCGCCGCCGCCATCGCCGAACCGTTCCAACTCGTCGGGCTGATCGTGGGTGCGCGCTGGATCTCGAAGCGTTACGCCAGCAACGTGGCCGGTCTCACGAGGGTCGGGGCGAACGTCTCGATCATCGCTGCTGTTCTGGCTGGGGCTTTCGCCTTGTCGCCGAACATCGTGGTGGCGGTGGCGCTCCCCTGCGGGATCTCGGCCAGTCTCGCCGTCCTTGCTCCGGCGATTTTCTCCGGACTGTCACTCGCCATTCCGCCTCGAGCCCGCGCGACCGGTTTCTCGGTGGCGTCGCTCTGGGTGATTCCGGGCTTGTTCGTCCTTCCGCTGATCGGTTGGATCTCCGATCAGGTGTCGATCCGCGTCGGCATGCTCGTGATGATTCCGCTCTTCATCATCGGGGGATTGATCCAACGCACGATCGGCAGCGTGATCATGGACGACATCGCACAGGTGTGGCAGTCAGCCGCCGCACGTTCTGAGGTTCTCTTCGATCGACGCCAAGGTCGGGCCAAGTTGTTGTTGGTGCGGGGCGTGCACGCCGGATACGACGGACGTCCGGTTCTGAAGGGAATCGATCTCGAACTCGACGAGGGTGAGATCGTCGCGTTGTTGGGTACCAACGGAGCGGGAAAGAGCACGCTGTTGAAATCGATCAGCGGAGTGGTCGAGGCCGATCGGGGAGCGATCATCTTCGACGGTCGCGACATCACGCACGTTCCTCCGCACGAGATCGCCGCGGCCGGCATCGTTCAGATGCCCGGTGGTGCCGGAGTGTTCGGCTCGTTGACCGTTCGCGAGAACCTCGAACTTGCGGGATGGACCAATCGACGCGACAGCGACAGCGTCGAGAAGGCGCGGGCCGAGGTGCTCGAGATGTTCCCGATCCTTTCCGAGCGATTCGACGAGGCGGCCGTCAACCTGTCGGGCGGTCAGCAGCAAATGTTGGCCTTGGCGATGAGTTTCGTGATGCGTCCGAAAGTTCTGTTGATCGACGAATTGTCGCTCGGACTCGCCCCGGTGATCGTCGGGCAGATGCTTCCCGTCGTGCAGCGACTGGCCGCGTCGGGGGTCACCGTGGTGTTGGTCGAACAGAGCGTGAACGTCGCACTCACGGTCGCCCAACGCGCGTACTTCCTCGAACGCGGCGAGATCAGATTCTCCGGACCCACCGCAGAGTTGTTGAATCGACCCGACATTTTGAGATCGGTGTTCCTCTCCGGGGCGTCGGCGGGTGAGTCGGCGCACAGTGCTTCGCCGTTTGCGAAGGACGCGGCCATCGTCTTGTCGACCGATCAAGTGATCGCCAGTTTCGGTGGGGTGCGAGCGGTCGACAGCGTGTCGATCGAGGTGCATGATCGCGAGATCGTCGGCGTGATCGGTCCGAACGGCGCGGGCAAGACGACGCTCTTCGACGTGATCTCCGGACTCACCCCCACCGTCTCGGGAACAGGCACGAGCTCGGGGGTCGATGTGTCGGGGGCTTCACCGAGCACTCGTGCTCGAGCGGGTCTTGGTCGCTCGTTCCAGGACGCCCGCCTGTTCCCCGAACTGACGGTGCGCGAGACCTTGGCGGTGTCACTCGAACGGTGGGTCGCGAACCGGAGTGCCATGGCCGCCGCGATGTGGTTGCCGCCGGTCTTCGATTCCGAGGCTTCGGTGACTCGCCGGGTCGACGAGCTGATCGAGTTGCTCGGACTGGGCGACTACCAGCGCAAGTTCGTGCGCGAACTGTCGACCGGAACCCGCCGAATCGTCGATCTTGCCTGTCTCGTCGCGCACCGTCCGACGGTGATCCTCCTCGATGAGCCGACGTCCGGTCTGGCCCAGCGCGAGGTGGAGGCTTTGGTTCCGGTGGTTCGTCGCCTGCGCGACGAGATGGGGGCCGCACTTTTGGTGGTCGAACACGACATACCATTCGTGTCGTCGGTCGCCGATCGGTTGGTGGCGATGGACCAGGGGCGGGTGGTGATCTCCGGATCACCGTCCGAGGTCCTCGTCCACCCACAGGTCGTCGAGTCGTATCTCGGCACGTCGAGTGCCGCAATCGCCCGATCCGGGCAAGGGGGATAGACATGCAACCAGCAAGCAGCACGGGTTCCGGTTCCGGCTCACTGCGCAAGTGGGGACCACTCGTCGCGATCGTCGCGATCGTCGCGGTGGTGGCCGGCATCGTCTTGTCCGGTGGCGGTGACTCCGATGAGTCCGACGCGCCGGTGACGACCGAAGCTCCTTCCGATTCGGCCGCGCCGTCGACCGATGGGGGAAGCACCGATTGGTCGTACCCGCTTCTGTATCCGCAAGCCGAGGAACTCGGTATCGCCGACACGATCGATTGGGGTGATCGTTGCGACACCGAGCGTGGACGCATCAAGGTGACCGATTACTTCGCTCCGTTCTGCGCCGCACCGTTCGAGGGCGACAACGGTGGAGCGACCGATGTTGGCGTGACCGCCGATGAGATCACGATCGTTCAGTACATGGGACCGGACAGTGATCCGATCATCAATTACATCACCGATGCCATCAAGGTCGACGACACCAACGCCCAGGAACAAGAAGTCGTCACCGATTTCATCGAGTACTTCCAGACCTATTACGAGTTCTACGGTCGCAAGATCAACTACGTGGTCTATGAGAGCACGGGTCTCGCCAACGACGAAGTGACCGCGCGCGCCGACGCCCAGCGCATTGTCGAGGAATACAAGCCCTTCGCCGTGATCGGTGGACCGGCACTGACCAACGCCTTCGGCGACGAATTGGCCGCTCTCGAGACGTTCTGTGTGTCGTGCGGTGGTGGCTCGCCGGAGTGGTTCGCCGAGCGCGATCCCTACGTGTGGGCGATCGACGGAAGCGCCGAGCAGAAGCAGGTGCACGTGGTCGAATTCATCGGCAAGCAGTTGGCGGGCAAGCCCGCTTCGCACGCTGGTGACGAGCTCGTGAACACCGAGCGAAAGTTCGGCCTGCTCTACATCGAGAGCAGCGCCGAATCGAAGGTGTTGGCCGATCTCATGGTGCAGCGACTCACCGATGTCGGTGCGGCACCGGCCGAGGTGATTCCGTACGCGCTCGATCCCGGAACGATTCAGCAGACC
>JBJTIO010000034.1:0-7395 GCA_046095045.1 Actinomycetota bacterium
GCGTCGGTGGAGCGATGAACATGCTTCGACTCTAGACTTCACGTTCCGGAGACACCGCCCATGCCCACTTACGTGTACAAGTTCGTCGACACCGGCGAGACCATCGAGGTCCAACAGGCCTTCACCGATGACGCCCTCACAGAGTTCCCCCATCCGTCCGATGGTGTTGCGCGCGCCGTGAAGAAGGTGTTCCAGCCAGTGGGGGTCACGTTCAAGGGCGGTGGCTTCTACAAGACCGACTCCCGCGGTGGCTCGTCGTCGGGCACGTCCTCGACGTCGTCGACGACGACTTCGGCGGCCACGAACTCTTCGAGCGAGTCGTCGACGTCGACGAGCACCAGTTCGTCGGACTCGACGTCAGCGCCAGCCTGACGCCAGCACCAACAGCACGCCGACTCCGAGCAGAACTCGGTACGCCACGAAGCCGTCGAACGACGAGGTGCGAATCAATCGCATCAGACCCCACACCGCGAGCCAACCCGACAACCCGGCGGTGATCACGCCGGCGATCATCGGAGCGAGCAGACCCTCGGGCAGACCGTCGGCGAACAGGCCACCGACTTTCACGATCACGGCGCCCGCCGTGACCGGAATGCTCAACAAGAACGAGAACCGAGCCGCGGCGGCGCGGTCGAGTCCCCGCGCCAACGCCGCCGACATGCTGATACCCGAGCGCGACGTTCCCGGATTGAGTGCGAGAACCTGGGCAACTCCGATCACGGCCGCGTCCCGTCTGGTCAACTCGTCGAACTCGCGCGAACCCTTGCGACGATCGGCCCACGCGAGCACGACTCCGAATCCGATCAGTGAGACGGCGATGATCCACGGACGACCCAACTCGTCGTCGATCCACGTCTCGAACAGCACGCCGACGACGGCGGCAGGGATGCTGGCCATCACGAGCAGCCACGCCATACGCCCGTGGGGTGTCGGTTCGCGGTCACGGCGAACGACCGCCCGAACTCCGTCACGCACGTACATCAGAACGTCGCGTCGGTAGTAGCCGACGACGGCGATGAGAGTGCCGAGATGCAAGGCCACGTCGAAGGCCTTCTTCACCGATTCATCGTCGAGGTCGTTCCAGCCGAACAACCACGGAACGAGCAACAAGTGTCCACTCGACGAGATCGGCAGGAACTCCGAGAGCCCCTGAACGAGACCCAGAACGATCGCGTGAATGATCGGCATCAGGTGAACCGAGACCTCACGATCCGCTGAGGGTGACGTCGTGAATCACGAGCGACACTCCGGTCGCACGCATCGGCAACCATTCGAGATCGCCACCGACCTCGGCGATGTCGAGCAACATGCGCTGCAATGTCGAAGCGATGGTGAACTCGCGCACTGGTGCACCAACCGAACCCTTGGTGATGAGCAGACCAGCCGCCCCGGTGCTGAAATCCCCCGAAACCGGGTTGACACCCGAGTGAAGACCTTGCACCTGCTGAATCAGGATGCCGTCGTCGATGCTCGCGATGATCTCGTCCTGACGGCGTTGCCCCGGTGCGATCTGGAGCGCGAGGCAACCCGCGCTCGGCGAACCGGCGAACCCACCGCGCACTCCGTTCCCTGTTGTCGCCACCTTCATGCGTCGAGCCGAATACGACGACTGCACGAAAGTTCGCAGAACACCGTTGTCGATCAGAACGTTGCGTCGCGCCGCCAAACCCTCGCCATCGATGTCAGTGGCGGTGTAGGCGAGCGGGTTGGTCGGATCGTCGACGAGCGAGACGAGCGGACTCGCGACGGTCTCCCCCAGACGTTGCGCGAACAAACTGCGACCCTTCACGACGCTCTCGCCGTTCAGGGTCGAACCGATGATTCCGATGAACTGCGCGGTCACGTACGGGTCGAGCACCACGGTGATGCGTCGGCTCGCCGGTTTGGTGGCACCGAGCAATCGCGTCGCTCGATCGACCGCGTCGCGCGCCGCCTTGTCGATGTCGAGTTCGTCGGCGTTGCGCCCCACGGCGAATCCGAATCCGGTTTGAGTCTCGTCTCCGTCATCGGCGAGTGTGCCGACGCTCAGAAAGCAGCCGTTCTCGCGACCCGCGACGCGAATACCCGTGGTGGTCGCCACGGCGGCCTCTCCGAAGGCATCGGAGTAGTTCGAGTCGTCCACGCGCACCCGCGAGTCACCGGCGCGCGCCAAACGCTCGAGTTCCTTGGCCAGTTCGATCTTGCGCGCCGTGGGGGTCGATTCAAGCGAATCGTCCCAGAGGTTCTGAGGAGTCACCGCGACGCCATCGGGCTCGGCGAGGCCGGCCCATTCGTCGGGTTCGCCATATCCGAGGTTGTCGCGCGCTTCGGCGAGCACTTCGGCGATCTGCGCCTCGTCGAGCGTTCCGCAGTACGACGTGCCCGTACGACCGTCTCGGATCACGCGGATTCCGATGCCCTCACTTTGAGCCGAAACGAAGTGTTCGACTTCTCCCTCGTACACCCGAACATCGGTCGAGAGTCCGCGACTCACGTAGGCCTCGACTTGTTCGCCCTTGGCGGCCATGGCAACGACGCGCTCGGCGATGGCGAGCAGCTCGCCGCTGCGATCGGGAGAACTCATGCCGCGGTTCCACCGATGGTGAGCGACTTCACGCGAAGCGTCGGCTGGCCGTCTCCCACCGGGACGCCTTGTCCGTCCTTGCCGCACGTGCCGGGATTGCCCATGGCGAAGTCGTTGCCGAGCAGATCGATGTCGCGCAACACCTGCGGACCGTTGCCGATCAGGTTGCCCTCGCGCAGCGGCTCGGTGACCTCTCCGTTCTCGATGAGATATGCCTCGGTCATGCCGAACACGAAGTCACCGGTTGCGGTGTTCACGCTGCCACCACCGAGATGCGCGACGTACACGCCCGACTTGGTGTCCTTGATGATGTCGTCGGGTTCAGTGGATCCGTTGAGAACGTAAGTGTTCGTCATGCGCACCATCGGAAGATCCTTGTACGACTGACGACGACCATTACCCGACTGCGGGCGGCCCTCCTTGCGGGCGCGCAAGTAGTCCCACATGTAATCGGTGAGCACACCGTTCTCGATGAGCACGTTGTACTGCGACGGGTGACCCTCGTCGTCGAACGCAATGGCACCCCACTCGTGCGTCATCGTGCCGTCGTCGACGAGCGTGACGAGGGGTGACGCGACGAGTTCGCCGACCTTGCCCTTGTAGACGCTGGCACCCTTCGAGACGAGGTCGGCTTCGAGCCCGTGACCGCACGCCTCGTGGAAGAGCACGCCGCCACTTCCGGCCTTGATGACGACCGGCATCGAGCCCGACGGCGCGGGTCGAGCCTTCAATTTCGTGAGAGCTCGGTTGGCGGCGGTGCGTGCGACCTCCTCGACGCTCACCTTGTCGAACAACTCGAAACCCATCGTGTGTCCGAGCGAATCGAAACCCGTTTGCATGCCGGTGTCGCCGTTCGCCACGGCACTGACACGGAGCAAGGTACGGATGCGCTCGTCGCGCGCGAGAACCCCGTCGCTGTTGGCGATGACGATATGGGTGCGACCGTCGGAGTACCCGGCCGACACTTGGGTGATCGCACCTCCGGCCGAGCGAGCGGCCTCGTCGACGCGACGCAACAAATCGACCTTGGCGGCCTTGCCGATGGTGGACGGATCGATGTCGATCGGGCTCACGACGCGGCGCGCGCGCTCATCGAGGGAGATCACGCGCGTGCCTCCGCCACCTTGACGAGCAGCGTCGGCGGCGACACGAGCCGCCGCGATCAGGCCCGCCTCGGAGAGGTCGGCGGTGTGGGCGAAGCCGGTGGTCTCGCCGGCGATCACTCGAATGCCCGCGCCGCGATTTCGACCGGTCGAGAGTTGTTCGATGCGACCGTCGTCGAGTCCGACACCGGTGCCGCGCCAGTCGGACGCGAAGATTTCAGCGAACTCGGCTCCGGTGGAGAGGGCGGCCGAAAGGACCCGCGCGAGGGTCTCATCATCGAGCATTTCCAGACCATTTATCACGACCATCCCCCGAGCCTAACTGCGACAAATTGTCGCTTTGTGACCACCTGGGATGCACGCAAAGCGACAATTTGTCGCGTTTTCGTCGTTGGCGGTGGTCGCGATGGGCAGGGAAGCGACAGGGTCCGTTGCCTAAATTGGAGAGGTGGACCCTGCAACCGAGGTGACGATTCCTCCGCGCGTCCACCGCACCCATTGGTGGAAAGAAGCACTCATCATGCTCGCCTTCTACGGGGTGTACTCGTGGAGTCGTAACCAGTTCGGTTCGGCGAACATCGATCCCGGCGATCAACCCATTCAGGCTTTCCACAACGCCGAACGACTCATCCGACTCGAGCGGGCCATCGGTCTCTATCACGAAGAGTCGGTGCAGGATTGGTTCCTTCGCTTTCGCGGCTTCATCCGATTCTGGAACGTCTACTACGGCACCGCACACTTCGTCGTCACGCTCACCGTCTTCTGGATTCTGTTCGCCAAGAGGAAACACGTCTTCCCGCAGTGGCGCAACGCTCTCGCCATTACGACTGCGTTGGCGATCGTCGGCTTCTCGTTGTTCCCCGTGATGCCCCCTCGCCTCCTCGATGCGCCGTGCCCTTCAGCGTCCGGTGGGTACGGAGGTGCGTGCATCCCGAGCACGTTGCGCAGCACTTTCGACAGTGTCGACACGTCGATCCTCGACGGTAGGGCACGAACCGCCGAACAAGGTTCGTTCGGGTTCGTCGACACGTTGCCCGAGTACGGAGGCGCACTATGGACGTTCGATTCGAAGGGCATGACCCAATTGTCGAATCAGTACGCCGCCATGCCGAGCATGCACATCGGCTGGAGTAGTTGGTGCGCCTTCGCCATGTGGCCTCTGCTCCGACGTAGGTGGACCAAGATCGCGATGCTTCTCTATCCCGCCGCGACCCTGTTCTGCATCGTCGTGACGGCCAACCACTTCTGGGTCGACGGCATCGGTGGGCAACTCGCCCTCGCGCTCGGAGTGTGGGGTGGTTGGGCGCTGCATCGATGGAACACGAGGCGACTCGACCGACAACACGACATCACTCACGGCATCGAAAGACCTGCTCGTCCGGCGTGACCGACGGCAGGGTCTGCGATTACGACCCTCGATGAGTCGGGGGTAGCGTTCCAGTCACCATGAGTCTCGACGACATCCGCCAACCGAGCGATCTTCGTCGTCTGTCGTACACCGAACTCGACGACCTCGCGGGTGAAATTCGTGACTTCATCGTGCAGGCCGTCGCGACCAACAGTGGGCACCTCGGCTCCAACCTGGGTGCCGTCGAGCTGACGCTGGCCTTGCATCGGGTCTTCGAATCACCTCGTGATGCGATTCTGTGGGACACCGGACATCAGGCGTACGTCCACAAGATCGTCACCGGCCGCACAGGGGGGTTCGAACGTCTACGACAGTCCGACGGACTCTCCGGTTACCCGAGTCGGGAAGAAAGCAAGCACGACTTCATCGAGAACAGTCATGCGTCGACCGTTCTGTCGTACGCCTACGGACTGTCGGTCGCTCGTGACAACGGCACCGCCGACCATCGCCACATCGTGGCGGTCATCGGTGACGGCTCGATGACCGGTGGCATGGCGTACGAGGCCCTCAACAACCTCGGTCACGCCAAGAAGCGCGTCATCGTCGTTCTCAATGACAACGGGCGCAGTTACGCGCCAACGATCTCGAATCTCACGCAGCCCCATAGTTCGTTGGTTGAGTTCGATCGACTCGAGAAGGATTCACGTACCCCCCTCCCCGATCGCATCACCGGCAAACTCTCCCAGGGTCTCACGCGCATCCGAATGAACCCGCTCTATGTCCAGCGTCAACGACGTCTCGAGGCCTGGCTTCAGAACCTCCCCGTCGTCGGACAGCAAGCCGAGAAGGGCATGGAAGCGGTGAAAGCGGCTGTGCGCGAGTTTCTCCAACCGCCGTCCTTCTTCGAGGCACTCGGTGTTCGCTACATCGGACCCATCGACGGTCACAATGTGCGCGAACTCGAGATGGCGTTGCGCAACGCCGAGGATCTCTCCTCCGAGGGACCGATCGTCGTGCACGTGTTGACCCAGAAGGGCAAGGGATATCCGCCCGCCGAGGATGACGACGAGAAGCACCTCCACGACACGCCGGTCTTCGATCCGGCAGTTGGCCCACCGAAGGCCGTGCCCACGGGCTACACCCAAGCGTTCGCCGACGCGATCCTGAAGGAAGCCGACGCCGATGCACGCGTGGTGGCGATCACCGCGGCGATGCCCGGTCCCACCGGGTTGCTGCCCTTCGAGAGTCGATTCCCCGACCGCTTCTTCGACGTCGGTATCGCCGAACAACATGCGGTCACCGGAGCCGCCGGAATGGCGATGGGTGGTCTTCGTCCCGTCGTCGCTTTGTATTCGACATTTCTTTCGCGCGCTTGGGATCAGGTCGTCTACGACGTCGCGTTGCATCGACTGCCCGTCGTGTTCTGCCTCGATCGTGCCGGCATCACGGGCGATGACGGTCCGAGTCATCACGGCATCTACGACATGGCTCTGCTCTCGAAGGTGCCCGGCATGCGAGTGCTCGCCCCATCGAGTGCACAGGAACTACAGCAAATGCTTCACGACGCCCTGCACCTCTCCGACTCCGGTCCGGTGATGATTCGCTACCCCAAGGGCGCCGCCCGACAAGTCGGTGACAACGAGGTCGGTTCCGGACTCGACGCGCGCAAGTTGCGCACGGGTGACGGAACATTGGCGATTCTCGCTGTCGGCAAGATGGTGGCGGCCGCACTCAAAGCCGCCGACCAACTACATGAACGTGGTGTCGAGGCGACGGTCTGGGACGTCAGAAGTTGCGCCCCGCTCGACTCGGCCATGTGCGACGACGCCGCTCGGCACCAGCGGGTGATCACCATCGAGGACGGCATTCGCGAGGGTGGAATCGGAATGTCGATTGCCACCGAAATCCATGGTCGCGACGAACGATGCCTGGTCGACGTTCTGGGCGTGCCCACCAAGTTCCTCCCCCACGCCAAGCCCGATCGCCTCCTCGCCCAACTCGGTCTCGACGCCGACGGAATCGTTGCTACCTTCGATTCCACTCATGGCAACTGAAGCGACCTCGACGTGAACATTCAGGACGAACTCGACCTCGCCCTACGTGCCGCCGACATCGCCGATTCGGTGTCGCTCCCCTATTTCGTCGAGCGATCGTTCACTCTTTCGCGTAAGGCCGACCGCAGCGAGGTGACGGAAGCCGATCAGAAAACCGAATCGGCGATCGTCTCTCTCATCGCTCGCGAGCGTCCGAGCCATGCGGTCTACGGAGAAGAACATGGATCCGCAGGGTCGACCGAATCGGAGTGGACCTGGGTCATCGATCCCATCGACGGAACATCGAACTTCGTTCGCGGAGTGCCGGTGTGGGCGACCCTGATCGCT
>JBJTIO010000035.1:0-13705 GCA_046095045.1 Actinomycetota bacterium
TTCGGACACAAGACCATCACGACCGCGACGGCCACGGGCATCGAGCGCACCACGTACGCCGAATGGGCCGTGCGCACCCGCAAATTGGGAACGGTGCTCGATCGTCTCGGTATCTCGTCGGCGGGTCGCGTGGCCACCTTCGCGTGGAACACCGCGCGCCACCTCGAGTTGTACTTCGCGGCTCCCTGCACCGGGCGCGTGTTGCACACGTTGAACATCCGCTTGTTCCCCGAGCAGCTCACGTACATCGTGAACCATGCCGAGGACGAGGTGATCTTCGTCGACAAGTCGATCTTCGGTTTGTTGGCCCCGCTGTTGCCGACGTTCGAAACCGTCAAACACCTCGTGGTGATGGACGACGGAAAGGGCGAGATTCCGGCCGACACCGCTGGCATCGCGGTGCACGACTACGAGCAACTTCTGGGTTCGGCGAGTCCGGCCGAGTTCGCCGAAGTGCCCGAGCACACCGCGGCCAGTATGTGTTACACGAGCGGCACCACCGGCAATCCGAAAGGCGTGGTGTACACGCACCGCAGCACGTTCCTGCACACGATGGCCACGATGATGACCGATGGTCTCGGCGCGAGTGAGCGCGACAAGATCCTTCCGGTGGTGCCGATGTTCCACGCCAACGCGTGGGGTCTCGCGCACGCGGCGGTCGCGTCCGGTGCCGATCTGGTGATGCCGGGTCCCGATCTCTCCGGCCCCGCCATCGCGAACCTCATCGTGAACGAACGTCCCACGATCGCCGCCGGCGTGCCCACCATCTGGATGGGGGTGCTGCCCGAGTTGAAGGGTCGCGACACATCGAGCCTGAGGGCGATTCCGTGCGGTGGTTCGGCGGTGCCGCGCGCGCTGAGCGAGGCCTATCGCGAGCAGTTGGGTCTGCCGATCCTGCAGGCGTGGGGGATGACCGAGACCAGCCCCATTGCCGCGGTCTGTCATCTCGATTCCGATCAGTTGCTGCTCGATGTGAACGCTCAGGCCGATCTGCGCACGCAAGTGGGCCGCATCGTGTTCGGCGTCGAGTGCCGCGTGGTCGAACCAGGAACCACGACGAGCGTGCCGTGGGATGGAGAGAGCAGCGGCGAGTTGCAGTGCCGAGGCAACTGGATCGCCGCGACCTACTACAACGACGAGCGAGCGGGCGAGAGCTTCAGTAGCGACGGATGGTTGCGAACCGGCGACGTCGCCGCGGTCGATTCGCGCGGACGCATTCGTTTGCTCGATCGCACCAAGGACCTCATCAAGTCCGGCGGTGAATGGATCAGCTCGGTCGAGATCGAGAACGAGTTGATGGCTCACCCGAGCATCCGCGAGGCCGCCGTGATCGGCGTTTCTCACCCGAAGTGGAGCGAGCGACCGCTCGCCTGTGTCGTGCTCGAGGCCGGCGCCACCCTGACGAAACAGGAGATCCTCGACTATCTCGCCCCGACGTTGGCCAAGTGGCAATTGCCCGACGACGTGGTCTTCATCGACGAGGTTCCCAAGACGAGCGTGGGCAAGTTCTCCAAGAAGACGCTGCGCGATCGATTCGCGGATTACCAGTTGCCAACGGCCTGAGAACACAATGAGAGTCATGTCTCGTTCGTCGAAAATTTGTCTCGTGTTCGTGCCGATGCTGTTGGTGGCCTGCGCTCCCGACGTTCCCGACGCGGCCGATGGGGCAAAGCCGGACGAAGAAGTCGTCTCGATCACCACGACCATCGCCACGGTGCCACCTACCGGCGAATCGGTCAACGTGCAGGTGCTCGACAACTCGTACCGACCGTCCGACTACGAGATCAGCGCGGGCACCGAGGTGATCTTCGAGAATCGCGGGCGCAACGACCACAACATCCTTCCCGATTCGGTGAAGAACGACGACGGTCTTGTCGAATTACTGCGAAATGACTCGTCGCCGAGCGCATGGGGAGTCGTTTCGACCGAATTCGTGCCGGGTGACGTGTTCTCCCATGTGTTCACCGCTCCGGGGGTGTATCGCTACTACTGCTCGATCCACGGCGCACCGGGAGCGGGCATGTACGGAATCATTCGTGTGACTTGATTCGCCGAACTAGATTCGAGTTGTCGCGCCAGCGACGATCGAAGGGGGAGATCATGAAGTTGTTACGTGCTGTTGTCGGCGTGTCCGTTCTGGGTTTGTCGTTGGTCGCGTGTGGTTCGGGAGATGATGCCGAGGCACCGACGACCGATGCGATGACGACGGAGGCGCCGAGCACCGAGGCTCCGTCGACGGAAGCTCCGAGTGTCGAAGGAGTTCTCAACGGTCCGGCCGATTACGCCACGATCCAAGAAGCCGTCGATGCTGCAGCCGAAGGCGACCTCATCCTGATCGCTCCCGGTACGTACAACGAGGCCGTGCAGGTGACGACGAACAACATCGTCATCCGCGGACTTGATCGCAACACCGTCATCATGGACGGCAATTTCGAACTCGACAACGGCTTCCGCGTGGTGGGTGCTTCAGGTGTCGCCATCGAGAACATGACCGCGATGAACTACACCAAGAACGGTTTCTTCTGGACCGGCAGCACCGGTTATCGCGGCTCGTATCTCACCGCGTGGCGCAACGGCGACTACGGCATCTACGCGTTCGATTCCGTCGGTGGACTTCTTGAGCATTCCTATGCCGCGGGAAGCCCGGACGCCGGCTTCTACATCGGACAGTGCTACCCGTGCGACGCGGTGATCAATGACGTGATTTCCGAGCACAACGGTCTCGGGTACTCGGGCACCAACTCCGGTGGAAACTTGTTGATCGTGAACTCGATCTTCCGCTTCAACCGCGCCGGTGTGGTGCCGAACAGCGGTAGTTATGAACTGTGCTACCCGGAGCGCAAGTCGACGATCGTGGGCAACCTCGTGTATTCGAACAATCAGCCCGACACTCCGGCGATCGACGTGGCGATCCTGGCCATGGGCAACGGAATCCTCAGTGCCGGTGGTGTGCAGAACATCATCGAACGCAACCGTGTGTGGGATCACGACAAGACCGGCATCGGACTCGTGCCGTTCCTCGAGGAGGACGCCAACGACGCGATTCCCGCCAAGGACACTTGGGACACCGATTGCGCGACACAGAAGCAACTGATGCCGGTCGTCCCTGACGGCCCACTTTTGTGGGATTCACAGGACAATCAGATTCGCGACAACGTGCTCGAGGACAACCGTCGTGCTGACATCGCGGTCGGTTCGGCAGGCACCAACTTGTGGGAGTTGGGCAACTGCTTCGAGGGCAACACCTTCACGATCTCGGCACCGCTCGACCTCGAGACATTGTCGCCGTGTGGTTCACCGCTCAGCGAGTCGGCCGGCGACTGGACTGCGGGCGACTTGATGGTGATCACGTGGTTGGCCGACGCCGAAACCGCGCCGCCGTCGGTCGACTGGAAGACCGCAGAATTGCCCGATCCGATCGCGTTCGACAACATGCCCGATGCCGCCACGGCGCCAGCGGTTCCGGCGAGCGCGACTCCGCCGACGATCGATCTCGCGGCCATCACGGTCCCCGACAAGATCAGTTGATACGGCGCATCAACCTCATCCTCGCCGTTGGGCTGTTGTCGGGCGCCTCGTGTGCGCCCGACGCACCCAACGCTGCGGGTGACGCACACGATCATTCGTCGATGCCGGTCGATCCGGCCTCGGTGATGGGCCAACCGGATCGGGCGATCGCCGGTCCGCAAGGTGCGGTGGGGCAATTCGTCGTTGAATGTCCGTTCAGTCACGCCTTGCCCGATGATCCGATCGTCTACCCGAGCGATGAGGGTGCCTCGCACATGCACGTGTTTTTTGGCAATGTCGGAGCCAACGCCGCGTCGACTCTCACGACTCTTCTCGCGCAAGGCACAACTTGTGAGCAGGCTCTCGACACGGCGTCGTATTGGGCGCCCGCGTTGTATCACGAGGACGTCATGTTGACCCCGGAGAAGAGCGTGGCGTACTACCGCACCGGACTCGACGTCGAGCCGACGGCGGTCGAGGCTTTCCCGGCCGGTCTGGCGATGATCGCGGGTGATGCCGCGGCGATCGAGCCTCAACCGACGTCGGTGGTCGCCTGGAGTTGTGGCAGTGGCGCGATTCGCGAAACGACACCGCCGGATTGTCCCGACGACCGAGGTCTCCGCCTCGACGTGACGTTTCCCGACTGTTGGGACGGACGCAACCTCGATGTGCCCGGACACCGCGAGCACATGCGCTATTCGTCCGGTGGAGAGTGCCCCGAATCGCATCCGGTACACGTGCCGCAACTGATCTTTTCGGTCGCGTATTCCTTCGCCGACGATCCGAGCGGACTGAAGTTGGCGTCCGGAGGAGTGCTCACTGGACACGCCGACTTCATCAACTCGTGGAATCAGCAGAAGCTCGAGGACGAAGTCAAGTACTGCCTCCACCGCGATGTCGTGTGCGGGGTGACGTCGGGGCGAATCAGCGGCTGACGCGGGCGAGGAACTGACGCGTGCGTTCGTGTTGTGGCGAGCCGAAGAGGATTTCTGGTTCGGCACATTCGAGAATGCGACCCTCGTGCAGGAAGCACACGCGATCGGCGATCTCGCGGGCGAACGCCATCTCGTGAGTGGCGAGCAACATGGTCATGCCGGTGTTCTTCATCTCGCGCACCACGTCGAGAACCTCGCCGACCAGTTCGGGGTCGAGCGCACTGGTGATCTCGTCGAGGAGCATCACCTCGGGTTCCATCGCCAAACTGCGAGCGATGGCGACGCGTTGTTGTTGCCCTCCGGACAATTGATCGGGATAGCCGCTCGCACGGTCGGCGAGACCGAGTCGTTCGAGAAGTTCGAGGCCGCGACGTTCGGCGTCGGCGCTCGACAATCCCAGCACCTTTCGCGGAGCGAGCGTGATGTTGGCCAGGACGTTCATGTGCGGAAACAGGTTGTAACTCTGGAACACCATGCCGATACGACGGCGAATGGGGTCGGGGTCGAGCCCGGGAACGCTGATGTCGACGTCGTCGATCTCGATCGATCCGTCGTCGATCGACTCGAGAAGATTCACGCAGCGCAGCAAGGTGCTCTTTCCGGATCCGGATGATCCAATGAAAGCGATGACCTCGCTCGGGGCAACCTCGAGGTCGATGCCGTCGAGAACCGTGCGGTCACCGAAGGCCTTCACGACCGAACGAAATGCGATCTTGGGACTCATCGAATCGCCGTCCCGGAGGTTCGGCGACGCTCGCGCGCCAGTAGGTGATCGACGAAACGGGTTTCGGGGATCGTGAGGGCGAGAAAGATGAGCGCGGCTCCGACATACGGGGTGAAGTTCGCGAACTTCGATTTGTCGATACCGGCTTGTCGGAGGATTTCGATCGGACCGATGAGGCTCACGAGCGCGACGTCCTTCTGGAGGCTGACGAGATCGTTCATCAACGGCGGCACCACTCGGCGCACTGCTTGCGGTACGACGACATGGCGCATGGTTTGCGCGGACGTGAGTCCGAGCGACCGAGCACCGGCCCGCTGGCTCTCGTGAACGCTCTCAATGCCGGCCCGGAAGACCTCGGCGACGTACGAGGAATAGGTCAGCACGAGCGCGACCGAACCCCATAGATAAGGGCTGTTCCATGGGCGATCCATGCCGAGCCCGGGCACCCCGAAGCCGATGAGGAGGATGGTGAGGATGACCGGCACACCGCGGAAAATGTCGGTGTAGGCGGCGGCGAACAATCGCACCGGAAACAATGCGGGGGTGCGCACGCTGCGCCCGATGGCGAGGAGCATTCCCCACACCAGGATGCAGGGCGCACACCACAGGAAGATCTGCACGTACTTGACGAAGGCGTCGAGCAGTCGAGGGAAGGAATCGGCGAAGACGTCTCCGTCGAAGAACGAACGCTTGACTTTGTACCAACCCGGAGTGCGGGGAATGAGCGTGACGAGGAGACCGACAACGATCAGCGTGGAGGTTGCCGCTATCGCCGACGCACGTCGTCGTTGCCGTCGCTCGTATCGAAGGCGTGCCTCGCGACTCGACCGGAACGTCACGGTGCCCGGGCGATCGCTCGTCCCGGGCACCGTTTCGTTCATGGTTGAAAGGCTAGGTCCGAGGGGACCGTGCCGATGTCAGTCGACGCTGATGACCGGTACGCCGGCGTTGTCACTGAGCCAGGTCTTCTCGAATTCGGCGAGAGAGCCGTTGCTCTTCAGGGTCGCGAGTGCGGTGTTGACGCAGGCGACGAGCGGGCTGTCCTTCTCGAAGACCATGCCGAAATCATCGGTGGTGCCGCCGGCCGACGCCGGGAACTGACCGATCACCGACGAACCCTCGATCTCGACCGCCGAGATGTAGAGCGCGGTGGGCAGGTCGACGACGATCGCGTCGATCTGGCCAGCCTCGAGCGCGGCCTTGGCGCCCGCATTGTCGTCGTAGACGAACGGCTCGGTGCTCGGCTTGATCACATCGGTGATGAACGAGAGGCTCGTCGTGCCGGCTTGTGCTCCGAACTTCACGTCGACCAAGTCGGCGATCGACGTCGCTCCCTCGGCGGCCGAACCGGCGAGGGCAACGATGGCCTGATTACCCGAGTAGTAGGGATCGCTGAAACTGATCGTTTCGGCGCGCTCGGGCGTGATGGAGTACTGCTGCAAGTTGAAGTCGAAGTTCTTGGCGCCGGGCTGAATCGCTTCGTCGAAGTTGGTGCGAACCCACACCACGTTGTCGCCCTCGTATCCGAGTTCCTTCGCCACGGCCATCGCGACGGCGGCTTCGAATCCCTCGCCGGTTTCGGGGGCATCGTTCTCGACCCACGGGGAGTACGCCGGGTTTCCGGTGCCGATCGTGAGCTTGCCTTCGGTGATGGTGGGGCAATCGCCGGACGACGAACTGGAGGAGTCGTCGCCTCCGCAGGCGGCCAGGGTGAGTGCAGAGGCCGCGAGTGCGACCACGCAAAGACGACGGATCATGTCGTGGGTTCCTTTCGGGTTGGGGGTGTCCACCGATGGTGGTGCCCTCAGGATACCCACCCGACCCCTAAACCCGACTAACTTTGTCGGGAATTAGTCGTGCAACGGGTGGCTTGTGCTGAGACATTTTGGGACGTAGTGTCTCACGCATGACATCGGTCACCATGTCGACTCCCGAGGATCGGGTCCTCGACGCTGCCCGTCGTTGCGTCGACCGATGGGGTCTGAGCAAGTTGACCATCGACGATGTCGCCACCGAGGCCGGCGTGTCGCGCGCTACCTTGTACCTATTGTTCCCCGGTGGCAAGGACGTGATGTTCGACGCTCTTCGAGTGCGCGAACTGCAGGAGTTCTTCGCCGGATTGCGCGACAACCTCACGCGCTCCGAGTCGCTGCTCGACTTCTCGGCTCAGGTCGCCGTGTACGCGATCGATCAGATGCGTCGCGACGAACACCTGGCAATGATGCTCGCCACCGAAGAGGGCACGGCCCTGAAGTCGCTCACCGTTGAAGGCCTCCCGCGCATTCTCTCGGTCGCCTCCGAATACATCACACCGATGTTCACCGATTACCTGCGCGACGAGGACGCTGAGATCTTCGTCGAACTTCTCGCTCGACTCGTGATCTCGTTCTTTCTCGCACCGAGCAGCCACTTCGATCTCGCCGAACTCGATTCGGCGCGCAACCTTCTCCGTCCATTCGTCGCCGCGTTCGAAGGCGCGACGGTGGGCTGAACCCGATCCCACAACAAGGAGCACACAATGAGCATCAGTGAAAAGGAAAGTCAGGACATCATCGGTCGCGCCGACCTCAACGACATCGACGCGATCTTGGCGATCCCGACCGTCGATCCGAACGAGGTCGAGCACATCGTCAAGGACAACGCTGACGCCATTTTCACGTGGGACTATTCTTTGGCCCGTCCGGCGTTGCGTCGTCTGTACGAGAAGGCCAAGACCGGTCAGTGGAACGCCACCACCGACCTGCCCTGGGACAAGGACGTCGACCTCGAAGCCGAGGTGAACAAGGATCTGGCCGCGATGGCGTCGGGTCTCACCGCCGATCACTACGTGGGCACTCCCGCCGAGAAGTGGGGCGACAAGGAGTGGACCGACTTCGCGATGGAGCAGCGCCGTTGGAGCCTGTCGCAGTTCATGCACGGCGAGCAGGGCGCTCTGTTGTGCACCGCCAAGATCACCGAGACCGTGCCGTGGTACGACGCCAAGTTGTACGCCAGCACCCAGGTTGTCGACGAGGCCCGTCACGTCGAAGTGTTCGCCCGTTACCTCGACGAGAAGTTGGGCGGTGGCTACCAGATCAACGCGCACCTGCGCATGCTCCTCGACGATATCATCAACGACAGCAACTGGGACATGACCTACCTCGGAATGCAGGTGATGGTCGAGGGTCTCGCCCTCGCCGCCTTCGGCAACATGTACCAGTTCGTCTCCGAACCGCTGTTGAAGCAGTTGCTCCGCTACGTCATGAGCGACGAGGCCCGCCACGTGGCCTTCGGCGTTCTGTCGCTGCAGGAGGTCTACACCCAGATGACCGACAAGGAGATCAAGGTCCGTCAGGAGTTCGCCTACGAGGCCTCGGTGCGCATGCGCGACCGGTTCATGTCGCAGGAAGTGTGGGAGCGCATGGGCGTGAACACTCGCGACGTGGTGCCGTTGGTGTTGAAGGACCCGACGCGCGCCGTGTTCCAGCAGATGCTGTTCAGCAAGATCGTGCCGAACTGCAAGAAGCTCGGCCTTCTCGACCGCAACGACGCGTGGTTGCGTCGTCGCTTCGAGGAGAGATGGGTGTCATCCAGTTCGAGAACGAGGTCGACACCGGCGAGGAGTACGTGAAGTTCGAACTCGGAGAAGTGTTCGAACCGCTCCACTGATCCTCGCGTTCGTTTTCTGGTCGGGCCGGCTGCCGATGGTGGCCGGCCCGTCTGTTGTACCGTTTTCCCATGCGTTTCTCGGCCGCCGACCTCGCCGCGGCCCTCACTGATCGCAACCTTCACGGTCGGACCGCACGATTGATCGGTCCCGACGTGACGATCGATGGCGCGACCTTCGATTCGCGCGAAGTGCGGCCCGCTCAGTTGTTCGTTCCTCTCGTGGCCGAACGCGATGGTCACGACTTCATTCCCGACGCCCTCGCGGCGGGTGCGTCTGCGTATCTCACATCGCGTGCCGATGTGATCGAGCGCTGCGGAGGATCGGCGATTCTCGTCGCCGACACCGCCGAGGCGTTGATCGACGCGGCGGGGTGGGGACGCACGTTGTTTCCGGCTTCGACCGTCGTGATCGGCATCACGGGTTCGGTGGGCAAGACGACGACGAAGGATCTCGTGGCAGCGGCCTTGGCGAGCGAGCTCTCGGTGACGGCGAATGTGCGCAGTTTCAACAACGAACAGGGCTTGCCGGTGACGATTTTGAATGCGCCCCTCGACACGCGCGCGCTCGTGCTCGAGATGGGAATGCGCGGTTTCGGCCAGATCGCCGACCTGTGTCGCATCGCGCGACCGTCGATCGGTGTCGTGACGCGGGTCGGAGAAGCCCACACCGAACTGGTGGGAGGTATCGAAGGAGTCGCGCGCGCCAAGGGCGAATTGGTCGAGGCGCTCCCGCCGCAGGGTTGGGCGGTGCTCTACGCCGATGACGAACGAGTGCGTGCCATGGTGCATCGCACATCGGCTCCGTCGATTCTGTTCGGCGAAGCCGCCGACGCTGACGTGCGCATCGAGTCACTGATGCTCGACGCGACGGGGTGCGCGTCGTTCGACATCGTCACGCGCGACGGACGAACGCCGATTCGTCTCAGCACACCCGGTCGACACACCGCTTCGAACGCCGCCGCGGCGTTCGCGGTGGGGCATGTGCTCGGGGTATCGGCGAGCGCGATGGCGGCCGCATTGAGTAGGGCGAGCATTTCCGATCGTCGAATGCAGGCGCGACGCACCCGCGCGGGCGCGGTGTTGCTCGATGACTCGTACAACGCCAACCCCACGTCGATGGCCGCCGCACTCGAGACTCTCGCTGCCCTCGATGCCGACCGCCGAGTGGCGGTGCTGGGCGTGATGGCCGAAATCGACGATCCGACCGACGGGCACGCACGCATCGCGCGTCTCGCCGCCGACTTGGGCGTCGAATTGATCTCGGTCGAAACCAACCTCGACGGCTTTGCGTCGTCGACGCTCGATGAAGCGATTGCCCGAGTGAGCGATCTCGGTGCCCAATGCGCGGTGTTGGTGAAAGCGAGTCGTGCGTCGCGACTCGACCGCGTGGTCGACGCGATCGCCTGAATCGCGCCCTCGAATCTCAGGCGTCGGCGAGGTACGCCGAACGCGGAAGGCGATCGAGGTTGCACCACCAGCCGAGGAAGAGTGCGAACACCGCGCCGAAGAGCAGCACTCCGCGCGCACCGACCGCGTCGATGATCGGCCCGGCGATGAGGCCACCGATGGTCACGGTGCCGCCGAACGACATGAACCACAGAGGCATCACGGTGACGCGTTCGTTGTCGCGCAGGTTCTGCTGGAACACCGTCACCATGGCGTTGGCCGTCATGAAATAGAAGAACCCCAACACGTATCCGACCGGGAATGCCGGACCAACCGAACGCAACAGGGCGAAGACGGCTAAGGCCACGGCGAAACCGCGGAAGCCATTGCGGATGATCGTCGGACGGTGCGTGTGAGCGAGGAACGTTCCGGTGGCGAGGGCGCCGGACAAGGCGCCCAGACCCCACACCGCGTACAGCCATCGATAGGTGGAGCCGATCGGGCTGATGCCGAAGTTGAGGCGCGCGATCGACGAGAACAAGCCGACGTAGACGAGGGAGAAAAGCGAGAAGAGGGTCATCGACATGAGCAGGCGCGAGATGACCGGTCGCGACGCTGCGATGTTGATGCCGGTCAGTGCGCGACGCCAGCCAGTTTCGGTCGGTCGGGAGCGAATGTCGGGAATCTGCACCATGAACAAGGCGACGATGAGGAACAGATACGTGACGGCGTTGATGACGAAGATTTGCGCGGTGGTGACGCCCCAGATGGCGAGCAGGGCCGCGATCGACGGCCCGGCCACTCGGCTTCCGTTCAGTTGCGTCGAGTTGAGGCTGATCGCTCCGGCCAGGTCGCGGCGGTCGACGAGCATGGGCACGCTCGCCTGGAAGGCCGGAGCGTTGAGTGCGTTGGCGACGCCGATCGACGTCTGAGCCGCGAACAACGCCCAGATCGGACCGTCGACGCTCACGATCGCCGCCAACACCAGCGAGAACACCAACTGCACCCACTGCATGAAGAGCAGATAGCGCTGCAGATTGAAGCGATTCGCGATGATGCCCCCGGGAATGGCGAGAAGAAGAAGTGGTCCGAGTTGAGCGAACACCAGCAGGCTCACGATCCGTGCCGAATCGGTGCGGTGATCGATGTAGGCCGGGAGCGTGAGGTTCTGCATCCAGGTGCCGATGTTCGACAGCAACATGCCGGTCCAGACCAATCGGTAATCGCGATAGGCGAAAGCCGCCCGGGCCGTGCCGGGTCGGTGCGCGTGGGGGAGCGGAGAGGAATCCGCGTGGTCGGGGGAGTTCGTCATGGGGAGGTGAAAGCAGACGAATCCTAGTGAGGGTCAACCATCGACGACCGGTGCCGTGCCACACTGAGCACATGTCGAACGTCGAACCGGCTCCGTTGACCAACCTCGTTCCGCCGTCGGGTGGAACCTGTCGTTCGCCGATGGGAACCTTCGAGGAATGCCCACTGTGCGGGGGCTCGCTGACCCCCGAACATGCGCATTTCAAGTGTCGCGCCTGCGGATGGCGCGACAGCTGCTGCGACTGAGATCAGCGCAACTCGAATCGCATCAATTGTTCAGCGATTCGATGGCGCGCGCGACGGCGAGCACCATGTCCTCGCGTCCGGGACGCCCGACGATCTGCAGACCGATGGGCAAGCCCGCGTCGGGTCCGGTCGTGAAACGACCGCACGGCACCGACACGATCGGAAGTGGTGACGCCAAGTTCCAGACTGATGTCATGTCCTCGCTGTGCACACGGCCGTCGTCGTGGAACGACTGTCGAGCGCGGTTGGTTTCCTTGTCGGCGGGTCCGGGGGCCCGCGACATGGTGGGGCAGATGATCACATCGTGGTCGGCGAACGCGGTCGTCGCCCGTGACCAGAATCCGCTGCGCTCGGCGTCCATGCGTTTGGCGGCGACCGCATCGAACGAACGACCGAGTTCGATGAGCCACAGCACGTCCGAATCCATGAGATCGGCGTGTCGATCGGCGATGTCGCCGTAATACGCGGCCATGAAGATGCCCCACATCTCGAGCCACAACGCGTTGTCGCGCGCGGTGAACGCGGGGTCGAACGGAGCGACGCGCATGCCGAACCCGGACAACGCATTCGCGGTCTCGGACACGCGATCGGCGATCACCGGGTCGACCGTCCAGCAACTCAGATCGATCGACAACGCGACGCGCAGTCCATCGAGCGACGGCTCGAACCGATCGAGTGGCGACAAGGTGCTGAACGGATCGCGTAACGACGGACCCTGAGTCGCGAGAAGGAACTCCCACGCATCGTCGACCGTGCTCGCGAGGGGTCCGTGGTGAGAGAGGAGATCGAACTGCCACGGAAGTGCGGTCATAGGTATGCGACCGAGCGACGGCTTCACGCCCACGATGCCGCACCATGCGGCCGGGATGCGCACCGACCCACCCATGTCGCTGCCCTCGGCGAGCGCCACGCATCCGCTCGCCACCGCGGCCGCCGATCCGCCGCTCGAACCTCCGGTGGTGCGGGTCGGGTCGTGGGGGTTGCGCGTGGCGCCCCACAGTCGATTGTCGGTGATACCGGCATGAGCGAACTCGGGCGTGTTGGTGCTCCCGACGATGATCGCTCCGGCGTCGAGCAGTGATTGCACCACCGCGTCGGTGTGGCGTGCGACGTTGTCGCGCATGGTAAGCGAGCCCATGGTGCAGGCGTGACCAGCCCACGACGACGTGTCCTTGATGGCCACGGGAATTCCGGCGAGACCGCCGCGCGATGTGTCGACGTGGCGAGCGCGTTCGCGTGCCTCGTCGGCCCACACCGACACGAAGCAGTTCAGAGTCGGCTGGACTTCCTCGATGCGAGCAAGGCAGAGATCGACCAGATCACTCGCCGAGGCATCACCACCGTCGAGCAACCGACGCTGTTCGGCGACGGTCGTCGGATGCGGCGGGATCATCTCAGCCGTTGATCAGGTCGGCGTAGAACGGCAGCACTTGCGCGGGTCCGCTCACGAGGAACGTGGTAATGCAGGTTTCCTTCCACATCGCCAACTCGTCCTTGATCTTGGCCGGCGGGCCGACCAGGGCGACGTCCTCGACCATCTTCAACGGAATGGCCGCGGCCGCTTCGGCCTTCTTGCCTTGCAGGTAGAGATCCTGCACGCGGGTGGCGACGTCCTCGTAGCCCATGCGAGCGAACACCTCGAAGTGAAAGTTCGCACCTTTGGCACCCATGCCTCCGGCGTAGAGGGCGAGGAACGGTCGCACCGAAGGAGGACGGCTTCTATCGCCGCTGCCTGAACGAAGGTTTCGCCAAGTCGGGCGATGCCGACAAAGCCGCGCGTTTCGAGGTCGCGTCGACCGTGATGATGATCCCCGGCGACGACGCCGAGAAGTGCGCCGACATGGTGCGACCGTTCCTCGCCCTCTACGCCGGAGGCATGGGTGCCAAAGGTGCGAACTTTCACTTCGAGGTGTTCGCTCGCATGGGCTACGAGGACGTCGCCACCCGC
>JBJTIO010000036.1:0-4532 GCA_046095045.1 Actinomycetota bacterium
CCACCTGGTCCGCGATCGGCTCGTCGATCTGGCACTTGGCGACGCATCCCGAGGATCGTCGCCGTCTGGTGGCCGAACCCGAATTGATGGGCACGGCGATCGAAGAGTTCCTTCGCGCCTATTCGCCCGTGACCATGGCGCGTCGTCTGATGGAGGACGTCGAATACAACGGCTGCCCGATGAAAGCGGGGGAGCGCATCCTGATGAACTTCCCCGGTGCCAACCGTGACCCCGAGGTTTTCGAAAGAGCCGACGAAGTGATCATCGATCGAGCGGTCAATCGCCACGTCGCGTTCGGGGCAGGCATTCATCGCTGCGCGGGATCGAATCTGGCGCGCATGGAGTTGCGCGTCGCCATCGAGACGTGGTTGGCGCGCATACCCGAATTCGAATTGATCGACCCGTCCGCCGTGACGTGGGCGGGAGGGCAGGTGCGCGGTCCTCGCAGCGCCATGGTCGCGTTCTGACCATGTCCGATCGGCGGCTTCACGCGCCGATGCACGGAACGGTGTTGTCGATCGCCGCGATCGGCACGACCATTCCCGCCGGTCGACCGATCGTGGTGCTCGAGTCGATGAAAATGGAACACGACATCGTCGCCGAGGAGTCGGTGGTGGTTCGCGAGGTCCTCGCTGCAGCGGGCGACACTGTGAAAGAAGGGCAACCTCTGGTTGTCGTGAGCCCCAGCGCCGAAGCGGTGGTGCAATCCACCGTGACAGCCGATTCCGGCGAGCGTCGTGATCGACTCGAGGTCGAAGAACGACGTCGTCTTGGTTCGGATCAGGCCCGAAACGAATCAACCGAACGTCGACACGCGTCGGGTCGTCGAACGGCCCGCGAGAACGTGGCCGATCTTGTCGACGCTGGATCGTTCGTCGAGTACGGGCCGTTGGTTCTTGCGGCGCAACGACGACGGCGATCGGTCGACGACTTGATCGCCCGCACGCAGAGCGACGGTCTCGTGGCTGGTCTTGCGTCGGTGAACGGCGATCTCTTCGACGGACGGGCGGCTCGTGCGGCGGTGATGTCGTACGACTACGCGGTGCTCGCGGGTACTCAGGGGCAACAGAATCACCGCAAGAAGGATCGATTGTTCGACGTCGTCGAGCGACTGCGAATCCCTCTGATTTTCTTCGCCGAGGGTGGCGGCGGACGACCGGGGGACACCGACGGACTCGGCGTCAGCGGTCTCGATTGTTGGGCGTTTCACGATTTCGCGCGCCTGTCGGGGTTGGTCCCGCTGGTCGGAATCACGGGTGGCTATTGCTTCGCCGGTAACGCTGCGATCCTCGGCTGTTGCGACGTCGTCATTGCTTGCGAAGGTTCGAACATCGGAATGGGCGGTCCGGCGATGATCGAAGGTGGCGGTCTCGGGGTGTACCGACCCGAGGAAATCGGGCCGTTGTCGGTGCAGCGATCGAATGGCGTCGTCGATCTGGTGGCCCGCGACGACGCAGACGCGGTTCACCTCGCCAAGAAGTACGTGTCGTACTTCCAAGGACGAACCACTCACTGCTCGATTCCCGATCAGAGTTCCTTGCGCGATCTGATCCCGGAGAATCGGGTGAAGGCCTACGACGTCCGATCCGTCATCGAAGGACTATTCGACGTCGACAGCGTTCTCGAACTGCGAGCCGACTTCGGTCTCGGAATGGTCACCGCACTGGCCCGTCTCGATGGACGACCGATTGGCGTCGTCGCCAACAATCCACGCCACCTCGGTGGGGCGATCGACAGCGACGGCGCCGACAAGGCGGCACGGTTCTTGCAGTTGTGCGACGCCCATGGTTTGCCGGTGATCACCCTTGTCGACACTCCGGGGATGATGGTCGGTCCCGACGTCGAAGCGACCGCTCTCGTGCGTCACTGCAGTCGACTCTTCGTGATCGGTACCAACATCGACGTTCCGTTGGTGTCGGTTGTTCTCCGCAAGAGTTACGGCCTCGGTGCTCAGGCGATGATGGGCGGGTCGACGAAAGCTCCGCTGGCGTGCGTCGCCTGGCCGACGGGCGAGTTCGGCGGAATGGGACTCGAAGGTGCGGTGCGCCTCGGGTATCGACGCGAGCTCGAAGCCATCGACGACCCGGACGAGCGAGAGAAGACCTACGAGGCGATGGTGGCGCGTATGTACGAGCACGGCAAGGCCGTGTCGGTCGCCGGACACTTCGAGATCGACGATGTGATCGACCCCGCGGAAACCCGACAATGGATCTCGGCGATCCTCGAATCGGCACCCGAGCCCGATCGACGACGCCGTCGTCGGGTCGTCGACACCTGGTGACAGGTGATCAGAGCGGCTTGCGTGTGTTGAGCTCGGAGACGTTGTCGAGCAGGATGCGACGTCGCTCGTTCGGCTCGAAGGCCTTCAACTCGGGCAGATAGTCGAGCGGATTGGGCATTCCCTCGATGTGGGGCCAATCCGACCCGAACAGCACGCGATCGGTTCCCATGATGCGTGCGACCTCGTGGACATCGTCCTCCCAGAACGGATTGATCCACCAGTTCTTCCTGAGAGTCTCGACCGGATCCTCGGTGAAATAGCCCGGCATCTTCTTGGCGGTCGACGTGAGTTTGTTGCACGCGTCGCCGAGGAACTCCGAACCGTTCTCGACCGACGCCATGCGTACGTTCGGGAAACGATCGAACAACTTCTCGAACACCGAGGTGATGATGAAGTCCTGCGCCGCCCGCTCGATCGCGAAACTCTTGATCGACGGCTTCCAGCCGCCACCGGAGAACTGTGCCGAGAAGGCGTCGTTCGCGTAGCCGTTCGAGCTGTAGCCGCTGTCGCCAGCGTGAATGACCGTGGTGATTCCGGCCTCGTTGACTCGCGCCCAGAACGGGTCGAACATCTCGTCGAAGGGGGAGCGCTGACCGAACTGCGTCGTGGGTGCGGCGGGTCGCATGACGATGACGCGCGCTCCGTTGGCGAGCGCCCAATCGAGTTCGGCGCAGGCCCAGTCGACCGAGGCGAGCGAGATGTACGGTCCGGCGAAGATGCGATCCTGATAGTCGAAGCCCCAGTCCTCGAGAAGCCAGCGGTTGAACGCGGTGAACATGATGCCGACGCCTTCGGGGTCGTGCTTCAGAAGTTCTTCGTACAACATTCCCAACGTCGGAAAGAGCCAGATTCTGGAGACACCCTGTCGATTCATCGTGGCGAGGCGAGCATCACGATCGCGGTACTCCGGACGAATGGCCTCACGGACCGACAGGAACTCGAGCGGATGCTTCTTGTCCGGGTTCCCACGGAAATAGTCGTGCATGGCCCCCGCCGGGGCGATCGGGTCGAACGTCGGATTTGTCACGACACGACTGACGCGACCACCAACGACCTGATACTTGCGCCCATTGATGTCGGCCCACTGCACGCACCGCGGACCATGGCGCGGATCGAGGTGGCGGGTGAACGCGTCGATGGCTTCGTAGTAATGGTTGTCGCAGTCGAAGGGTACGAAGTCGAGCTCGGACGTCATGACCTCATCGTACGGTGGGAAGACTCGGGGTGGTGGCACGGAAACCGCGCTTTGGGCCTGTTGTGACGGGAATGGCAGTGGTCAGAGGCAGATGTCGTACGGCCGCACCGGAACTCGGGGCAGTTCGCGACCGGTCGCCTGGCGAATGGCGTTGGCGATCGCTGGTGTGATGGACACGCACGGAGGTTCACCCACGCCCTTGGCACCGAGGGGTGACTTCGGCTCGCGTTCCTCGATCAGCACCATGTCGACATCGGGCGCGTCGAGGAACGTCGGGAGCAGATAATCGGTAAAACTGGGATTGCGCACCTTGCCGTCGGTGACGACGATCTCCTCCATCACTGCGAGCCCCAATCCCTGGGCGATACCGCCTTCGACTTGGCCGCGCACCGAGAGGGGATTGAGCACCCGACCGACGTCCTGGGCCGTGGCGACCTGGACGACCTTCACCAGACCGAGGTCGGGATCGACGTCGACGACGGCACGATGCGCCACGAATGCGAACGCAACGTGGCAGTTGCCGTGGCCGTTCTCGTCGAGGTCCTCGGTGGGCGGATGGTGATATTCGACCGTTCGATCGATGTCGACCTCGCCGATCACCGAGGAGGCCGGAATGCGCGAGCCAGTGAGGCGATCGACGATGTCGATGCCGTCTATCTCGAGTTCGGCTCGAACGAGCGACCGGGTGCTCGCGACGTGATCGAGCAGTTCGTCGCGCACGGCGCGGCACGCCGCATCGACGGCGCCGCCACTCATCCATGTTTGGCGACTGGCCGACGTCGAACCGGCCGAGCCCACCTGAGTGTCGATCGTGTCGAGTAGCACCTCGTCGACACCGAGGACCGTGCGCGCGATCTGTTGGGCGAGCATGACGAAACCCTGACCGACTTCGGCCGTGGCGAACTTGACACTCACCGAACCGTTCTGGATGCGACAACGAGCGGTCGAGAAATCGTCGAAGCCCTCGGAGTACATCAGGTTCTTGATGCTGACGCCCCAACCGATGCCGCGGCGAATGTTCGACGGGCGGGCGGTCAGACCGGTGCCGCCGGGAAC
>JBJTIO010000037.1:0-4029 GCA_046095045.1 Actinomycetota bacterium
CGGGAAACTCGACATCGCACTCGGCAAACCGCCCGACAAGGTGATCATCGATCTCAAGACTGGTGGTCGCGATCCGTCGCACACCGATGACCTGCGTTTGTACGCGTTGATCGAATTGCTCTCCATCGGATCGGCTCCTCGAAAGGTCGCCAGCTACTACCTCGAGGATTCGGTGATCGACCAAGAGGACATCACCGATGCCACTCTGCGTTCGACCACCCGACGGTTGCGCGACGGACTGGTGCGTGCGATCGAACTCAAGCTCGCCGATGCCGAACCGGTGTTGCGACCCGGTGGCAAGTGTCGTTGGTGCCTGCACAACACCGAGTGCCAGGCGGGCGTCGACTATCTCGCGGAGGTCGCCGAGCGCGACGGTTGGTGATCAGCGCACGTGGGGCGTCATCAACGCCACCGCGAGCCCGAGTCCCACCTCACGCCGTAACGAGGCGATGCGCCGACCGGGTTGCACCGCCTCACGCGGTGAACCCACCGCGTCAGGGCCGAGCCAAGCGACCGTCGCATCGATGTCGTCGACCACAAGGACCAGACCCCAGATCGACGCGGGTTGCGCAGTGGGCAGATCGGGTCGCTCGACCACTTCGAGAATGAGGTCGCCCGCGCGATGAAACCCCTGACGCACTCCCCCGCCCACATCACGCACCCGCTTGCGAGGTAATCCCATGCGCTCGTCGATCGCGCGCGAGGTGCGTTCGAGATCGCCGGTCATGATCACGATGTGATCGATGGCCACGATGTCGATCGCGTTCGACACCGAGTCACGTTCGCGAGTCTCGGTGACCCAACGAGTGTCGATGCCATCGACCGAGTCGTCGGACGTCGAGTCACCCAACAACGTCCAACCGATGTCACCGGTGGGCGTTTGATCGAATCGCAGGTCGAGTCCGGCGACGTGAACGAGAGACGACCCGTGATCAGTGGTGATCGCGAAACCGAGGTTTCGCCAGGATTCGACCGAGCACGTCAGCCGTAATTCGGCGACGCGCGTCATGCGCCGTGAGACCTCAGCCGCGACCCATGTTCGGGCGCTTGCCGTGGTTCGCCTTGGAACGGCGGAGACGGGCCTTGCGCTTCTTGGTCTTCTTCGACATAGAGACGAGATGCTAGCGGGCATCGATCGCAAAGCGACCGGGCACTGAGGCGGATTTCGACCCCCGAAGTCGTCGAGCGAACCACCCCGTGACCAGCGTCAACGTCGCCGTCACGAGCACGACCGGTGACCACGGTCCGGTCGTCGCCAAGGGACCCGTTGCAGTGCCCGTCGGACCATGGGGACCGTCATCGGACGACACGACACCAGGTGGGATTGGCGGCAACACCTCGCCCACCGGTGTGCCCACTCGATCGGACACGACGACCGTGTCCGACGCAGCCTCGGTGACGCAGTTGGCCGACATCGGGCTCTCGGTCGAAAACCGCACTCCAGTCGCCGACGATGGCAAGTCGACGCGCGCACGACCCTCGGTGTCGGTGATGAGCACGATCGGAGTCACATCCGTGACTCCGTCGAAGGTCGCGAACACCGTGTGCCCGACGAGGGGCTCATCCACGAGGTGGACGAACACCTCGGCGGTGTTCGCATCGCTGGTCGCATCGATCGAATACGTCGTGCACGGGTCTGGTTCGGCCGACACTCGGGAGGAATGGACGATCGTTGCACCCGGTACAGCGAGAAGAACGGTGAGCGCGAGGAATTTCATGCATGCGGGTGTGCGATCCCCGAGAGGTACGACCGTCGTCGATCGACCACGGTCGCTAGCCTGCCGAGGGTCATGGAACGTTTCGGCCTGGTCGGCCTCCCGAACGCGGGCAAGAGCTCCCTCTACAACGCCCTCACCGGAGGCGGTGCGCTGGCGGCGCCCTACGCGTTCGCCACGAAGGACCCCAACATCGGTGTCGCCAAGGTTCCCGACGATCGCCTCGACCGCCTCGCCGTGATGTCGAAGACCAAGAACACGATTCACGCTTCCGTTCAGGTGGTCGACATCGGCGGACTCGTCGAAGGAGCGAGCAAGGGTGAAGGACTCGGCAACAAGTTCCTCGCCAACATCCGCGAAGTCGACGCGATCGTTCTCGTGCTCCGAGCCTTCGTCGACGACGACGTGCCCGGGCCGAGTGATCCGCTCGATCACCTGCGCGTGGTCGAGATCGAGCTCGCCCTCGCCGACCTCGAGACGGTCGAGAAGCGACTCACGCAGGCGACTCGCCAAGCCAAACTCGACAAGGGTGCCGCATCCGAACTCGAGGCGCTACAGGCCGCGTACGACTCGTTGAGCGAAGGTCGTCCTCTTTATCGCGCGGGTCTCAAACCCGAATGGCGCGAGACATTGAAGCCGTACTTCCTCCTCACCAATCGCTCGGTGCTCGCGGTCGTGAACGTCGGTGAGAACGAACTCGACCGCATCCCCGAGGTCGAGCAGCGAGTTCGCGACGAGTTCTCGTCGGCGGGCGACAACGTCGAAGTCATCGGCATGTGCGTGCAACTCGAGGCCGAGGCCGCGACGATCGTCGACCCCATCGAGCGCGCCGAAATGCTCGAGGGATTCGGTCTCGGCGAGGGTGCGCTGTTCCGCATGGTTCGCAGCGCGTACCACCTGCTCGGCCTGCGCACGTACTTCACGACCGGCGAGAAGGAGACCCGTGCCTGGACCTTCTACGCCGGCTCGAACGCGCCCGAATGCGCCGGCCGCATCCACAGCGATTTCCAGCGTGGATTCATCAAGGCCGAGGTCATTCGGTGGGACGAATTGCTCGACATCGGTTCGTGGACCAAGGCCAAGGAACTCGGCAAGATCAGGATCGAAGGCAAGGAATACCATCCCGTCGACGGCGACGTCATGGAGTTCCGCTTCAACGTCTGAGGACGTTCGGAGGTCACGATGACCGAGACTTCCGCGTGGTTGCTGAGTGACGGTCGCGTGTTGGCGAGTGCGGCGATCGCCAGTTCACGTATCGATCGTCGACGCGGTCTTCGCGGTGCGACCCGATGCGACGGCGCGTTCGTGTTGACCCGTTGCCGCTGGGTGCACACCGTCGGCATGCGTTTCGATCTCGATGTCGCGTATCTCGATCGTGAGGGTCGCGTGATCAAGACCGTGCGCATGTCTAGGCACCGCATCGGTGCCCCGGTCATCGCCGCGTGCACCGTCGTCGAGTCGGAGAGTGGGGCCTTCGCTCGGTGGGGTCTACGGGTCGGAGACGTCATCGAGATTCGCGACAACCCCGGTGGACCATCATGAGTCGGCTCATTCTCGTCGCGACCCCCATCGGCAACATGGCCGACGTTTCCCAACACATGATCGACGAGTTGCGATCAGCCGGACTCGTCTGCTGCGAGGACACGCGCCGCACCGGCATGTTCCTCAAGAACCTCGGCATCGACGCCACTCTCATGCGGGTCGACGATCACACCGAACACGAATCGATACCGCGCGTCATCGACGCCCTCGACGACGGACGGGATGTCTGCCTCGTCACCGACGCCGGCACTCCGGGCATCAGCGATCCCGGCGAGCGATTGGTGCGTGCGGTCGCAGCCACCGGCCACACCGTGTCGGCCGTCCCCGGACCAGCGGCTCTCGTGATGGCGCTCGTGATCAGCGGACTGCCGACCTCTCGCTTCGTGTTCGACGGATTCCTCCCCCGGTCCGGTCGTGATCGCGCCCGCGCGATCGCCGACATCGTCGACCAACCGCGCACGGTCGTTCTCTACGAGGCACCACATCGCTTGCACCGCACGCTCGTCGACCTGCACGTCGCCTGCGGGGACGATCGACGGATCGCGATCGCGCGCGAACTCACGAAATTGCATGAAGAAGTGTGGCGTGGCTCGTTGTCCGAGGCCGTCTCCCACTGGGCGGGCGACGAACCCAAGGGTGAGTTCGTGCTCGTGATCGACGGCGCACCGCCGACCGCCGCAATGGGGATCGACGACGTGGATCGATTGCTCCGCGCCGAACTGGCCGGAGGTGCCAGCGTGCGTGACGCGTCGAACACCGTCGCCCACCTCAC
>JBJTIO010000038.1:0-5034 GCA_046095045.1 Actinomycetota bacterium
CTTCAACAATTATCGTCCGCAGTTCTTCTTCCGTACGACGGACGTGACGGGCACGGTGCAGTTGCCGGCGGGTACCGAGATGGTGATGCCTGGTGACAATGTGACCATGACTGTCGAGTTGGGTAAGCCGATCGCGATGGACGAGGGTTTGCGTTTCGCCATTCGTGAGGGTGGTCGTACCGTGGGCGCCGGCCGCGTCACCAAGATCATCAAGTGATCGGCTGAAAATCATGGCTCAAATCATCCGAATCCGCCTGAAGGCGTTCGATCACGAGATCATCGATCAGTCGACGCGCAAGATCGTCGAGACCGTGGCTCGTACCAACGCCACCGTTCGTGGTCCCATTCCGTTGCCGACCGACAAGCACCGCTACACGGTCATTCGCGGACCGCACATCGACAAGGACTCCCGCGAGCACTTCGAGATGCGCATCCACAAGCGGCTCATCGACATCGTCGACCCGAAGCAGCAGACGATCGACAGCCTCCAGCGCATCGACCTGCCGGCTGGTGTCGAAGTGGAGATCAAGGTTCAGAACGCCTGAATTCGTCGAGAGAGCCCGGTCGCCTTTGCGGGTGACCGGGCTTTTTCATTTCTCGGCTCTTACCGAATTCACACCCTTCTGTTGGGACATGGGGTGGCACGACGGGCAGGATTTGCCCATGTCCGATCTGTTTCCACCGCCATCGCTCGACGACAAGATCGATCCCCCGACATCGTCGGGGTCGAAGCGCCGCAACGTGTTCATCGGTTTGCTCGTGGTGTCGGCGGTGCTCGGCGGTTTCGTCGGAGCACAGATCGCCCAGGGCGGGAAGGATGAAAGATCGACGGCGACGCCTTCGACCGAAACTCCGACCACCGTCGTGGCGAAGGACGACGGTGCGATCGTCGCCGAACCGGGTTCGAGTTCGACACCGGTCGTGACCGCGGCTCCGTCTGCCGACGAGAACCCGGCGATGAATGTGGATTATGTTGTCGCGATCATCGAACCGAGTGTCGTGACCGTTGTGTCGGAGATCGACGAGGGATTCGGTGCCGGTCAAGGCACGGGCACGGGCGTGGTGATCACTGCCGACGGTGAGATCCTGACGAATGCTCACGTGGTCGATGGTGCATCGAAGGTGAGTGTTCTCTTCGGCGACAGCATCGATCCGATTCCGGCTTCGGTGCTCGCGATGGACGTCGGCAACGACCTTGCTCTGTTGCGCATCGATGCGACCGACCTCACGCCCGCGGTGTTCGCGGATCCTGAATCGATTCGGGTCGGCGACGAGGTGGTGGCGGTCGGGTTCGCCCTCGATCTCGACGGAGGACCAACGGTCACTCGTGGCATCGTGTCGGCGTTGAACCGCACGATCGAGAACGGTGATGGCGCACTCGACGGTTTGATTCAGACCGACGCCGCCATTTCGTCGGGCAACTCCGGTGGCCCCCTCGTGAACTCGCGCGGACAAGTGGTTGGTATCAACACCGCCGTGTTCACCAGCACCGCGAACACGGCGGCGAACAATGTCGGCTTCTCGATCTCGGTTGGTGAGGCTCTGCCGGTGATCGAAGAACTTCGCGCCATGTCGAATGGTGCGACGCGGGTCGAGGGCTATCTCGGAGTCGGATTGCAGGGACGAGAAGACGGCGGACGCGGGGCGTTGATCACGGAAGTTTCACCCGATTCACCGGCTGATCGGGCCGGTTTGCAGGCTGGTGACATCGTGGTGTCGGCCGGTGGAACGCCCGTCGACGGTCAGCCCGCGTTCGTCGCCGCCATTCGCGATCAATCACCCGGCGATTCGATCGAGATCGAAGTGTTGCGCGACGGCGAGCGTCTCACGGTGTCGGCGACCCTCATCGAACGCCCCTCCGAATAAACACCGTCGGGTGTTACGGTGCGGACATGTTGGATGCACACCTCGGGGGATCGCGGCCCTTCGGTCTGAACTACTGGCCACTACCCGAGGATGATCCCGGCGTCGAGATTCCGCGCGAGTCGATTCGACTGATCAGTCCCGATGGGGCATTGGTGCGAGGTTTGCTCTGGACTCCGCCGAAAGGTCGAGCGTGGAAAACTGCGGTGATCCTGTCGCATCCGCGCGGCGACTTCAGCGTGCATTACGCGGCGCCGTTGCTCGCCGCCGCCGGATACGCGGTGCTCGGTTTTGGCACGCGTTACATGAACAACGACACCGATTGTCTGCATGAGTCGTGCATCATCGACGTGCAGACCGTGCACGACGAGATGCGTCGACGCGGTGCCGAAGCGGTGGTGTTGCTCGGCAACTCGGGTGGCGGTTCGTTGATGGCGTTGGCCCATGCCGAGCGTGGCATCGGCGACGGTTGGGTTGGAATGGCCGCGCATCCCGGCGAGGGCGTCTTCATGTTGCAGGTGATCGATCCCAGCGTGATCGACGAGAGCGATCCGTTCTCGACCGACCCGGAACTCGACATGTACAACCCCGACAATGGCTGGCGTCCGTGGCCCGAACCTTGTTCGTACGATCCGGCGTGGTTGATGCGTTACCGCGCGGCCCAAGTCGCTCGCGTGGCGCGCATCGACGCCATCGCCAAGGAGAGCATCGCGGCGTCGACTGTTGCCGCCGGTGAACTACGGGGTCTCGACAAGTCGGCCGACACGATGGCATGGCGCGAGCAACGTCGCCGAGCGGTGTTCACCCAGTACCTCACCATCTACCGAACGCTCGCCGACCCGGCCTATCTCGACTTGTCGATCGACCCCGATGACCGGCCGATGGGGTCGCTCTTTGCGATCCCCGACCCCTTCGACGCCAACTACGGACGTGGGGGATTGGCCCGCACCATGACCGCCCGGGGCTGGCTCAGCACCTGGAGTGGGCTGTCGAGCCACGCCAAGCTGGCCGACACCATGCCCAGGGTGACGGTGCCGACCCTTTTGATCCATCCCACTGCCGACACCGAAATCCGGGTCTGGCAGGCCGAGGAGATCGTGGCGAACAGCGGCGCCACCGACCGGACCTACATCGAGATGAAGGGGGCGCCCCATTATTTGGAGGGGCACCGGCGTGAGGCCCTCGCCCATGTGGCCGACTGGCTCGGTAAGCGCTTTCCCTAGTTATCCACAGCCCTGTGGATAACTAGGGACCACTCATTTCTCGGCCGCTTGACTCCAGTTCTCGGCGGGTTGGGGAGTGATGAATCCGCAGGTAGCGTTCCCGACTCGTGCCCTTCGGGGCGTCAATCGATGTCTGTGTGAGCCCGGCTCGCCGGGGACCACACGGCAACAACCGAAACCAATGCTCCACCGGTCCCTGACCAGTGGAGCATTTGCGTGAATGGCGGTTCCCCGCACGACACGCGAAGTCAACGAAAGAACCGCAGCGATGCGGACGGATGAAGAGGCTGCCTCATGGCAAAGCAAGCGATCGTCGGCGAAAAGGTCGGCATGACACAGGTGTGGGCGGATGACAATCGCGTCGTCCCCGTCACCGTGTTGCGTGTCGAGCCCGCTCGCATCGTGCAAATCAAGACCTCGGAGCGCGATGGTTACGTCGCGCTTCAAGTCACCTACGGCAACAAGGACGCCAAGAAGTTGTCCAAGCCCGAGGCCGGTCACTTCGCCAAGGCCGGTGTCGATGCGGGCCGTCGTCTCGTTGAGTTGCGACTCGACAGCGTCGATGGATTCGAAGTTGGACAAGAGATCAACGCCGATGTTCTGTCGAAGGGACAAAAGGTCGACGTCACCGCGGTGAGCCGCGGTAAGGGATTCGCCGGTGGCATGAAGCGTCACAACTTCAATGGTCAAGGCGCGAGTCACGGCAACCACAAGCACCACCGCGCACCGGGCTCGATCGGTTCGTGCTCGTTCCCCGGTCGCGTGTTCAAGGGCTTGCGCATGGCGGGTCATCTCGGTCACGAGCAAGTGACCACGTTGAATCTCGAAGTCGTCGAATCCGACGCCGAGCGCGGATTGTTGTTGGTGCGTGGCTCGGTTCCGGGTCCGAACGGTGGCGTTGTGATCGTGCGCAACGCGGTGAAGGGGAAGTGACGTCATGCCCTCGGTGAAGTTGAAGAATCAGACCGGGAAAGACGTCGGTTTGCTCGATCTGAGCGACGACGATTTCGGGCGTCAGCCGAACGTTCCGGTGATGCATCAAGTCGTGGTGGCCCAGTTGGCTCACCGTCGCGCCGGAACGCAGAGCACGAAGACTCGAGGCGACGTGTCCGGTGGTGGCAAGAAGCCCTACAAGCAGAAGGGCACCGGTAACGCGCGTCAGGGCTCGACCCGCTCGCCGCAGTTCTCGGGTGGTGGTGTCGCTCTCGGACCCAAGCCGCGCAAGTACTCGCAGAAGACGCCCAAGAAGATGGTGAAGATCGCCCTGCAGTCGGCACTGTCCGATCGCGCCAACGAGGGCAAGGTCGTCGTCGTCGATGCGTGGAGCTTCGACACTCCGAAGACCTCGGCCGCTCAGGCCGCACTCGCCGCTCTCAACCTCGAGGGTCGCATCCTCGTCGTGGTGCGTCGCGACGAGATCAACGCCATTCGTTCGTTCCGCAACCTGCCCGAAGTGCAGTTGATCGAGATCGGCGAACTCAACGCGTACGACGTGTTGTGCAACGACTACATCGTGTTCTCCAAGGCCTCGTTGCCCGGAGCGAGCAAGGACGGTCAGTGATGAAGGATCCCCGCGACATCATCCTCGCGCCCGTCGTGTCCGAGAAGAGCTACGCGCTCATCGAGACCGGCGTGTACACGTTCCAAGTTCACGTCGACGCGTCGAAGCCCGAGATCCACGACGCCGTCGAGGCGATCTGGGGCGTGAAGGTTCTGAAAGTGAACACTCTCAATCGTGCGGGCAAGGCCCAGCGCACTCGGGGCACCAACCGTCCCGGCCGTCGCGCCGCCTCGAAGCGCGCCATCGTCACCCTGGCCCCCGGCAGCGAGATCCCGCTGTTCGAGAACAACTGAGGCATCCGTCATGGCAATTCGTAAGCGCAAGCCAACATCAGCCGGTCGTCGTTTCCAGACGTCGTCCGATTTCTCCGAGATCACCTCGACCTCG
>JBJTIO010000039.1:0-4281 GCA_046095045.1 Actinomycetota bacterium
CCACGAACTCCCAGAGCGCGAGGAAGAGCACGCCGAACACGGCCGGCGGCAGAACGTTGCGCAGAAGAGTCGCGGCGCGATTGTTCATCGGTCCTCGATCCCCCGAACATGATCCGACATCTCGACTCCGCGCAACGCCTCACGAACCGCGGTGATGCCTTCGAAGAACGCGGCGTTGTCGCGCGTCGCGTCGCTGCGCTCACCGTCGATGTTCACGTCGACGATTTGAGTCACTCGACCGGGGCGGGGTGACATGACTACGACGCGATTCGACAGGTACACGGCCTCGGGAATCGAGTGGGTCACGAACACGACCGTCGTCCCGGACGCACGACAGATCGAGAGCAATTCACCCTGCATGTGCTCGCGGGTCATCTCGTCGAGCGCTCCGAAGGGCTCGTCCATCAACAGCAGCGACGGATGCACGGCGAGAGCGCGGGCGATCGCGACACGCTGTTGCATGCCACCCGACAGTTGCCACGGGAACTGTTCGGCGAAGTCGTCGAGCTTGACCAGGGCGAGCATCTCGAGGGCGCGCTCGCGGCGCTTCGCCTTGTCCCAGCCCTTCAATTCGAGTGGCAATTCGATGTTCTTGGCCACGGTGCGCCATTCGAAGAGACCCGACTGCTGGAAGGCCATTCCGTAGTCCTGATCGAGGCGCGCCTGTTCGGGGGACTTGCCATTGACAACGATGTTGCCGTCGGTCGGAGTGAGGAGATTGGCGATCAGGCGGAGCAACGTCGACTTGCCGCAACCGGAGGGCCCGATGAGCGACACGAACTCGCCCGACGCGATCGACAGATCGATGTCGGTGAGCGCCACGACCTGGTTGCTCGCTCCGGCGTTGAAGACCTTGCTGACGTTGTTGATCTCGACCGCGCTCATGCGGAGGCCTCCTTGGGTCGATTGCGCATCATGTACAGATCGGCGATGGTCACGAACCCCGACATCGCCAGACCGAGTGCCGCGGCACCGAAGACGGCGGTGAACACCTTGGCCGGATCACTGGTGGCCTCGCGCGCGTACTCGATGATGAGACGACCGATACCACCCTTGAGGCCCGTCGAGATCTCGGCGACCACGACCCCGATCACCGACGCCGAGGCGGCGAGTTTGAGAGCCGGCACGATGAACGGCACCGCGGCCGGGAACCGCAACTTGCGCAAGGTTTGCCACCACGATGCGGCGTAGCTGTCCATCAGTTCGACCGAAGCCGACGGTGCGGACGTGAGCCCCCGCAGTGCGCCGACCGCGACCGGAAAGAACGCGAGGAATGCACCGAGCACCGATGCGGACAACCAACGTGGCCACGTCCAGTCACCGATGTGCAACTTTCCACCCCAGGACACCACCAGTGGAGCGAGAGCGATGAGGGGAACGGTCTGCGACAACACGAGATACGGAAGAATGCCGCGCTCGGCCACCTTGAAGCGCGCCATCAGGATCGACAGTCCCAGACCGAGTGTGGTGCCAACGAAGAATCCGACGAGAGCGAGTCGGAACGAGAACCACGCGCCGGCGAGCACGACCGACCAGATGCGACGGTCCGATCCGCGCACTTCGGGACGGCCGTAACGTTGGAGCATCTCCCAGACATGGGGCATCGCGTTGTCATTGGCGCGAGGCAACAACTTCCAACCGAAGATCTTGCCACCGTCCTGCGGTCCGACCGCCTTGTACAACTCCCATGCGACCGCGACGAGCAGCAGGGACACGAAGAACAACGCGACACGTCGCACGCGTCGAGCGGTGATGAAACCGGCTCGGCGAGGACGGACGACGGTGGCGGTCATCGACTCAGCTCTTCGCCGTCACGTGCTCGGCGATGGCGGGAATGACTTTTTCTCCGTAGGCCTGCAGAGTCTCGTCCTTGGCGTCGTGTTGCAGATACACCGAGAACTGATCGACTCCCAACTCGCGCAACGCATTCAGGCGACGCACGTGCTCCTCGACCGGACCGACGATGCAGAAACGATCGACGATCTCGTCGGGGACGAACGTGGTGTGCGTGTTGCCGGCCTTGCCGTGCTCGTTGTAGTCGTACCCCTGACGACCCTTGATGTAGTCGGTGAGCGCCGTGGGCACCGGGGCCGAGTCGCCGTATCGCTCGACGATGTCAGCCACGTGGTTGCCCACCATGCCACCGAACCAACGGCACTGTTCGCGCCCATGCGCGAGACCCGCCGCGGTTCCGTCGGTGACGTACGCCGGCGCCGCCACGCAGATGGTCACGCTCTTGGGGTCGCGGCCGGCCGCGGCGGCGGCATCGCGCACCGCCTTGATCGTCCACTCCGTGATGCTCGGGTCGGCGAGTTGCAGGATGAAGCCATCCCCCACCTCACCGGTGAGAGCGAGGGCCTTGGGACCGTACGCCGCGACCCACACCTCGGCGCGCGACTTGGTCGCCCACGGCAGCCGCAACGTCGCGCCCTTGTAATCGACCGCGCGACCGTTCGCGAGTTCACGGATCACGTGAATGCTCTCGCGAAGCGTGGCCAACGTCGTCGGCTTGCCGTTCGTGACGCGCACCGCCGAGTCACCGCGACCGATGCCGATCACGGTGCGGTTACCGAACATCTCGTTGAGCGTGGCGAACAGGCTCGCGGTCACGGTCCAATCGCGGGTCGCCGGATTGGTGACCATTGGTCCGACGATCACGTTGCGTGTCTCGGCGAGGATCTGGGTGAAGATCGGGAACGGCTCCTCCCACAGAATGTGACTGTCGAATGCCCACACGTGGGAAAAACCGTAGGTTTCGGCTTTCTTGGCCAGATCGACGACGCGGGCCGCCGGTGGTGTGGTCTGAAGTACGACTCCGATGTCCATCGATCGATCCTTTTCCGTCAGCGGTTCTGCGGGAAGCCGAGGTCGACGGTGCTGGTGCGCGGATCGGGCCAGCGCGAGGTGACCACCTTCGAACGTGTGTAGAACGCGATGCCGTCGGGTCCGTACATGTGCAGGTCGCCGAAGAGACTCGCCTTCCACCCGCCGAACGAGTAGTACGACACCGGCACCGGAATCGGAACGTTGATGCCGACCATTCCGACGTTGACGTCGAACTGGAACTGACGCGCCACGCCACCGTCGCGGGTGAAGATCGCGGTGCCGTTGCCGAACTGATTGTCGTTGATCAGCTTCAGGCCTTCCTCGTACGACTTCACGCGAACGACCGTGAGAACGGGTCCGAAGATCTCGTCGTCGTAGCACTTCATGCCCGGCTTGGCGTGATCGATCAACGATGGCTTCAGGAAGAAGCCGCCCGTTGGCGCACCCTCGCGACCGTCGACGACGACCGTCGCTCCTTCGCCACTCGCTCCGGCCACGTAACCAGCCACCTTGTCGCGATGTTCGCCACTGATGAGCGGTCCCATCTCACTGCCGGGATCGGATCCGGGTCCGACCACCACGTTGGGTATGCGCGACTTCACCTTGTCGACCAACGCATCGGCGATGGTGTCGACGGCGAGAACCACCGAGATCGCCATGCAACGCTCACCCGCCGAGCCGTACGCCGCGCTCACGAGCGCGTCGGCCGCCATGTCGAGATCGGCGTCGGGAAGGACCAGCATGTGATTCTTCGCGCCACCGAGCGCCTGCACGCGCTTGCCGTTGCGCGTGCCGGTCTCGTAGATGTACTTGGCGATCGGCGTCGAACCCACGAAGCTCACCGCCGAAATGTCGGGATGCTCGAGAAAACGATCGACGGCGACCTTGTCACCGTGAACGACGTTGAACACTCCGTCGGGCAAGCCGGCTTGCTTCAAGAGTTCGGCGATGAACATCGACGCCGACGGATCCTTCTCGGACGGCTTCAACACGAAGGTGTTGCCGCACGCGAGCGCGTTGGCGAACATCCACATCGGGACCATGGCCGGGAAGTTGAACGGGGTGATGCCCGCCACCACTCCGAGCGGCTGACGGATGTTGTACACGTCGACTCCGGCCGACGCCTGCTCCGAGTAGCCACCCTTCAAAAGATTGGGAATGCCACAGGCGAATTCGATGTTCTCGAGACCACGAGCAACCTCACCGAGAGCATCGGCCGTCACCTTGCCGTGCTCCTTGGTGAGGAGCGCCGCGATCTCCTTGCGGTTCGCCGCCACCAACTCGCGCATGTGGAACATGATCTCGGCGCGTCGCGACAGGTTGGTTGACCGCCACGCCGGCAGGGCCGCCTTGGCGGTGGCCACGGCCTTGTTGACCTCGGAAACGTCGGCGAATGCAACGGTTGCCTGCACCTGTCCGGACGCCGGGTCGTAGATGTTGCCGGACCGACCCGAC
>JBJTIO010000040.1:0-11636 GCA_046095045.1 Actinomycetota bacterium
CACTACGACATCTCGTCGCTCAACGTGCTGCTGTCCGGCGGAGCGGCGTTGTCGGCGCACCTCAAGCGTGAGCTTCTCGAGATCGCCCCGCATCTTCTGGTGATCGACGGTCTCGGTTCGTCAGAAGCCGGCGGTCAACTCACTCACGTGTCGGCTGCGGGTGGCGCTTCGACCGGAACCTTCCCCCTCGCGCCGAACAATCACGTTCTGTCCGATGATCTCACGCGAGTTCTCGAACCCGGCGACCCCGAGGTCGGCTGGCTCGCCAAGAGCGGTCGACTCGCGCTCGGGTATCTGGGCGATCCGGCCAAGACCGCGCGCACATATCCGGTGATCGATGGCGTGCGCTACGTGGTGCCCGGAGATCGAGCCGTGTTGCTGGAGGGATCGATCGTCGAACTGCGCGGACGCGACTCGGTCACCATCAATTCGGGTGGCGAGAAGATCTTCGCCGAGGAAGTCGAGTCGGCGATCAAGCCGCACCCTGCGGTCTTCGACTGCGTGGTGGCCGGACGACCGAGCGAGCGATGGGGCAACGAGGTCGTGGCAATCGTGCAACTTCGCCCGGGGCACGACCCCAGCGATCAGGAACTCATCGACGAAGCGGCCAAGCACATCGCGCGTTACAAACTCCCCAAGGCGATCGTGCGAGTCGATGCAATCGTGCGCTCACCGTCGGGCAAGGCCGACTACCGCTGGGCGAAAGAGATCGCGTCGCGCGGCTGAGGGCGCTCAGATCGGCAGGTCGCCGGTTGCTTTGCTCGTCGAACCGGTGTCGGTGAACGACTTGATGGTGTTCTCCGCGATGCGCATCTGGTGAATCTCGTCCGCTCCGTCGGCGAATCGCGCCCAGCGCGCATGCTGCATCATGTTCGCCAACGGCGTGTCGGTCGAATAGCCGAGCGCTCCGTGCACCTGGATTGCCCGGTCGATCACCCGATTCAGCGAGTTGGCCACGAAGTGCTTGGCCATCGACACTTCGGTACGGAAGTCGTCACCGCGGTCGATCTTGTAGGCGGCGTGCAGGATCATCAACTTGCACTGATAGATCTCCATCGCCGAGTCGGCGATCATCCACTGCACGCCTTGCTTCTCGGCGAGGTACGAACCGTGCGAATACCGCTTGAGCGAACGGTCGACCATCATGTCGAGGGCCGCTTCGGCCTGGGCGATCCAGCGCATGCAATGCGCGAGTCGCGCCGGTCCGAGTCGGTACTGACCCAATCGGTGTCCGTTGCCGCGACCGCCGAGGATCTGCGAATCGTGAACGCGCAGATCGGTGATCACGATCTCGCTGTGACCACCGGGGCCGTGCATCGTCTCGACCTCACGAACGTTGTTCCAGCCTTCGGCGGGCAGGTCGATGATGAAGGCCGTGTTGGCCCCGCGCGAACCCTCGGGCACGTCCATCTCGGTGCGCGCGATGAGGATCGCGAACTTGGCGCGGTTGGCGCCCGAAATGAACCACTTGTGACCGTTGATGATCCATTCGTCTCCGTCCTTGATGGCGTGAGTGCGAATGAGGGTTGGATCCGATCCAGCCACTTCGGGCTCGGTCATGGCGAAGCACGACGATGAGACACCGTTGCACAGGGGCTTCAGGTACTTCTCCTTCTGCTCCGGCGTGGCCCAGTGCACGAGCGTGTGCATGTTGCCCTCATCGGGCGCTTGGCAGTTGAACACCCACGGGCCCACTCGGGTCTTGGCCGCTTCGGCCTGCACCATGGCCAGCGCCACGTGACCGAGCCCCATGCCGCCCCACTCCTTGGGCATGTGCGGCAACCACAGCCCGACCTCGACGGCGCGTTTGCGCAACTTGATGAGCTCGCCGACGTACTTCTTGTGGCTCTCGGCGTCCATCTCCTCGCGATGACCGAACGGCTCGATCGCCGGTCGAATCTCGGTGTCGACGAAGTCGCGCACCTTCTTGCGAATCGCCTCGTGCTCGGGAGCAAGGGTGAAATCGATCATTGGACTGCCTCCCCATGGCGTCAATCGGTGAATCCCTCTCCGATTATTGCCGTCGGTGACCGATGCCCACGACCCCGAACCCTCCGAACGGCACGGGTCACACCTAGCCTCGCCTCGTGGACCCGACTCCCGACAGCCCGTCATGGGACACCGAGCGTCTCCCCGAGGGCGACGCCAAGGTGACGGCCGTGCGCGAGATGTTCGACGCGATCGCCCCGCGGTACGACCTCGTGAACCGCATCATGACCTTCCGCCTCGACGTCCGTTGGCGTCGCAAGGCAGTGCGTTTGCTCGGCCTTCCGGCCGGGAGTTTGGTTCTCGATCTGGCCAGCGGAACCGGCGACCTCTGCGTCGATTTGCGACGGGCGGGGATCCGGCCGCTCTCGATGGATCTCAGTTTCGGCATGTTGGCCGCCGACCGATCCGGGGCGCCACGCAGCCAGGCCGACATCTTGAATCTGCCCATCGCCGACGCGTCGGTCGATGGCGCCACGTGCGGATTCGCCTTGCGCAATCTCGTCGACTTGCCCAGTTTCTTCGACGAACTCGGTCGCGTCGTGCGACCGGGAGGACGCATCGCTCTTCTCGATGTGGGCGTTCCGCGCAATCGCCTCATTCGTTTCGGCAACGGCATCTACTTCGGGCGCATCGTGCCCAAGATCGGCGGCTGGTTGTCCGACCCAGCCGCGTATCGCTACCTCCCCAAGAGCGTCGCATACCTGCCGCCGCGCGACGAGATGGTCGCGCATTTACGAGCGGCCGGATTCAGCGACGCGACCCACCGCCAACTGTCGGGCGGAATCACGCAGTTGATGATCGCCACCCGGGACTGACATGCGCGCCCGCACCACCTCGTTGACCGCGGCACCCGACCTCAACGACGTCGCCGCCGACGAGGGATTCTTGTTCGTGCGCGACGGAGTGGGTTGGGCCGGACGTGGCGTCGCGGCACGGGTGGACCTATGCGACGCACCCGCGGCGCTGGCCGCGATCGAGCACGAGCCTCACTCCGATCATCCGCAGTCCGGACCGATCGCCTTTGGTCGCATGCCGTTTCGACCCGACGAGAACGGAACGGCGATCATTCCCTCGGTGCTGGTCGGCAAGGACGGATCGGGCAAGTGCTGGTGCACCACCATCGACGGGGCCGAACTTCCCGAGATCTCCCCCGTCGCGCCGGTCGCGCCGGGTTCGTTCGACGTCCGCGCCCTCACCCCGATCGACCGGTATCTCGCCGCGGTCACCACTGCACGTAACGCGGTGCGTTCGGGCGACCTCGTGAAGGCCGTCATCGCTCGACAAATCGCGGTCGAGAGTTCCGGACCATTGCCCGTGCACGCCATCCTGGCCCGACTGCGCGGCTCGTTCGGGTCGAGCTATCGCTATTCCATCGACGGATTCATCGGCGCCTCGCCGGAGTTGCTCATCGCGGTCGACAGCGACGTCGTGCGCTCCCATCCGCTCGCCGGCACCACACCGCGCACGGGTGACCCGCGCACCGATGACGAGTTGGCCGCTCGTCTTCTCGCGAGCATCAAGGACCAGATCGAACATCGCGTGGTCATCGACGTGATCCACGACATGCTCCTGCCCCATTGCAGTTACCTCGACTGGGAGCCCGAGCCGTCGGTCGTGAAGGTCGCCAACGTGCAGCACCTCGGAACCCTGATCGAGGGACGACTGCGCGATCAGCACCCACCCGTTCTCGAGTTGGCGCGCGCCTTGTGCCCGACACCCGCCCTCGGCGGTCATCCGCGCGAGGCCGCGCTCGCACTCATCGCCGAGCACGAGGGCTTCGACCGTGGCACGTACGGCGGTGCCGTCGGCTGGATCGATGCGCACGGCAACGGCACCTGGGCGGTGGCGATCCGTTGCGCCGAATTGTCGGCTGATCGCCGACGCGCCGTGTTGACCGCCGGTGGCGGGATCGTCGCGGCGAGCGAACCTCTCGCAGAACTCGCCGAGACTCAGGCCAAGTTCCAGGCCATGTTGTCGGCGCTCGTGCGCCCCTAGATCGCCACGCGCACCGCGTCGTGCAACGCGCGATGTTCTTCCACATCACGCTCACGATCGGTCCGCACCACCGTGATCGACGGTCCGGGTGCGGCGACACGCCGACGAAGTTCGTCGAGCGACGACGTGGCCAAGGCGTCGAGACCGAACCCCCGAGCGATCGCGGCGATGTCCGCGCCGTGCGGCGTGCCGAAGAGGTTCTCGAACAGCTGCGGATCGAGCACCGACGCTTGGGGCAGGTGATGGAAGATTCCTCCACCATCGTTGTCGGTCACGACGACGCGCAGATCGATGTTGCGTGACGCCAACGCCGCCAACGACGAAGCGTCGTGGATCATCGCCACGTCACCGATCAACAAGCCCGTCGGTCGACCGGTCGCCAACGCCGCGCCGATCGCGGTCGCCACGACACCATCGATGCCGTTCGCACCACGACTGGAGAGAACCGTGAGATGAGAACAGTCCCCGGCGAACCATTCGACGTCGCGAATGGGCATCGACGACGACACGACGAGGTTCGCGCCCGCGGGCAGGCCGGCAACGACGTGTCGCGCCACGCGCGGACCGGAAGCTTCGGCGTCGCTGCGATCGAGATCGGTCAACACTCCACGCGCCGACTCATCGCGCCGGCGCCATCCCTCACGCCACGACGGCGCGGTGGGCCGCACCCGATCGATGAGCGCGTCGATCAGATCGTCCGGTTCGCAGCGCACCCATCCGATCACCCGATGATCGGGGTCGTACGGCCGACCGCCGCGCGCGACGTGCCATTGCTCGGAGTCGAGAACGAATCGACCGAGCACCTTCGACGAGGGCGCTTCACCAAAGCGCACCACGACCTCGGGAACCAACGTCTCGTCGGCACTGCGGATGATCGAGTCGAAGTGCCGAATCGATTCTGATTGCGCTCCCGATCGCGGTTCAGCGAACAGCGGCCAACCGAGCGCGTCGCACAAACGGTGCAAATTCTTCGGCGAGGCCGCGCCGCGTCCCGCAATCACGACACCTGTGCGCCCCGACCAACGTCGGGCGAGCTCCTCGACCGTGTCGCTGGTCGGTGTCGAACGCCCGAAAACCACCTGACGCGTCTCCTCGGTTGGTTCGATCTCGGCCACCCCGAGCAACGGTTCACGAAACGACAAGTTGAGATGCACCGGACCGGGGTCGGCGGCGAGAGTCGCGGAGTGCGCGCGGGCCGCGAGCGAACGCCACGTGTGTCGCGCCGCATCATCGGCGACGCCCGGCTCGTGGAACCAGCGGACCATTCCGCCGTAGAGATTGGTCTGGGCAATCGTCTGTGCCGCTCCGACGTCGCGCAACTCCGGAGGACGATCGGCCGTCACCACCAACATCGGCACCATCGACAGATCCGCCTCGGCAACCGCACCATGGAAATGCGTGGCCGCCGTTCCCGACGTGCAGAGAACCACCGCGGGGCTTCCGACCGCCATGCCCCATCCGAGAGCGGCGAACGCGGCCGAACGCTCGTCGAGGAAAACCGACGCCTCGATCGAGGGGTGCTGCACGAGAGCGACTGCCAACGGCGTCGACCGCGAACCCGGGGCGATCATCGCCGCCCGTACACCGCGTCGCACCCATTCATCGACGAGTGTCGCGCAGAACGACGCTTGTACGTCCTCGGGCTTCCTCACGTTCGTGACGCTACCTTCGTCTCGTCGCCCACCTACCCGCTGGGTAGGTTGTGTCCGTGGTCATAGAGATCTGGTCCGACGTCGTTTGTCCATGGTGTTATATCGGCAAGGTGCGCTTCGATCGTGCACTCTCGGCACTCACCACCGGCCCCGATGCGGTGACCGAACCCATCGAGGTCGTCTATCGCGCCTATCAACTCGACCCGACCGCGCCCATCGGCACGTCGAATCCCGTGCGCGACACCTACGCCAAGAAGTTCGGTGGTTACGAACGCGCCGATCGCATCATCGAGAACCTCACCGCCACCGCGCGCGCCGACGAGATCGAGTTCCGCATGGACATCGCCAAGCGCGCGAACACCTTGCTCGCTCACCGCGTGCTCTGGTGGACCGGAGCAACGCATGGTGGCGAGGTGCAAGCCCGCGTGAAGGCCGCCTTCCTCGACGCGTACTTCACCCGCGGTCTCGACGTCGCCGACGCCGACGTGCTCGCCACGTTGGCCGCCGAGGTCATCGGTTGCGACACGAGCGTCGTGTCCGACGTTCTGTCGAGCGACATCGGGCGCGGAGAAGTGAGCGAGGAGTTGGCGATGGCGATCGGTCACGGCATCACCGGCGTGCCGACCTACGTGATCGACGGTGCTTGGGCCATACCCGGCGCGCAGGACACCGAGACGTTCGAGCGCGTCATTCGTCGGGCGATCGAGCGACGCACTCCGGAAACGAACTGAACGGATCATGAGCCGCACCTGGAACGTGCGCCCCGGACCACTGCACGCCGAGGAATCGAAAGGGACCAACGGAGCAACGCGTCTGGTTCTGCTGCATGGATTCACGCAAACCTCGCGATCGTGGGACACGTTCGTCGATGCCATCGGCCCGGGCCCCGACGTGTGCCGCATCGATGCGCCGGGTCACGGCCGCTCGCCGATCATCGATGACGACCTGGCGACAGTGGCACACCGTGTCGTCGAGACGGGTGGCGACGGCGTGTACGTCGCCTATTCGATGGGCGCCCGCGTGATGCTGCACGCCGCGGTCAATCGGGTTCCGCTTCGCGGTCTCGTTCTGATCGGCGGAACTCCGGGCATCACGGACGACCGCGAACGCGCCGAACGTCGGCGGTCCGACGAAGCGATCGCCGCACGCATCGCCGAGTCGGGAGTCGACGAGTTCCTCGAGTGGTGGCTCACCCAACCGCTCTTCGCCGGACTTCAGGTCGACCCCGGCGACCTCGCGCGTCGTCGCACCAACACGATCGACGGCCTGATGTCGAGTTTGCGTCGACACGGCGTCGGCGAGCAGACGCCACTCTGGGATTCGCTCGGGGCGATCGACGTTCCGGTTCTCATCATCGCGGGTTCCCTCGACGCCAAGTTCGTCGACATCGGTCGGCTCATGCACGAGGCGATCGGCACGAACTCGACGTTCGTCACGATCGCGGACTGCGGGCACGCCGCCCATCTCGAACGTCCCGACGAAGTGGCGCGCGTGGTGACCGACTGGATCGGTTGATTCAGACACCCACGGCGAGCGCGACCGTCGCCACGACGCCGAAGGCCATCTGTACCCGAGCGGTTCCGCCGAGCACGGCGATCAGATCTCGTCCGGTGGCCCCCGCGCGCACGGCACGCACCGGAGCCCACGCCACGGCAAGCACGATCAGAATCAAGAGCGCCAACGGGCGATCCCACACCGCGGCAGCGCCAACGAGCACTCCTCCGACCACGAGCACGACGAAGAGAGTTCGCGTGCGGGCATCGCCGAGACGCACCGCCAACGTGCGCTTACCAACCTCGCGGTCGGTGGGAATGTCGCGCAGGTTGTTGGTCACCAACAACGCGCACGCGAGCGAACCCACGGCGACGCCCATCTGCCACGCCAGAGCCGTCAGACGTTCGGAGAGGACGAAACTGCTTCCCACCGTGGCGACCAACCCGAAGAAGACGAACACGAACAGTTCGCCGAAGCCGAGATAGCCGTACGGGTGCTTGCCACCGGTGTAGAACCAACCGGCCAGGATCGATGCCGCCCCGACGACGAGTAGCCACAGGCTCGTGACGATGGCAAGCACCAAACCGGCCACTGCGGCACCGACAAACGACAACATTGCCGCTCGCTTCACCGCCGAGGCCGAGGCCAATCCGCCTCCGACGAGACGCGCCGGTCCAACGCGAACGTCATCGGTGCCGCGCACACCGTCGCTGTAGTCGTTGGCGTAGTTGACGCCCACCTGCAACGCGAGACTCACGACGCCCGCGAGCACGACACGCCACCAGCGCACGTCGGGTTCACCCACCGCGACCGCGGCTCCCACCGCCACCGGCACGACCGCCGCCGGAAGGGTGCGTACGCGCGCGCCCACGAGCCACTTGTTCATGTCGTCACGCTAAATCACCCGACGCCTCGACGGTCGGATGATGCGCACGTTTCATGCGTAGAGTTCGCTCGTGCCTCGTCTCGTCGCTCTCGATCAACCGACCGACGATTCATGGCTCGCCGCCCTGCGTCGCATCTGGGAACGCGGCGACGCGGTGCTACCCATCGATCAACGCCTGCCCCGTCCGGCCCGGGATGCCGTTCTCGCCGCACTGCGACCCCACGAGGTGTGGCGGGGCGACTCCGTCGAGCGCCTCCACGACGGAATCGACACTCACGACAGTGACGCACTCGTCATCTCCACGAGCGGTTCGACCGGCGAACCCAAGGGCGTGGTGCACACGGTCGACGGATTGCGTGCTTCGGCGGATTCCACCTCGCGGGCTCTCGGGGTGGTCGAGTCCGACAAGTGGCTCGCGTGTCTTCCCGTCGCACACATCGGTGGTTTCTCCGTGATCAGTCGCGCGCTACTCACCGGCACCCCCCTCGAGATCCACGACGGAGTCGATGCCGAGCGAGTGGCCTCCAGCACGGCGTCGCTCACCTCGTTGGTCGCCGCCACACTCTCCCGCGTCGACACCTCACGATTCCGACGGATCCTGCTCGGAGGGTCGCGCCCTCCCGCCGATCGACCGGCGAACTGTGTGGCCACATACGGAATGACCGAGACCGGTTCGGGCGTGGTGTACGACGGTTGGGCCAACCCGAACGTCGAGTTGCGAGTCGTCGACGGCGAGGTGCAGGTTCGCGGTCCCATGTTGATGCGCGCCTACCGCGACGGCACGACGACGATCGACGCCGACGGCTGGCTGCACACCGGCGACGCCGGGCGCCTCGACGACACTGGTCGACTCCACGTCGATGGTCGCATCGGTGACGTGATCGTCACGGGTGGCGAGAAGGTGTGGCCCGAAGCCGTGGAACGCCTACTCGCGCCACACGTCGGTGACTTCGCCATCGTTGCCAAGCCCGATCCCGAGTGGGGTCAGCGAGTGGTCTTCGTGCACGTCGGCGCATCGATCGGTCTCGCGGCATGTCGCGACCTCGTCAAGGCCGAACTTCCCGCGTATTGCGCCCCGACCTTGTCGGTGCGTGTGTCCGCGATTCCGCGCACCGCGTCGGGCAAGGTGCAACGACGGGCTCTCGCCGATGTCGTTCGTGACGCCCCGATCGACGAGCAGCACTAGCGTTCGTCCATGACCCAATCGCTCACGAACAAGACCGCATTCGTCACCGGAGCTTCATCGGGAATCGGTCGTGCGATCGCGGATCGATATCTCGCCGAGGGTGCCCGCGTGATCGCGACCGATATCGACGCGACCGGACTCGCGTCACTGCGAGAGACGGCACCGGATCGTGTTCACGTGGTGGCGGCCGACGTGACCGACGAGGACAGCATGAACGCCGCGGTCGCGTCGGGAGTCGACGCCTTCGGCGGCATCGATGTCGTTGTGGCCAACGCCGGAGCCGGAACCTACGGACTCATTCACGAGCACGATCTCGCCGATTGGAAACGCATCATCGATCTCTGCCTCGTCGGTGTGTTCATCACCCTGAAGTCGACCGCGCCCCATGTGCGTGACGGCGGATCAGTGATCACGATCGCGTCGCTCAACGCGATTCAACCTTCCGCCGGCATGTCGGCCTACTGCGCCGCCAAGGCAGGTGTCGCCATGCTCACCCGGGTCGCGGCCATGGAGATGGGTGCCCGAGGAATTCGTGTGAACACCATCGCACCGGGGCTGGTGCGCACCAACGCCACCGCCGGTATGTTCGCCGTGCCCGAGGTGATCCGTCAGTTCGAGGAGAACGCGCCACTCGGTCGCCACGCCTCGCCGGATGAAATCGCCGGAGTCGCCACCTTTCTCGCTTCCGACGACTCAGCGTTCATGAGTGCCTCGTTCGTGTCGGTCGACGGCGGCGGAAACACGGGGCGCTACCCCACGTTGCCGTCGATCTTCTCGGCGTTGTGATCTCAGGAGCTCTTGACGCCCGCTCCGCCGTCGATCACGTACGTCTCGCCCGTGATCCATGACGCACGGTCGGACGCGAGGAACGTCGCCAATGCGGCGATGTCGTCGGGTACGCCGATACGTCCGAGCGGCAGGGCCGCGGCCAGTCGATCACCGAAGTTGTCGACCAGAACCTTGGCGAAATCGGTCTTCACGAGACCCGGTGCGATACCCACCACACGGGTCGGCCCCAACTCGGCCGCCAATTGGCGCGTCATGTGGATCAAGGCCGCCTTGGTGAGGTTGTAGATGCCGAGCGCGCCCTCGGTGCGCATGCCACCCACCGACGCGACGTTGATGATCACACCCGGTCGCTCGTTCATGCCCGCATCCCAGACCGACTTCGTCCAGAACAACGGGCCACGCAGGTTCACCTGGAACGTCTTGTCGAAACGCGCCTCGTCGACGCCGAGTGAGGGGCCGTAATACGGGTTCGTCGCGGCGTTGTTGACGAGTATGTCGATCGGTCCAAAGCGTTCGATCGTGGCACGAACGCATCGCTCGCCCTGTTCCACGTCACCGGCGTTCGCCGCATGAACGGCAACATCACCCCGAATACCCGCCTCGGCGATCACGCTGTCGTCGATCTTGCGCGACACCATCATCACGCTCGCCCCCGCTTCGGCGTACATCTTCGCCGTCGCCAGACCGATGCCCTTCGACGCCCCCGTGATGAGGGCGACCTTGCCGTCCAATCGCACGTCCATGCGACGAAACTACTTCGCCGACGGCACGGCTCGTCAGTCCAGGTCGTCCTCCTCGGGCTGGCGGGCCATCACCTGCACCCGCACCGACCGAATACGACGACCCTGCAACGACACGACGGTGAACCGCCAACCATCGAAGTCGATGTGCTCACCCACCGACGGCACGTGTCCGAGCGTGTTGAACACGAATCCACCGATGCTGTCCCACTCGTCGTCGGGGATGCGTAGGTCGAGTTCGTCGTTCACGTCCGCGACGCTCGTGGAGCCATCGATGATGTACTGACCGTCGTCGTGCTTCTCGATCGCGGTGTGATCCTTGTCGTACTCGTCGACGATCTCGCCGACCAGTTCCTCGAGGCAGTCCTCGAGCGTGACGATCCCCTCGATGGTGCCGTATTCATCGGCGACCACGGCCAAGTGGTACTTGCGCGCCTGCATGTCGCGCATCAATTGGTTCACGGGTTTGTTCTCCGGAATCACGACGACGTCGCGCATGTGCAGCGTCACCAGTTGCCCGCCCATCCCGGAGCGCTCGGCGCGTATCAGGTCCTTCACGAAGGAAACTCCGCGCACGTCATCGTCGTCGTTCACGACCGGAAGTCGAGAGAAACCCTGCTCGATCGCCAGGTCGACGGCTTCTTTGACCGTGGCCCGATCGGAGATCGTGACCACGTCGGGGAAAGGCACCATCACCTCGCGCGCGACGGTGTCGCCGAATTCGATGATCGATTCGATGAGGTCGCGCTCTTCTTCCTCGATCACCTCGTCGTTCATCGCGGCTTCGACGATGCCGAGCAGTTCCTGCTCGCTCACGAACGGCCCCTTCTCGAGACCCTTGCCCTTCACGATCACATTGGTCAGACGAATCAACCAGCCCGACACCATGCGCAGTGGCGCGAACG
>JBJTIO010000041.1:0-6842 GCA_046095045.1 Actinomycetota bacterium
GTGTCTCCGGCCTTGTCCTGTGCTTCGCGCGTGCTCGCACCGAGGTGCGGCGTGACGACCACGTTGTCGAGCGCGAACAACGGACTGTCGGTGCACGGCTCGACATCGAACACGTCGAGTGCCGCGCCAGCAATGCGGCCGGATCGGACCGCTTCGGCCAAGGCGGCTTCGTCGACGATTCCACCGCGCGCAACGTTGATCACCCGCAGGTCGGGCTTGGCACGCGAAAGCATGTCGGTGCCAATGATGCCCTTCGTCTCTTTCGTCTTGGGCAGGTGCACGGTGATGAAGTCGCTCTGCGCCATCAGATCCTCGAGCGACATCATCTCGACGCTCATCTGACGGGCGCGATCGGCCGACACGAACGGGTCGTACGCCACGAGGCGCATGCCGAATGCAAGCGCGCGTTGAGCGACCAACTTGCCGATACGACCGAGGCCGACGATGCCGAGCGTCTTGTCCGAGAGTTCGACACCCTCCCACTTGCTGCGCTCCCACCGACCGGCCTTGAGCGCCGCGTGCGCCTGCGGAACATTGCGGGCCGAGGCCATGAGCAACGCCATGGTGTGCTCGGCCGCCGAGACGATGTTGCTCTGCGGAGCGTTCACCACCATCACGCCACGGCGCGTCGCCGCTTCCACATCGACGTTGTCGAGACCGATGCCGGCGCGGCCCACCACGATCAACTCGTCGGCCGCCTCGAGAACATCGGCCGACACATGAGTGGCGGACCGAATGATGAGCGCGTGCGCCCCCTTCAGAGCACCCGGCAAGGTCTCCGGAGTGAGGTCGAGGCGCACGTCGACGGTGTGCCCGGCCGCGCGGAGACGATCGAGTCCACCCGCGGCGATCTCTTCGGAAACGAGGATGCGTGCCATATCGACCCATCATGTTGGTCGCTCGGGCATGTTCCCAACGAACGGGTTTGATATTTCGTTCAAATTTCGTCGGGATCTAGGGACGAACGTCACGCCGTAGGCTTCAAACGTGGATCAGATCCAGCACAAAGAGATCGAGCGCTGGTTCATCAGTCGCGGAGTTCCCCATTTCATCGTCGACTACTCGGCGCGCACCGACATCTGGACGCGCGCGATCCCCCTGTTGATCATCGCGTACCTCGCCGGCGGTTTGAACTCGCTCAATTTGGCCGACTGGTCGACGTCGCGCAACGTGGTGGCCGGTGCCGTCACCGTCGCCGTGCTCGTCCTCGGTTGGTCGGTCACCAATCTGGTACTTGGTCGACCATTCTGGTCGATCCCCCGCGAAGTGGGCCGACCCGAATTGGCCGCTTTCGTGATCGGTCCGACCGTACCGAGCGCCATCTTCGGTCAATGGGGTGACGCGATCCAGGCTCTGATCGAAGGCGTCGTGATACTCGGCGTCATTTATGTACTTGCCGCATTCGCGGTCGGTCAGCTCATCATCTGGGCGGTCAGGTCTTCGGTGCGACAGTTCGCGATCCTCGGACGATTGCTCGTGCGCGCTCTTCCCCAGTTGCTCCTCTTCACGGTATTTTTGTTCATCAACGCCGAGGTGTGGCAGGTGGCCGGCACCCTCGGCGGGCTTCCTTACGTCATCGGCATCGCGATCTTCTTCGTACTCGGAGCAGTGTTCGTGTTGTCGGGAGTTCAGAAGACCATCGATGGCCTCGACGACTTCGATTCGACGGATGAAGTCATCGCACTCATCGAGGGGACGCCCGCCGAAGGGCTCGACGTCCCTGGCCCCGAGTCTGACCCGTTGAATCGCGGAGAGAAGCTCGACCTGATCCTGGTCTCGACGTTCAGTCAAGCCGTGCAGATCACCTTCGTCGCCGTCGCTCTCACCGGATTCTTCGTCACCTTCGGTTTCCTCGCCATACCTCTCGCGACTCAGTCCGGCTGGATGGCCACCGACGATGTCAGGGTCCTCTTCACGCTCACGTTGAGCGGACGCGATCTCGTGCTCACCGAGTCGTTACTGCGTGTCGCCGGATTTCTCGGTGCTTTCATCGGCATGTATTTCACTGTCGTGCTCAGCACCGATGACAAATACCGCAAAGACTTCGCTCAGGACATCGATCCCGACATCCATCGATCGATCGCCGTCCGTCTCGCGTATCGCCATGCACACCAACGGCGGTCGGAGAAGGCCGAGTGACCGACATTCGAATCGACGAACTGCATCATCTCGACGAGATGAACGAGTTGCGCGCCACCGCCGGAGCGGTGTGGGGCGGGACCGCCGCCGACATGGTGAGTTCGGACTTCCTGATGGCCTTGTCGCACGGTGGCGGTTACGTGGTGGGGGCCCGATCGAGCGGCCGAATGGTCGGATGTTCATTCGGCTTCCTCGCCATGCACCACGGCGATCTCTGCCTGCATTCGCACATCACCGGAGTCGTTCCTGGTCTCCAGAACTCCGGGCTTGGGGCGCGCATCAAGCATCACCAACGCGACTGGTCCACCGAACGTGGCCTGCGGGCCATCACTTGGACCTTCGATCCCCTCGTGCGGCGCAACGGTTGGTTCAACCTGATGAAACTCGGGGCGCGCGCAGTCGAATATCACGTCGACTTCTACGGCGCACTCGACGACGACATCAACGGAAGCGGCGAGACCGATCGCCTGCTCGCACGCTGGGACATCGACCCCACCCAGCACGACACACCCGGCTCTCTCGTCGAGATTCCGACGCCGGACGACATCGTGGCCCTACGCCGCGACGACCCAGCGGCAGCGAGTCGGTGGCGCATCGACATGCGCGAACGCCTGCTTCCTCTCATGGTCGATCACGAGATCGTGGGCATGAATCAACGTGGCGATTACCTTTTGTGCTCGAAGGAGCGTGAGCTATGAACCTCGATGGATTGACTCCGGTGCGTTTGCGAGCCTTCGAGCTTCGGGTCATCGGGCTGCCGTTGGTCACCCCTTTCCGCACGTCGTTCGGCACCCAGAACGACCGCCGCATCCTTCTCGTGCGAGCGATCACCGATCAGGGTGACGGATGGGGCGAGTGCGTCTCCGGAGACGACCCGCTCTATTCGAGTGAGTACGTCGAGAGTTCTCATCACGTGATGGTCCACCACCTCATTCCCCGATTGATCGTCGATCACCCCGTGCACGCATCCGACGTCGCGCGCTTGCTCGAGCCCGTGAAGGATCACCGCATGGCCAAGGGAGCGCTCGAGGCCGCGGTGCTCGACGCCCAATTGCGCGCGAACGGCTTGTCGCTCCCCTCGGCCTTCGGCGCGACCGTCGACCGAGTGCCATCGGGCGTTTCGGTCGGCATCTTCCCGAAGATCGACTCTCTCGTCGCGGCAGTCGGCGATTATCTCGATGCCGGCTACGTGCGCATCAAGTTGAAGATCGAACCGGGCTGGGACATCGAACCCGTTCGGGTGATTCGCGAGACCTTCGGTGATGCGGTGCCACTCCAGGTCGACGCGAACACCGCGTACACGCGCGACGACGGTCCTCTCCTGGCCCAACTCGATCGCTTCGGGCTCATCCTGATCGAACAACCTCTTCCCGAGGACGATGTCACCGGTCATGCGATCATCGCCAAGCAAGTGGGCACTCCTATCTGTCTCGACGAGTCGATCGTCTCGGCGCGCGCGGCAGTCGACGCGATCGAACGTGGGGCGTGCTCGATCATCAACGTCAAGGCCGGTCGTGTGGGTGGCTATCTCGAAGCCATCACCGTTCACGACGTCTGTCGCGAGCGGGGCGTGCCGGTGTGGTGTGGTGGCATGCTCGAGACCGGAATCGGACGGGCCATGAATCTCGCCCTTGCGGCTCTTCCGAACTTCACCATCACGGGTGATGTCTCGGCCGCGGAACGATTCTGGAAGCGCGACATCGTGCTCGATCCGGTGCGCCTCGACAACGGTTTCGTGTCGCTGCGCACCGGTCCGGGTATCGGGGTCGAACTCGACCACCCCTTCATCGAGTCGGTCACTCTCTCCACGCAGATCATCGGTGCATCGGTCTGATCGCTTCGGCGTGGGGTTCCCGACCGCGCGCTGGCTAATGTCGCGGTCATGGCTTTTCCCTTCCTCTCCCAAGAATGGATGGACGCCGCCAAGGCGATCCGTGCGAAGTACCAGGATCAGGCGCCCAAGATCACCGCGGTGATCCGCATCAACCAAGTGATCACCGACGTCCCCTTCGGTGACGGCACCGTCCACAGCTACATGGACACGTCGTCAGGCGAGATGGAGGTAGAACTCGGCGAACTCGAGAACCCCGACGCCACCGTTACCACCGACTGGGCCACGGCTCGTGCGATCTTCGCTCTCAACGATCAGGCCGCCGCGATGCAGGCGTTCATGGGCGGCAAGATCAAGGTGGTCGGCGACATGATGAAGATGATGGCGCTACAGACGCAGATGCCCCAGACCGACATCACCGCCAAGGTCGCCGAGGAGATCAAAGCCATCACCGAGTGATTCGCGGTCGGTCACGAGCGTGACCACCTCGACTCAGCGTGGTGTCGATCTGGTTCTCGACGACAGAACCACGGCCACCACGGCGACGCCCATCGCGGCATAAAACGCCGCCGCGTACGACGAAGCCAACGATCCGCCATCACTCGTGGCATCCTGCACCGTGGTCATCACGACCGATCCGAGCACAGCTCCGAGTTGGGTCATCAGTTGCTGCATCGCACCAGCAACCCCGAGATCGCGCTCGTCGACGGCATTGGCCACCAACGACGTCATCGCCGGACTCGCGATACCAATACCCGCGCCGGACAACCCGAGGGCGAGCAAGACCACCAGCAGCGACGAACCCGGATCGACGACCGTGAACAGGAACATCGATGCGGCGATGCACGCGCTGCCAGCCATTCCCATCACCCGCTCACCGACGCGAAGAGTGATGAAACTCGCGAGCGGTGCCACCAGAGCGAAGGTGAGCGGTCTCGCGATCACGACCCATGAGATCTTCGTCGTATCGAACTCGAGCACCTCGCGCATCACCAATGGCGCGAGAAGGAAACCGCCCATGTAGGCGAAGTTCGACAACGTCTGTGACATCACCGGAAACGCCACGTTGCGAGTCCGCAACCACTGCAAAGGAAGAAGCGGATCGCGCGCTCGCCGTTCGATTCCGATGAATGCATACAAGGCCAACAGCGACGCGATCAGCATCGTCAAGGTCATGGGGCTCGACCAGCCCCACTTCGGACCCTGATGGACCCCGGCCAACAACATGAAGGCACCGAAGCCGAGAGTCAGCGATCCCTTCACGTCGAAGTGAACGTCGGTCGATCGTTCGGTGTCGGGGAGCAGCCACAGTGCGATGATCACGCCCAGAATGCAGAGCGGTGCCTGCACCGCGAAGATCACGCGCCAGCCGAATGCCTCGACCAATGGAGCGCCGGCGACAACGCCCAGAACGGGCGCACCCGCGTTGACGAAACTCCAATAGCTCAACGGGCGCACGCGTTGATCGGCGGGAAAAAGCCGATTGATGAAAGCCATCGTTGCGGGTCCCGTCGCCGCTCCCGCCGACGCCGAAAGAATGCGAAAAGCGATCATGCTCGGAGCGTTCCACGCGACCGATGTCATGGCGGCGAAGATGCCCGCTCCGAGCAGACCGCACACGAACACCCGCTTGTGACCCCACAGATCACCAGCCTTTCCATAGGCCGGTCCCACCACACCAAAGGCCAACATCGGTCCGGTGATGCTCCACGAAACGAACGAAACGTTGCTGTCGAGATCGTCGGCGATCGTTCCGAGCGACACGGCGAGGATCGTGATCGTGAATCCGACCGTGAACAAAGCCGACAACACCACCACGAGAACCGCCCAATGTTTCTCGATCGGCACGCGCCGTCCGAGCCAACGACGAAGAAGGATGGGCCACGGCACGACGCCCAACTCGTCGACGCCGACCGAGTCGACGTTGAGAGTGCGCGGATTCGAGTCGCGGGCGTCGGCGCCCACGGATCAGGACTTGGGCTTCAGCGAGCTCATCGCCGAAGCGAGAGCCGACACCGACCAACGATCGTCCTGATCGATGGTTTCGGCGTTCGTCCACGACTGCACGCGCGTCACCTGACCGCCCTGCACGAAGAACGTCTCGCCACTGAACTCGCAGAGTTCCGACGACAGGTACGCCACGAGAGGACTCACGTTGGCCGGATCCCACTTGTCGAACTCACCGGGCTTGGGGGCCAGCACTTCTTCGAGTCCGGGCGTCGCCAACGTGAGTCGCGTGCGCGCGGCCGGAGCGATGGCGTTGCTCTTCACGTTGTAACGCGACAACTCCTTGGCACAGATCTGGCTGAAGGTGGCGATGCCCGACTTGGCCGCTCCATAGTTGCCCTGGCCCGGATTCGAGAACAGACCGCTGGTGCTGCTGGTGTGCACGATGTTGCGGGGCTTGGTGATGCCGGCCTTGGCCTGTTCGCGCCAATACACGGCGGCGTGCCGCGTGGGAGCGAAGTGACCCTTCAAGTGCACTGCGATCACCGCGTCCCATTCGGCCTCGGTCATGTTGACGAGAACCCGGTCGCGCAGAATGCCGGCGTTGTTCACGAGGATGTCGAGATCACCGAACGCTTCGATCGCACTGTCGATCATTCGCTTGGCGCCGTCCCAGTCGGCGACGTTGTCACCGTTGACGATCGCTTCGCCACCCATCGCCTTGATGTCGGCGACCGTTTGCTGCGCGGGTGTGATGTCGGTGCCGGTGCCATCGTTGGCACCTCCGAGATCGTTGACCACGACCTTGGCTCCTTCAGCGGCGAAGAGCAGTGCGTGTTCGCGGCCGAGACCGCGGCCAGCTCCGGTGATGATGGCCACACGGCCGTCGAGTGTTCCCATAATCGTTCTCCTTCGGGTCGAGCAA
>JBJTIO010000042.1:0-15798 GCA_046095045.1 Actinomycetota bacterium
GACAGCGAGTTGCGCACGCGCCTCGCCGATCCGGCGGTGTTCGACGAAGCGGCACGGCAACTGGTGGCGACTGCTCCGTATCTCGACGGACGCGCCGAACCGTTGGTGCCCGAGGTGTACGTGATGGCCGGATTGTTGAACCGTCATCGCGAATACGTGGTGGACGGACGTCCGTTGGTGTTGGGCATGTTGCCCGTCGGCGATGCGGTGGTGTGCACCAACCCTCTCTACGGACGCGGATGCTCGACCGGATACTGGGGTGCGCATCTCATGAGTCGAGCGATCGATGAGCACGCCGACGACCTCGAGACCTTGGCGGTGCAGTACGACGCAGCAATCGAGCGCGAGATCCTGCCGTGGTATCGCGCGGGCGTGCAGCAAGACGCCGAGGCACGACGCGTGGCCGAACGCATGTTGAACGGTGAAGATCCCGACGCAGACACTTCCGACCCGACAACCTTCATGCGATCGGTGCTGCGCGAGGGATTGCTGCCGGCGTTGCGTTCGGATCAAGTGGTGTTGCGCGCGTTCATGCGCAACCTGAATCTGCTGTCGTCGCCCGACGCGATGATGAAAGACCCCGAGGTGATGAATCGAGTGTTCGCCGTGTGGCAGGACCGCGAGAATCGACCGGCGGAGATCCCGATGGGACCGAAACGCCGACGCGACTTCCTCGAACTTCTGCCCGCCTGATTCTCCGCGGAGAAAGTCAGCCGCCAGCGACGGCCGGAATGATGCTCACGGTTTCGCCCGCGGGCACCGGGGTGTCGAGACCCTGCAGGTAACGCACGTCGTCATCGGCCACGAAGAGATTGACGAAACGTCGCAGAGCACCCTGATCGTCGAGCAAGCGGTCCTTGAAACCGGGGTGCGCACTGTCGAGGTTGGCGATCACGTCGCGCAACGTCGCGCCTTCGACGGACACGGTCGAGTTGCCACCCGACAGCGGGCGAAGTGTGGTGGGGATGCGCACGGTGACGGACATACCGAAACCCTACCTAGAAGGTCGGGAATATCCCAACCGGTCGATGTCGGACAGACTGACGAGGTGCGTGTGCTGGCCGCGGTCGACAAGTTCAAGGGCACCGCATCGGCGATCGAGGTCGCACGCGCGATCGGGCACGCCTGTTGGGAACTTGGTCACGATTGTGACGAGGTCGCTCTCGCCGACGGCGGTGAGGGAACCCTCGATGCACTCGGTGGTGCGAACCGACACAACGTGGTCACCGGACCGTTGGGTGACGGCGTGAATGCCGGATGGAGATGTCAGAACGGCACCGCCGTGATCGAAATGGCACGAGCGTCCGGACTGACGTTGATCGGTGGACCCGATCACAACGATGCCATTGCCGCATCGACCACTGGTGTCGGAGAGTTGATCGACCGCGCACTCGATCTCGGTGCCGAGCGCATCATCGTGTGTCTCGGTGGGTCGGCCACCACCGACGGTGGCCTCGGTGCCGTGCGCGCGATTCACGCCCCCGCACGATTGAAGAACGTCGAGTTCTTGGTCGCCTGCGACGTGACGACGTTGTTCCTCGACGCCGCCAAGGTGTTCGGTCCGCAGAAAGGAGCGAGCGCGAGTCAAGTGCGCTTGCTCACCGGTCGGCTCGAGCGCGTGGCCCAGATGTACCGCGACGACATGGGCGTCGACGTCACCACGATCGAAGGGGCCGGTGCGGCGGGTGGTCTCGCCGGCGGACTGGTGGCGCTCGGTGGTCGATTGATCCCCGGATTCGAGTTGGTCGCCGATGAAGTGGGCTTCGACGACCGTTTGCGGAACGCTGATCTCGTGATCACCGGCGAGGGGTGTCTCGATGCGACGAGCTACGACGGGAAAGTGGTGGGTGCGGTGTTCGAAGCGGCCACACGCGCCGACAAAACGGTCGGTGCGGTGGTCGGTCGGGTGAATCTCGACGACGACATCGATCGCGATCTACCGCGACCCCACGCACTCGTCGACTTGTGCACGATGTTCGGCGAGGAGCGCGCGCTGAACGAACCGTTGTGGTGCATCGAACGAGCCGCGGTCGACGTGTTGCGTCAGCTCACGCTGTAACCAGCTCCGGCTGACGCCGCGATCAATGCCGGCTTACGCCGGTGCAACAGTCGTCGTTGTGGTGTCGGTCGGTGCCGTGGGCAGAGCGCCCGGCAACAACTTGCCCGCCAAATCGGTCCCCAACAACACGAGCACCGTGGCTTCACCGAGATCGCCCGACTCGACCGGCGGGGGTGTCGGCACCGCTTCGATCGGCACACCACCGAGAACCTGTGCCACCGCGGCCGCACCACTCTCGTAGCCCGCGACGTAATACACCTTCGTGGCGGTCTGCTTGCCCACCGTCTCGGCGGCGTTGGTGGGTTGGGTCACGATGAACTGCTGAGCCTGAAGCGCGGTGCTCATCTGGCCGGCCGATCCCGTGACGCCCGAAGCGTTGGCCACCATCACCTTGTAACCGGTGCGCGGCAACGTGGTGGTGTCGGACGGAACGCTCGACTGGGTCGAGTCGATCGGGAGCGTGGTGACCTCTTCGGTGTCGGTCGGAACGTAGGTGTCGCCACGATCACGATTGACGTCACGGAGAATCAAAAAACCCAACAGAACCGCGATGGCAGCGACGATCACGCTGAGCGTCGTCGAGACGCTGACGCCACCGGCGGCCCGACCGCCGCGTCCTTCGTTCGAAGCCTGGTCGTTGCTCATGCCTGCAATCCTCCGGTCTCGGATGTGCCATCGAGGCGCATGCGTCGGCGCCGCTCGCGAGCCCGTTGCAGGCGACGAACGACGAGAGGATCGTACGCCAATGCCTCCGGGCTATCCAGCAGCCTGTTCAGCTCGTTGTAGTAGTCGTCGGCCGAGCAGTTGAAGCGCTCGCGCAACATCAGATCCTTCACGCCGTCCTCGGTCCACCACATCCGCTCGAAATCGAGGATGGCCTGTTCGCGTTCAGTCAACGACATTGTGTAAGCCTGCCCGTTCCGAGCACCCATTTACAAGCACCCCCACGGCTACCCTTGCCCCATGAGCAGGGGAAACGATCGAACAACGGCCAAAAAGCCTTTCGTGATCGGGGTCGCCGGAGGCACCTGCTCGGGCAAGACCACCTTCACCGAACGACTCGAAGAGGTGGTTGGTGCCGATCACTTGGCGGTCATCAAACAGGACGCTTACTACGTTCGTCGCGACCACCAGACCTTCGAGCAACGCGCGGCGGCGAACTACGACCATCCCGACGCCTTCGACTGGGACCTCACCACCGACCAACTCGGTCGACTCATTCGCGGAGAGACCGTCGACGTGCCGGTGTACGACTACGCCGATCACAACCGATCGAACGAGGTGATCGCGGTGCGACCCGCGCCGATCATCGTGTTCGAGGGAATCCTTGCGTTGTACGACGCCAACTTGCGCGACTTGTACGACCTCAAGGTGTTCGTCGACACCGACGCCGACTTGCGGTTCATTCGGCGTTTGCAGCGCGACGTTGTCACCCGGGGTCGCACGCACGACAGCATCATCAACCAGTACCTCACCACCGTGCGGCCGAGCCATTTGCAGTTCGTCGAGCCGAGCAAGCGTCACGCCGACGTGATCTTCCCCGAAGGTGGTCACAACGACGCGGCCTTCGAAGTGCTGCTCGCTCGTGTGAACGAACTCATCGGCTGAGAGCCGGGTGTGGGGATTGAACCCACGACCTACCGCTTACAAGGCGGTTGCTCTACCACTGAGCTAACCCGGCGACGGGTCAAAGGCTAACGGACGTCGAGTCGTCGTAGCCGGGGCGTCGTCTCAGAGCAGGCCGGCCGGATCGCCGAGCACGATCACACGCACGAGCGCGTACACCACGATCACCGTTCCGCACGCCGCCAACCCGAGCATCACTCGACGTTGACGCGACAAGCCTGCAATGCCCAAGAAGAACAGCGCGAGCGCCAACACCACCGACAATCGTTCGAAGTCGTCGGCTTCGCCCCCGATGCGCTTAGCCTCGTCGAATCGACTCTGCGCCTCGACGTCGAGATCTTGCGCCGTTTCGAGCGCCTCGTTCGACCACGCGGGGTTCTCGTCGACGAACGGTGAATCGAATCCCGACTCATCGGGTTGCTCGCTCCACCATTCCACTGCCGCCGCCAATGCGGGCGACATCAGCGTCTGCAACACGTATTGAGCGGTTGCTTCGTCATCGGCCTCGGCCGCCTTGGCGAACTCGAGGAACAGCGAACGATCGCGAATGTCGTTGGCGACGGCGGTGTTGTACGCCTGCGACGCCTCGTCGGCGATACGGATGCCTTGCGAGTAATTCGACTGCACGCGACCGCTCAACTGACTCGACTGAAATGAACTCCACGCGGTGACCACGGCCGCGACACCCAGTAGCACCGCAACGATCACCTCGATACGCGAGGTCGAGCGCATGTCCACCTCGTTCATCGCCGGTGTCGAGCCACCTCGTACGTGGCCAACGAGGCCGCGGCCGACACGTTCAACGAACTCAAGCGACCCTTCATCGGAATGCTCACGATCATGTCGCAGCGTTCGCGCACCAGTCGTGACAAGCCGGGTCCCTCGGCACCGAGCACCAGACAAATGCCCTCAGCGGCCAGATCACCCAACTCGAACAAACTCTTGTCGGCGGCGTCATCGAGACCGACCACCCAGATGCCCAACTCGCGCATCTTGGCCAACGTTGTGGGAAGTCCACCCACCACCGCCATCGGCACGTATTCGACGGCACCCACCGCCGACTTCGCGGCGGTCGACGTGATGTGCACCGAACGATGTCGCGGAAGGATCACACCGTCCACACCCGCGCCGTCGCAACAACGCAACAACGCGCCCAAGTTGCCCGGATCGGTCACACCGTCGACAGCCACCAAGAACGGCGCCTTGCCCGGTCGACGCTTCAACAACGCATCGATGGGCACCGCCGGAATCGGCTCCGCGTGCGCCAACACACCTTGCGGCGCCTCGCTACGCGCGGTGTACTCCAACTTCTTGCGACTCACCTCGACCACGAGCACCCGATTCGCGCGAGCAAGATCGCGAATGTCGTCAACCACATCACTGTCGTCGAGATCGGATGCCAACCACACCTCGTGCACCCGACGGCGACCAGCGATCAGCAACTCGCGCACCGCCTGGCGTCCCTCGATCTGACGACCGCCGAGATCGTCGTTGTCGTTCATCGACGCTCGTCCACCACCACGACCGGCGCCCTTGCCAGGCTTCACCGCTCCGGTACGACCGGCACCACGCGCGTCGACGGCCCGCGGACCGCGCGCACTCGGCACCGGGTTACGACCCTTCGCCGCGGCCTTCGCATTCGACGGTGTGCGCGGCTTGAGCGGCTTGCCCTTGCCCGCCGACACCGGTTTGCCCTTCGACTTCGACGGACGAGATCCGCGATTGGTTGCCATCAGCTCTTTCCTTCCGAAGTGCGCACGATCACGGCCGACGCCCAGCACGCGATGCCTTCACCGCGTCCGAGCGCACCGAGCCCCTCGGCACGACGACCCTTCACCGACACCGGCGCACCGACCGCATCGGTGAGGATCGATTGCATCGCGTCCCGTCGCGGCGCCAACTTCGGTGCTTCGCACACGACGCTGCAGTCGATGTTGCCCACGTGCCAACCTTCGAGGGTCACCATGCGCACGACATCGCGCAACAGTGCGATCGAATCGGCACCTTTCCATCGCGCGTCGGTGTCGGGAAAGTGTTGACCGATATCGCCGAGTCCGGCCGCGCCGAGCAACGCGTCGGCACACGCGTGTGCGATCACGTCGGCATCGCTGTGGCCCACCAGACCTCGCTCGCCGTCGAACACGACACCACCCAACACCAATCGTCGCGCCGGATCATCGCTGAAGCGATGCACGTCGAAACCCTGGCCCACACGCACCGCAGTGATCGTCACGACGCACTCCCCGTCTCGCCTCGCGCCAATAGCTCGCGCGCCCAGTCGAGATCCTCGGGATGAGTGATCTTGCGGTTGTCGACGTCACCGGGCACGACGATGACGGTACCGCCGATCGACTCGACGAGTGCGGCGTCATCGGATGCGTCGACCTCCGACAGGTAGGCACGGCGCAGAATCTCGGCGACGAAACCCTGCGGGGTCTGCACCGCGAGCAATGTCGCCCGATCGGGCGTGTCGACCACCCGCGGCACCACCGCACCGGACAGTCCGAGGCTCGCCGCTTCGACCACTTCGATCACCTTCACGGTGTCGGTGACGGGCAGTCCCGGCACCACGCCATCGGCACCGCCGCGCACCGCGTCGATCACCGAACGGAACAACTCGATCGAAGCGAACGGTCGCGCACCGTCGTGCACCAGCACCACCGCGGCATCGGTGGGAACCGCCGCCAGTCCGTTGCGCACGCTGGCGGTGCGGGTGGGACCACCCGCGGCCAACACCACGTCGGGCGTGTTCGCCCACACGCGCTCGTCGGGCAGATCGGACGCGGGTAGCACCAGCACCACGCCATCACCGACCGCTCGAGCGATCTCCACGGCATGGTCGACGACCCGGCGGTCACCGAGCACCTCGTACTGCTTCATCGCCCCGAATCGTCGGCCCGAACCACCGGCCACCACCACGGTCCAGACCGAGCCGTGGGATTCCCCGTCACGAGTTCGTGCTCGGACATCCGACATGGCACTGGAGGGTAGTACCGTTCCCCAGTGATGGCTTACGACGACGTCCTCCTGAAGACCGACTTTTTCGGTGATGCGCCGACCGAAGACGTCGCCGCCATCGCCGCCAAGGGTCGCAAGCGCATCCTGTCGCGCGGTGATCACTTGTTCGAGGCGGGCGAAGAGGCCGAGTCGATGTACATCGTGCTGTCCGGTCGTATCGCGATCGCCATCGCCTCCGAACTCGACAAGCGCGAGAGCATGGTCGCGCTCATGGAAGCCGGCGACTTTTTCGGCGAGATGGGTCTGCTCGATGCCGGTCCGCGTTCGGCGATGGCGCGCGCCATCGAGCCGAGTGAAGTTCTCGAAATTCCCTACGACCCAGTGGGCGATCTCCTCGACAACAACCCCAAGGTGTTGCGCGGTGTCGTGCGCATGTTGGCCGAACGTCTGCGCGTGATGGACGGTGCACTCGCCGACTCGGTGTTCCTCGACGTCACGGGTCGCACCGCCAAGCGTCTGCTCGAACTGGCCGCGGGCGCCGACGAGTTCGTGCTTCCCGTCACCCAGGAAGAACTCGCCGGAATGGTCGGTGCGTCACGCGAGCGGGTGAACAAAGCCATCAGCAGCTTCATCCGACTCGGTTGGATCGAACAACACGAGCGTCGCTACAAGATCATCCTGCGCGACCGTCTCGAACTTCGCGCGCGCTGATTCAGCTCGTCAACCAGTTGCGCGCTCGCATGAACGCGTCCTTCGCATCGTCGGCACGGTGCGTGGGTCGACTCGGATCGTGCGCGAAACCGTGTTCTCCCTCGGGATAGAACGCGACCGTCACGTCGGTCTCGCGCAGACGCGCGATGTCGACCTCCGGGGTCCAGACGTCGCGACCACCCAGAATCGCCAGCACCGACGCGGCGTCACCCGCCGCCAACAGATCGAGTGGCTCACCTTGTTCGGGACCGTGCCACGCCTCGGGCAGAGCGATCATTCCGTACACGCTCACGATGCGATCGAAGATTCCCGACGCGGCGGCCTTGAAGGCGTACATGCCGCCCATGCAGAAACCGATCATGCGCACCGTCGAACATCCGGTCAATTCGGCGGCGGCCCGTAGATCGTCGAACACGTCCGCGTCACGGCGCGCGGGCATCGCGGCGAAACGTTCCTCCGGAGTCGCCTCGGGTGACAGATGCGGAAACGGATCGATGGCAACGGTCGACAGACCCCATTCCTCGGCGAACCGGCGCACATGATCGTCGAACAGAGGCCGCAATCCGAACATGTCGGGATGCACCACCAACCCGATCGGTGCCGACGGAACGTGATGCATCTCGGCGGTTGTTCCGGTCGACAAAGTGGTGCGCATGGGCAAATTCTGTCAGATGGTCACCTGCACGACGCCCATCGCGATACCGCGTCGCACCCATTCGCCGCGACCCGGTCGTGGCGCGTACGGGCGCGGTGGTGGAGTGACGCCCAACAAATCGGGGTGATCGATCATCGACCGCCCGAGCAACAATCCGGTGCGATGTCGTCGGATCACGTGCGCGGGATTTTCATGGTCGCGCCGCAGATCGATGGGATCGACCGCGACCACGATGTCGACGTCCGCGCGGTCGGCGAGCCCCGGATCGAGGCTCTCGTCATGATCGACGATCAACAGGCGACGATCGGTCCGCGAACAACCCGGCCGCGAGTGGTGCCGTCGCCACTCCTCGCCGATGGCGCGCAACGCGTTCGATCGACCCGATTGGCTCTCACCGATGATCACCACGCGCCACGGCAAGTCGTCGGGTGGTCGCACCGCCACGTCATCGTCGAGACCCACCGCGAAGTAATCGCCGACGATGCGATCGGGCACGCGGGATATAGAACGCGTCACGACGTCCGTCGATGCGTCGACGAACCGACCCTCGACCGACACGCCATCGAGACGAGTCTCGAATCCTCCCGTGCGATCGATCACGCGGAAAACACGCGAGCACCGGTCACGAACGACGGTGGGCACCGCCGACTCGCGGGTCGCGGTCGCCACGATCACGTCGAGGTTTCCCTCGGCGAGACAACGTTCGAGTCGGGCCCACGCCGACCGGGCCGCGGAGTCGACCAGTCGATGGGTCACGATGTCATCGATGCCGTCGATCACGAGGCGCGACTCGCGTCGGCTCTCGAGTGCGAGCACCGTGCGATGCACCAATTGGGCGTCGCATTCTCGGGCACTCAACACGATGGGGTCGACGTCCGCCGCGATCGATCTCACCACCGCCGAACGATCGTCCGGCTCCCCCAGCACGAGCCACCAGCCATCGACCGTCGCGAGTCGGTGGTGCACACGATGTTCGACATCGTCGATCACAGCCAACGTGTGAGAGCTCGGTTCCAGACGGTGGGGTAACGCCGATCGCCACAACGGTTCGGGGCGGATCGGGTCGATCGGCGGCGAAGTGATCGCGCGCGCGACCGTGAACGTGCATGCCGACGCACCCGACAGTGCGAGAGTCGCGCGACCCGGAGTACGGCGATCGAAGCCCGCGGCCTCCGACGACCCCACGATGTCGACCGCGTCGTGAGCGTTCTGCACTCGCAACGCGACACGAATGTCGCTGTTGGCCACGATGTCGGCGCCGAGAGCACGCGGACGTTGCGTCGCCATCACCAGATGCATGCCGAGCGATCGTCCGCGTTGGGCGATGTCGATCAATTGCTCGGCGAATTCTGGGGCGCGGGCGCGCAGAGCCGCCACTTCGTCGACCACCACGATCAGTCGCGGAGCGATCGATCCGCATCGAACGTCGTCGAGCGACGCCACGCGGTGTTCGCGCAACAATCTCTCACGCACGACGGTCTCATGGCGTAGTGCCGCGAGCACCCGCCGCACCTCGCTCGCGTCGAGATCGGTCATGACGCCAACCACGTGGGGCCATGGGGCCAAGCGATCGGCGAAGGCTCCGCCCTTGTAGTCGATGGTCACGACCTGCAACTCCGTCGCGTCGTTGCGGGCCATGAGTTCGGTCAGCCAACGCACCAACATCTCGCTCTTGCCCGAACCCGTGGTTCCCACCACCACAGCGTGGGGTCCGTCACTCACTATGTCGATCCACATCTCGTCACCAACGTCATCGCGACCAATGCAGGCAGCAAGTTGAGATCGAACCGCCGGACGATCGTCACATTCGATCGCCAACGTCGCGCACGGGTCGATCCATCTCTCGAACGTGCGACTCAGCGCTTCGGTCGAAGCCACATCGAAGCCATCGAAGCGTTCGTCATTCGCATCGATGATCACGTCGCAATGCGCGGGCAGCGCCGCACGCTCCGGGGCCAACACCACCACGCACGTGCGCTCGTCCGGATCGCTCACGCTGAGGTGATCGACCAACAACAACGTGTGCGGTGCCGAAGCGCGGGCGTGCGGCAGTCGCCCGACACCGGCGACACGTTCGATCGGCCCGGGTCGAGCGCGGAGGCACCAATCGGCCGGACCGATCCGAACGGCCAGTTGGGCGACGATGTTCCGCACCACATCACCCGCTCGCGTGCCGTGCACACCGACCATCGTTCCGGGCCTGACGCCGACGAGGCGCGGATCGTCGACGACGTCGATCCACCGATCGGTGTGAGGGACCGGCACGGAGCGACTGGAGCGACCAACGCTCACGAGCCACGCATCATCGTGACGGTGTGGTCGTCGGTGCCACATTCGCTCGTCTCCGTCGGCGACGAGCGCCACCAGTCGATGGACCAACACGAACTCGTATCGACGGCGCTCGGCAAGTTCGTGCTCGAAAACCCGCCATCGCGCGACGTACTGATCGACCCGTTCTCGGTGCTCGTCGAGCATGCGTTGTTCGTCGCGTCGACGACGGCGATCGCGACGTTTTGCGTCGACCCACCACACCACTCCGCTCATCACGGCGGCCGCGACCGACACGATCGCCATGGTCGCGTGCCCGGTGACCCACCCGAACAGAACCGCGGTGAGCACGCCGGGGAGAATCATCAACCAGCGTCCCGATTCGGCGACCCCCAGCTCGACTCGCGGCGGGAGCGGCTCGGGTGGCGTCGGCGCGACGGGAGCGTTCCACGGAGACGGCGGTGGGCGGTGAAAGGCGCGAGCGGTCACGGGCATCTTGTGCCTGCTCACGCTCACCGGCGGTCTCACCTGTGAGACCCGGAGAGGGTCCGGGTGATTCGTGGTGGGCGTGCGGTGAGGGTCGTGCGATGTGGTCGGGGCATGAACCACACAACGACAACCGAACCACCGTCACTCAAGCCGTGGGATCTGCCCTGTCAGATTCGGTCCGATCTGCACACCGTGTCGCGCAGTGGCCGACCGACCATCTCGACGCGCATCCCGGTCGCTCACGCGCTCTACAACGAGTGGTTCGCCATGTGCACCAACCGACGGGTGTTGCGCGCGGTGAACGAATGGGGATTGCCCGGCCTGTCGATCGCCCACCTCGACGAGATCCTGGTGCGGTCGGGCCTCGATGGGGTCGCCGAGGACGACGACGCCGACTCGTACCTCGCGATCATCCAGCGCCGCGCTGCCACCGACGAGCTCGCGGCACGGGTGATGCTGCAGAGACTTCTCCCCGCGATGTTGAAAATGGCCAACAAGCGTGGCCCCATAGTCGACAACGGCACCAACGGTGCTTTCGAGATGATCGTGTCGGCGGCGTGGGTCGTGATTCGGCGCTACCCCATCGATCGACGACCCGTGCACGTGGCCGGCAACCTGGTGCGCGACATCGAGTACGCGACGTTCGTGCGCGACAAGCGCCTGAAGAGTTCCACCGAAGAATCCGTGGTGGGCGACCTCGCCCTCGATCTGGCCGCCGCCCAATACTCGCGCGCGCACGGTGGTGAGGATCCGGTCGCCTCGGTCGGTGAGGTGGAGGCTCTGCTCGCCGATCTGCAACGACTCGGTCTGTCGACTAACGACATGGTGATGCTGCGCACCGTGATGCACGACGTCAATTCGTCGGAGATCGCCGACGAGCTGGGAATCAACGCTCGTTCGGCCCGCAATCGACGCGCGTCGGCACTGCGACGAGCCCGAGAGATACTGACCGTCAGCGCCGAAGACGCAAACTGTTCGACACCACGAACACACTCGACAGCGCCATCGACAACCCCGCGATGACCGGATTCATCAAGCCAGCCACCGCCAACGGCAACGCGGCCACGTTGTAGGCGAAGGCCCAGAAGAGATTGGTGCGGATGATGCGCAACGTGCGGCGGCTGATCGCGAGAGCGCGCGGCACCTTGGCCAGATCACCATCGACGATCGTGAGATCGCCGGCCTCCATCGCGGCGTCGGTGCCCGTGCCCATCGCGATGCCGAGGTCGGCGGCCACCAACGCGGCCGCGTCGTTCACGCCATCACCGACCATCGCCACGATCGCGCCGTTGGCTTGCAACTCGTGCACGATGCGCAACTTGTCGTCGGGCAGCACCGCACTGTGCGTGCGATCGATGCCGACCACATCGGCCACGCGCCGCACCGCACCCTCGGCGTCACCCGACACGATCATCGGTGTAGTGCCGAGCGACCGCAAGCGATCGACGATCACGCGAGCGTCGCTCTTGACCTCGTCGCTCACATGGAAGCGGGCGACAACCCGAGCGCCCACACGGGCCTCGACCACGGTCGCACCGGAATCATCACCGCCAACGGCCCGACCGATCGCGACTGTCGAGCCGTCGACCAACGCCGACACACCGATGCCCGGACTGTTCTCGAAACGTTCGACGTTGGACGCGGCTTCGACACCTCCTTCACGCAGTCCGCGCACGATCGCGCGCGCGATGGGGTGCTCACTGTTCGATTCGACCGCCAACACCGCCGGCAAGTGGCCGGGTTCGATCTCGTCGACTTTCTGCAACGTCATCACACCGGTCGTGAGCGTGCCGGTCTTGTCGAACACGATCGTGTCGACGGCCCGCGTTGCCTCGAGCACGTGCGCACCCTTGATGATGATGCCCTCGCGCGCCGCTCGACCGGTGCCCACCAAGAGTGCAACCGGCGTGGCCAAACCGAGCGCGCAGGGGCACGCGATCACCAACACCGCGACCGTGGCCTCGAACGATCGTTGCGTGTCACCACTGACCACCAGCCAGCCGACGAGGGTCGCGATCGACAAGGCGATCACCACCGGGACAAACACCGCGCTCACCTTGTCGGCCAGTCGCTGCACCGGCGCCTTGCCATCTTGGGCGCGCTCCACCAAGCGCGCCATCTGCGCCAGCACCGTGTCGCGACCAATGCGGGTGGCGCGAACCAACAAGCGACCGTTGGTGTTCAGCGTGCCACCGGTGATCACGTCGCCCGTTCGGCATTCGACCGGAACACTCTCACCGGTGATCATGCTGGCGTCGATCGCACTCGCTCCGTCGACCACCACGCCGTCGGTGGCCACCGTCTCGCCCGGACGCACCACGAAGGTTTCGCCCACACCGAGGGCGCCAATCGGGATCGTGGTCTCGGTGCCCTCGCGCCACAGAGTGACCGTCTTGGCGCCGAGGTTCGACAATGCGCGTAGCGCGTCACCGGCACGACGACGCGACCGCACCTCGAACCACCGACCGGCCAGGATGAACGCGACGAGTGTCGTGGCCACTTCGAGATAGATCTCGTCGTGGACAACCATTCCATGGTGCGACCCGGTGCGGGGCACGAACGACATGTCCATCGTCATCCCGATCTCACCCGCGTTGCCGAACAGCAATGCCCACAGGCTCCAGGCCATCGCGGCGATCACGCCAAGTGACACCAGAGTGTCCATCGTGGTGGTGCGATGACGCGCGTTGCGCCACGCCGACCGATGGAAAGGAAGCGCGCTCCATGTCGACACCGGCAGAGCGAGAACGAGGGCAACCCACTGCCAACCGTCGAACTGCAACGCCGAGATCATCGACATAGCCATCACCGGAACGGCCCCGACGATTGCCACCATCAGTCGACGACGAATGTCGACGAGGTGCGCCTCGGTGGCGATCTCGACCGTCGATTCGCCGACATCGACACTCGGAGCAACCGCTCCATATCCGAGCGCTTCGATGACGGACACCAATTGTGAGGCGTCGGGTCGGTGCTCGACACCCGTGACGGTGGCTTTCGCCGTGGCGTAGTTGACGGTCGCCACCACACCGTCGAGTCGGTTCAGTTTCTTCTCGATGCGGGCCGCACACGCGGCGCACGTCATTCCGGTGACGGCGAGAACGACCGGTTCGTCAACCGGCAACGGCTTCGAATCCGGCTTCATCGACGGCATCCGCGATGGTGTTCCAATCGAGCGCGCCTTCGCTGGTGACGGTCACCGACTTGGTGTCGAGGTCGACGTCGACAGCGGTGACTCCGGAGATCTTCGAGAGTTCCGTGGTAACGGCCTGCTTGCAATGACCGCACGTCATACCAGGCACGCGAAAAACGGTGGCGCTCATACGACCACTCTACGGTCGCTCGCGAAACTCGGGATGGCGCTTGTTGAGGAACGCGTCGATGCCTTCTTGGGCGTCGGGCGACACGGCGGCGTTGGTCATCACGTCGATGGCGATCTCGTAGGCCATCGGTTGATCGAGTCCGATCTGGTCGTAGAAGGTCCGCTTGCCCATGGCTTTGCTCCACACCGAGCCCCGAGTGGCGCGCGTGATGAGGTCGAGCACCGCGTGATCGAGTTCGTCGTCGGGGACGACGCGGTTGACGAGCCCCCATTCGGCGGCCAGTTCGGCCGAGATCGGATCACCGGTGAGAGCCATCTCGAGAGCGCGCTTGCGACCGATGTTGCGCGACACCGCGACGAGGGGCGTGTGACAGAACAGGCCACCCTTGCCACCGGGCAAGGCGAACGATGCCGACTGCGCCGCGATGGCCAGGTCGCACGATGCCACCAGTTGGCAACCCGCGGCCGTGGCCAACGCATGAACGCGCGCAATGACCGGTTGCGGAATGTTCTGAATCGCGTCCATCATGCGCGTGCACGTCTCGAAGAGGTGATGCGTGAGTTCGGACGACGCACCCGCCATGTCAGCGAAGTTGTGACCGGCGCTGAACACCGGACCGTTCGCGGCGATGATCACGCCATCGGCGTCGGACGCCCCGATCGTCTGCAACGCATCGATGATCTCGAGCATCGTGTCGAGCGATAGGGCGTTGCGCTTCTCCGGGCGGTCGAGCGTGAGGGTGGTGATGGCACCGGAACGCGAGAGGCTGATGTTGTCGTGGCTCACGTGCGCAGTCTCTCACGGTTGCGGGCCGGCAACACTCGCCAACCACCGGATCGGTTGTGCGCCCTGAGGGGCTCGAACCCTCGACCAACGGATTAAAAGTCCGATGCTCTACCGACTGAGCTAAAGGCGCGGAGGCGGAGCCGAACCCGGAGCGAAACTCGCCCGGAACACTGCACCGACGTGCCTTTCAGGCTAGTTGGCTGGGGCGGAAACCGCGCCCCACCATCCTTCGCCTACAAAGACAGACGGCGCCAGGCCCGCAATCCGAATCCGAATCCGAGCAGTAGTAGCGATAGTCCGATCAGAACATTGACCCGTCCGTCCGATCCCGTCTCGGGAAGACTCGGCGGCGCAACCGTCGTCGGCGTCGGCGCAACCGTCGTCGGCGTCGGCGCAACCGTCGTCGGCGTCGGCGCAACCGTCGTCGGCGTCGGCGCGACCGGCGCTGTTGCGCTCTGCGTGAACGCCTCGTAAGAAGACCCGCCCGCAGCCGCATTCCTGAACCATCCGGCGGCCGTGCAGTTCCCCGCCGACACACACGACACCGAACGGAAGCCCGTGTTGGGGTTGGTGTTCTGGACACCGGAGGCGAACGACGCCGGCTGCCCGTCCGCCCACACACCATCCGTCGACGTCTGCGTGAACGCCTCAAAACCGCCAGCCGCATTCCTGAATGATCCGACGGCGGTGCAGTTCCCCGCCGACACACACGACACCGACCTTAAACTCGCGTTGGGGTTGGTGTTCTGGACACCTGTAGCGAAGGACGCCGGTCGCGCCGTCGCCCACACACCACCCGTCGACGTCTGCGTGAACGCCTCATTACGACCAGCCGCATTCTTGAAGTATCCGGCGGCGGTGCAGTTCCCCGCCGACACACACGACACCGAAATGAAGCACGCGTTGGGTTTGGTGTTCTGGAC
>JBJTIO010000043.1:0-3778 GCA_046095045.1 Actinomycetota bacterium
GTCGTACACTGGACCACCGCCTCCGAACAAGGCGCCGCGGCGGCTCGCACTCGTCTTGCCGAGATGACGGGCTCCGAGCGCACTCCGTACTCCGAGGTGCCGTTCTTCTGGAGCGATCAGTTCGACGCTCGCATTCAGTTCGTCGGTCGCGCCGAGGGTGGAGAGACGACGCATGTCGTCGTCGGATCACCCGACGATCGGCAGTTCGTCACCCTCTACGAGAGCAACGGTCGCTTGGTCGCCGCGCTCGGCGTGAGTCGTCCGCGTCAATTGATGCCTTTCAGAAAGTTGATCGGTGAGCGGGCGTCGTTCGACACCGCGATGGAGTTGGCGCGCACTTTTGTTGCAACCTGAACGATCTTCTGGGAGACTTCCCGTGGGGGAGGTGAGCGATGCCCAGACTGGATGCCGAACGAGTGGCGCTGTGGCGCAACTTCCAGGTCGCCGGCGAGGTGGTGGCACGCGTCATCGAAGCCGAGATGGCCGACGAGTTCCATCTGTCGCTCCCCCAATTCGATCTTCTCGCCGTGCTGGCGAACAACGACGATCAGTTGCGCGTCAAGGAGCTGTGCGATTTGCTCACCGCCGTGCCGAGCAGCCTGTCTCGTCGCATCGATTCACTGGTCGAGCGAGGCTTTGTGACGCGCGAGCCCGCACCGACCGAGGACGACAATCGTGCGGTGATGGTGCGACTCACTCGCCTTGGTCGCTTGATGTGGCGTGACGCCAACATCGTGTATCGGCGCGCCATCCAGAAGGCTTTCGCGAGCGAATTGTCGGAGACCGACGTGGCCGCCATGGCCCGCGCACTGACGAAGATCGCGCCTTTCAAGCCCTGATTAGCCCACGAGGCCCGGCACACAGCAGACTTGCGGCATCCGAAACGAGGAGCCCCCATGAACACCGCAGTCATCGTCGATGCCATTCGCACACCGCTCGGCAAGCGCAACGGAAAGTTGAAGGATTGGCACCCAGTCGATCTCGTGGCCGAAGTGATGGCGGCCATGGTCGAGCGCAACGGATTCGATCCGGGTCTGATCGACGACGTGGTGATGGGATGCGTGATGCAGGTCGGCGAGCAGTCGACGAACATCGCGCGCAACGCGGTGCTGGCGGCCGGCTGGCCCGAGGCCGTGCCGGGAACCACCATCGATCGGCAATGTGGTTCGTCGCAACAAGCGGCGCACTTCGCCGCGCAAGGCGTGATGGCCGGTGCGTACGACATCGTGGTGGCGGCAGGTGTCGAGGTGATGACGCGGGTGCCGATGGGTTCGGCGATGGCCGACGGCAAGTATGGCTGGCCGTTCGGACCTCGTGCGATCGCGCGCTATCAGAATGACGGCGGACTCGTGCCGCAAGGTGTGTCGGCCGAATTGATCGCCGACAAATGGAAGATCTCGCGCGACGACATGGATCGTTTCGGCGTGCAGTCGCAGAGCCGTGCCGCGCGGGCGACCACCGAGGGTCGATTCGAGCGCGAGATCCTTCCAGTTCTCGATTCGGAGGGACAGCCGATGACCCGCGACGAGGGATTGCGCGACACCACCATGGAGAGTCTCGGCAAGCTGAAGCCGTCCTTCCGCAGTGAAGAGGACGGTGGTCGGGTGACGGCCGGGAACTCGTCGCAGATCACCGACGGCGCCGCCGCGGTGTTGATCATGAGCGAGGCCAAGGCCGCCGCGCTGGGACTCACCCCTCGCGCGCGATTCGTGAACTTCAGCCTGGCGGGTGACGATCCGCGCTTCATGCTGACCGCGCCGATCCCGGCGACGCACAAGGTGCTCGAGCGTGCGGGTCTGTCGATCGGCGACATGGACGTGATCGAGATCAACGAGGCCTTCGCGTCCGTGGTGCTGGCGTGGGAGAAGGAACTTCATCCCGACATGGAGAAGGTCAATCCCAACGGCGGGGCGATCGCTCTCGGTCACCCGCTCGGCTGCTCCGGTGCGCGTCTCATGACGACCCTGCTGCACGAACTCGAGCGCACCAACGGTCGCTACGGCCTGCAGACAATGTGCGAAGGTGGCGGCATGGCCAACGCCACCATCATCGAACGTCTCTGATGGGTCGCGCCTGATGGATCTGGCCGGGATCATCTGGCTGCTCGGCGCGGCCCTGCTGTTCCTGTTCTTGTGGCGGGTCGGCGTGGGCATGTTGCGCAGCATGACCACGCCTCTTCCGCCGCCTCCGCCCGAGGGTGAACTGCGCAAGGTAAACGTGAAGTACCGCTGTTCGGTGTGCGGTCTCGAGATCAAGACCATGCTCGCGCCCGAGGAGGACCCGCCCCCGCCGCGTCATTGCCAAGAAGACATGGATTTGGTCGCTCCGGTCGAATGACCAGGGATTACACGCCTGTCATTATCCCCGACGTTATCCACAGGTTGGGGATGCGTTTTCGCACTAAAAAGCCTGATGAGGGCGTTAGTGGTACTTCGTGGCTGTGTACAAACCCCCAAGGATGAAGGCCAATCCAGCGACCAAGTAGTAGTTGCTGCGACCTCCGGGCACCGCACCCAAGTAATAGAGCAGGATCACGAGGGCCCCGACGATGAACAGGGCGAACATCAGGATCGGAACCCAGCGTGGGCTCTCCTTCACGTACGAGGGAACCGGCGGTGTGTAGCGGGTCGATGCCGACACGCCGTGCTCGTTGTGCGTCGGGTTGGTCGCCGAACCGGGTTTGGTGCCCTTCGGAGTCGTGCGTCCGCCTGTTTTCCTTTTCGGGGGTGCCACGGGACGCAGTGTAGTGGCAGGCTGGTTCGATGACCCGAGTGTTGGTGATCGACAGCTACGACAGCTTCGTCTACAACCTGGTGCAATACGTCGGCGAGTTGGGAGCCGAGCCGGTGGTTCGGCGAAACGACGAACTCACCGTCGCCGAGGCCTTGGCCCTCGATGTTGGCGGGGTGCTGCTGTCACCCGGTCCCGGGCGTCCCGAGGACGCCGGCATCATCTGCGACGCGATCGTTCCCTTCGCCGAACGCAACACGCCGGTCTTCGGGGTGTGTCTCGGTCACCAGGCCATCGGCCACGTCTTCGGTGGCCAAGTGGTGCGGGCTCCCCACCTGATGCACGGCAAGACCAGCCCGGTCCGCCATCGCGACGTCGGCGTGTTCGCTGGAGTCGACAATCCGGTCACCGCGACTCGGTACCACTCGTTGGTGATCGACCGCGCCAGCATCCCCGATTGCTTGAGCATCACCGCCGAAACCGACGACGGCATCGTGATGGGCGTCCGCCACACCTCATTGCCGGTCGAAGGGGTGCAGTTCCATCCGGAAAGCATCCTCACCGGTAGCGGTCACGCGATGATTCGCAACTTCCTCGACATGTGTCGCTGACCGTCGCCTAGACGATCGTCGCCTCAGGGAATGGTCGTGGTCGTCGTCGTGGTTGTTGGTGTCGTCGTGGTCGTGGCCGGAGTGATGGCCTTGCCCACCTTCAACAGCACGCGTGCTCCGGGAGCGACCGGTACTCCGGCGCTCGGATCCTGGGCGATGACGAGTCCGTCGTTCGCACTTCCGGCCGGAACATCGATGTACTCCACCACCACGCGGTAACCGAGCAACGCGTTGCGGGCCTCGCTCTCGCGTAGACCGGTGACCACGATCAGGTTGTCGGTGGCCTGACCACTCGACACGTACAACGTGATCGGCGAACTCTTGGTGGTTTGGCTGCCGATGTTGGGGCTCGTTCTCGTCACGCGCCCCGACTCGACGGTGTCACTGGGCTCGGTAACGATCGACACCACGAAGTCGAACGGGTCACCTTCGAGGAG